>JALYVY010000271.1 GCA_030852985.1 Gemmatimonadota bacterium | reverse complement strand
GACAGAAGGTCATGGAGAGGTCCAGAGAGAGTGGAGAACCGAATGGTGTCTCCGAGTAGCCTATCTGGCTTCGTGAACATCGCCCACTTTTCGTTCGAAGGCGTCGGGTCTGTCCTCTGAACCCCAAGGTGGTTGGCATGCGGAAAGCCTTGTGCCATGGAGCGGCTCGACATTGGCTCGGAAGCGTCTCTCCAAGCGCGCTCAGTCCCTGTCCGCTTTCCGACTGTGCGATTTAAGAAATCAGTTCTTCTAGATCAGTAGGCGGCTCGTCGGTGCCGACGTGCCCTCAATCGCAGCCGACGGAGTAAGCGAGCATTCCCACAGACGCGAACGGCGAACGGCGGCATGGCGAGCTCGGTTCACTACAGGCGTCCGACGTGCAGGAAGTAGCAGTCCGCCAAAGAGACCGCCGGCTAGGGCAATGTTGCGGTGCCGTCCCGCATAGCTAGTCCGTTGTATTGGCCCCGCACATCGAGGTTAGGCGCGCCGTCAGCAAATCAGCGGCGCGAGCTCTGGGGTCCGTCTAGTTGGCCGGCGGATGAACTGGTGGCTTGCTCGAATCAGCACATGGCAGTTCTCAGTACAAAGACACCGCCCTTGGCCATCGCATGGTAAGCTCATGCGAGAGTTCCATTCAGAGCCCGATCAATGGTGTGCGACATCGACTGACTCTCGACATGCGCTCCTTTTGGGCTTGGTTGGCCCCAAGCTAGACGCCTTATTTGTCCCCATCCTTGAGCACGCCGCGATCTCCGTGTGACCGGCAGCTGCAAACCGGTTGCCAAGTTCCAGCGCGAGAGCACGCGCCTCGGCCCCGACTGCAATCGCGGGACGAGGTATGCCCGGGACGTGCCGCGCCCAATTTTAGAAACCCAGTCATCGCGATGCCGTGAGAGATCGAGTGCGGGCAAGCGAGACTGATTGGCTCACGAAAGTGGCTGAAACGCGCCAACGCCGGTGACATGGATGCGGGGCGCGCTGGCGGTGGTGCCGTACGATTCGATGATGCGCGTGCTCGCACTCACCCTCGCCACGGATCACCATGAGTACCTCATTTGGAAGTCTTGCGTCGCATCTTGTTGTTGAACCAGAAGAGCAACGCTCAGAGACGCGCGTTGCCTTATCGTACGCCCGATGTGTGGTAGAATCGGATTCTGTGATCGCGGACCAGCTTCGCGGGAATGCAGCAGCCGCACTAACCCATGGATATAGTATCAAGGCGGAGTTCACCGACAATGGCTTTTCCGGCCGGACGTTGGAGCGTCCTGGCTTCATGGGGTTGCAACGCGCCATCGCTGCCCTGAATGGCGTGCCCTCGCGCATCTATATGCGGGACCGGACTCGCATTGCGCGTGCGCTCGACCCAGGAACCGAGTGCAAAGTCCTTCTGGATTGGGAGCGGCACGGCGTGGAAGTCAGGTACCACGACTCGCCTGACGATGTGATGCTTTTTGCCCCATGGATATCCGAAATCGAGGACACAGTTCGCCCGCCCGCGGCCATGAAGCAAATGGATGGTGGTCGAGACTCGCTACGCGTGTCGAGACGTTTTCGTGAGTGAAGACATTCGGGTCAATGACTTTACAGTCATGATAACACACTGCATTTCTCGTTCGTGGATGAGCGACGCCGTCCATTTCTTGGTCACCCGACGAAAAGCTCCCAGCCTCATTTCAGTTGCCGTGATGCGTGGGCATGTCAGGGCTGCGCATCAAGACTATTCATCGAGATGCCGACATGGCCTCCATAACATCGGCACACTATGCACGCAATACGCAACGTCGTCACGAGCGCTTCGCGGACGGAGGCGGCGCTGTTATGAGTTCGATCCCGTCGGATGCGCGCGTACGTAGGCCGGGACTTTAGGTCGCACGAGCGCTATGGCCGGTGCTGGTCGAGGAACTCCTGCGCACCGGGAGGTAGCAACAGGTCGTCAGCGATGCTTGCGATGTCCTCGGCATCGTGCCATGCCGACTCGAGGAGGTGCAGCTCGCCGTCCAACGCACGGCGCTCGGTTTCCTCGTGGGAAGCCATCTCGAGCGCGAGGCGCGCGTGCGACGGAAGCGTGCGCAGGAGCGCCGCCCCGTGCTTGTGCTTGTCGGAGTCCCATCGCTTCCAGGGGGTGCCGATGTCTGACGCGCGCGCGAACACTGCCTCGGGCGATGTCCCGGCTTCAAGCAGGCCTACCGCCCGCTGGACGTCGCTCGCCGTGCCGCTGCCCCGATTGAGTAGGGGCAGCAACGCACCCGCGGCTCGGACGGCGGCCGCGCCCTCGAGCTCCATCAGCGGGGGTGGGCCGAGACTCTCAAACTGCCACCAGGGGACCGCGGCCTCAGCGCACACCGGCACGCCGAGCACGACGCGTCCTCCTTGCGCGGCGAGGCGGACATGCGCGAGGTCACTGAGGCGAACCCGTAGCGTGACGTCGTTCGGGCCCATGATCGGCAGTCGGGTCCGCGTGCGGTACACTGCGTTCGCGCCGACGCTCGCCTGCCAGAGAATCTCAAACGCAGCCCAGCTCGCGCTTCCCATGAGGGGTCCAGCGGCGACCAGGACCGCTGCGGCCGCTACACCGCCAGCAAGCATCCCGAGATGGCGCCGCCGCCGCCGCCCGAACTGATCCCCATACCGCCACGCCGCCATCTCGGGTCGAAGCGGCGCGCCAATCCGTACGAGCTCGAGTCCTTCGCCCACGCGCGCGAGGTGTTAGCACCGGCGTGAAATTGCGCAGATTCACCGGCGAGAATTGCACACTCGGAGCCCCCGCCTGCCGGCGGATGCTCTGAGCCCAGGAGTGGGCACCCGTCCGGCCCCGTTGGCACATTCGCCTTCCTCCTGCTCAGAGGCGAGGCACCGTGTACGGATGGGATACCCTCGTGCTACTGCAACATCTCCTCGATGATGGCCTCTCGAAGCTCGCCATCGCCCAGCGCCTCGGCGTCAGCCGGCGTGTGGTGCACTACTGGATCGCGACCGGTCAGCTGACCCGCGATCTCAGCGCGGCCCCTCCGCGTCGCTCGTCGCCGCGTGCGACGCAGCTCGATCCCTATCAGGCGATCATCACCGCCCGGCTGGCGGCGTATCCCGAACTCTCGGCGGTGCGGATCTTTGATGAAGTCCGCGCCGCCGGTTATCCGGGCGGCATTACTCAGGTGCGGGCGTATGTCGCCCGTGTTCGGCCGCAGCCGGTCCCTGATCCGGTCGTGCGCTACGAGACCGCGCCGGGTCATCAGGCCCAGGTGGATTTCGCCGAATTCCGATTGCCGTGGGGCAAGCGCTACGCCCTCGTCGTGGTGCTCGGGTACTCGCGCCTGCTGTGGCTCAAGTTCTATCCGCGCCAGACGATGGCGACGGTCGTGAGTGGCTTGGAAGAGGCCTTCGCGTATTTCGGCGGCGTCCCGACGGAGCTCCTCTTCGACCAGATGAAGGCCGTCATCCTCGACGACCAGCGCGCGGACGGCGGGCGACTCCTCGAAAATCCGGAGTTTCTCCGCTTCGCCGCGCACTGGGGCTTTCGCATTCGCGCCTGTCGGCCCTATCGCGCCAAGACCAAAGGCAAGGTCGAGCGCCCGATCCGCTACGTGCGCGGCAATTTCTTCTACGGGCGCGAGTTCATCGGCGATGCGGATCTCGACGACCAGCGCCAGCGCTGGCTCGAGGGCGTGGCAAACGCCCGGACGCACCGCACGACGGACGCGGTCCCCCGCGTGCGCTTTGAGACCGACGAGCGGACGCATCTCCACCCGCTCGCCGCGCGCGCGTATCGGCCGCTTGTCCTGCCCGCGGATCGCACGACGCGCCGCACCACGCCTCACTTGCTCGCGCCGACGGTGCCGAGTGTGGTCGTCGAGCAGCGGGAGCTGGCCTCGTATCAGCAGCTCGTCGAGGCGGTGGCCGGATGAAGACGACCCCGTCTCTGCGCGATCAGCTGCGCGCGCAACTCGCCGATCTCAAGATGCCGGGCGCGCTGGAAGCACTCGACGAGATCCTGGGCGGGCTCGATGGCGGCTCGCTCAAAGCCCCGGCCGCGTTGGCGGCGCTGCTCGCCGCGCAGATCGCGCTCCGCAATCATCGGCGACTCGACGCCGCGATGCGCTCGTCCCGCTTACCTGCCGTGAAGACGCTCGCGGACTTCGATTTCTCCTTTCAGCCGTCCGTGAAACGTGAGCAGCTCGAGAGCCTCCATACCCTGGGCTTTCTCGAGCGGAAGGAGAATGTCGTCTTCCTCGGCCCGCCCGGCGTCGGCAAGACCCATCTCGCCATCAGCCTCGCCATCGCGGCCGCGGAGAGTGGACGCCGCGTGTACTACGGCACCCTCGGCGATCTGATCACGTCGCTCGAAGAGGCCAGCCAAGCGGGCCGGCTGCTCCACCGCATGAAGACGCTCACCTTTCCGTCGCTCCTGATCGTCGATGAAATCGGCTATCTCCCGATCAGTCGCACGGGCGCGATGCTCTTCTTTCAGCTGATGTCCCGGCGGTACGAACACGCCTCCACCGTGCTGACCTCGAACAAGGGCTTTGAGCACTGGGGGGAGATCTTCGGCGACGACGTGATGGCGGCGGCCCTGATCGACCGGCTCGTCCATCACTGTCACATCGTCAACATCCGGGGCAACAGCTTCCGGATGCGGCACCACACCGACCTGCACCGCGCACTCGGCACACCGCGCCCGTCCACCGCCCGTGACACCCCAAAGCCATCCCGGTCACGCGGGAAGGAGGCCACCGCGACCTAACCGCCTCGCACGCCACCGAGTGTGCAATTCTCCCCGGTGAAAGTGCGCAATTCTATTCCGGTGTTGACACGAGGCCGATCTGATCGGTGGACACCCGCAGACGCGTCCCTTGGAAGGCGCGCTCGCATTCTTCGACCGCTTCCCAGCGCTCCTCGAGCGGGGTCAGATTCCATCGTTCTCAACGGCAGCAAACCACCCAGAGGCGCCCCTTGGCGCTGTCGAAGGCGAGGCGCCGACCCACCGGGAAGTGCTCGATCACCTCGTTTGTGCCGAGCGCTCCGTTGCAGAAAAGGCAGGTGGTGTACACGCGGCAATCTAAGGTCGGGGGTAGCCAGTCGCCAAGCGTTGAGGCGATCACGCCATCAACCGAGCGTTTGAGTTTGCTCCACTGCATGCATTTCTCCAAGGTGGTGACGGTACGACCCTGATTCAGCACCGAAGACTCGTGCGCGAGAGGCAGTCTACTTAGCGGCCACCTACTCGACGTCTCCCCTGAACATTCACCAAGAGAGATGCGTTTACGAAAATCCCTGTCTACTCGACGAGAAGCAGTGCCTCTTCCGATCTGATTTGCACCATGGCCCCCAAGGCGAGCGCCGAGAGTTCGCCGGCACGCGTACTTGGTCTCTCCTTCCAGGATGGCGAGAATCGCGCGCACAGCTTCAGCGATGGCGCGTTCAATCGCCAACCGAGCCCATGTTGTGTGGGGTAAGTTCTCTCTTCCAGAACCAAGGCGACAAGTGCGGGCGTGATTTAAAGTCGGATTGCCGTGCAAGGACTCTATCTTGAGGATCGCCTCGGGATAGTCGCGGCGCGTCTGCGCCGATTGCGTCCGCACGGGTGGGGGGTAGAAAAATCCATGATCGTGGAGACTGGAGGGAAGCTCCTGCACCTCCTCTCGAAGGTTCCTACAGGTTCGGAGCTCGGACAGACGGTACGCGTCCGGACACCGTGTGCGAGTGATGGTGCGTATGGGCGCACAATTGAGGGGTGATACGCTCGCTGTCGGCCCTCGCCCGGACCGGTAACTCGCTGTTATGGCCCCGCACAGCCCGCGCTGATCTGCCATATGCGTCACCGAACAGTCATCCCTACAATCTCCCGTGTTCGGTCAAGCTGGTCCACTTCGACTCACGGGGATTGTATGA
>JALYVY010000270.1 GCA_030852985.1 Gemmatimonadota bacterium | reverse complement strand
GTGTTAAGCACGCCGCCAGCGTTCGTCCTGAGCCAGGATCAAACTCTCCAAGAGATTTTGATAATTAGCTCTAGTGAATCGAACAGCTGTCTAACGCTGTCGCGTTGACAGCGTATCCGAATCATTTTGAATAGTACAGGTTGTTGAACTCTGCTCACCCCGGCCCCTGTTAGAACCGGCGAGCTAAAACGAGTTCGCCTCGCACATTCTGATTCCACTCTCGATTGTCAAACAGCTCCAACATTTACCTTTTGTCACGTTTCCATGACAGCCTTTAATCATACACCGGCCATGCCAGATTCGTCAAGGCATCAAACCGATTGATTTCACAATTCCGCTGGTCGCGACGACGCATCCAATCTTGAACATCGCCCCCCACACCGACCGCGCCGGAGCACAAACTCCAGCTCGGCCGAGCGTCGTAAAAACTTCATGTGGAGCCGATTATAATACATCAGGAGCGATGCGCCGTCAACCCTCTATCTCTGCCGAGCGCCAATTGCCAGACTTCCGCAGGCCGTCGCGACGTGTCGGCATCGGCGTGACGTGATGCCGCCCAGCACAGCGAGTGTCCAGACAGCGCCAGCGCCGAACTGCGCTCAGGAAATGCATCAGGCCGCTTTGCCAGCGCCGGCACTGCCACTCCGCCGTTGCTCTAAGCGCGACCCAGCCCGCCGGCGGGCAATCGCTTCTCGATTCAATCGCACGTGGATCCGCACCATGGATTCCGTGGGCACCATACGAACCAACCTTCGCTGCACAGGCCGCCAGCAGCTGAGAGCGAGTTTCACCCCTTGTCGCCCAAGAGGCACACAAGACGAAGGGCGACCTTTCAAGGTCGCCCCCCCATCCGTCAATACAGCAACATCAACAACGTGACACATGCGCCCTCTCGGAATCGAACCGAGAACCTACTGATTAAGAGTCAGTTGCTCTAACCAATTGAGCTAAGGGCGCTCAGTCGATCTTCATCACACATTTTGGCGCGCCAGGAGGGAATCGAACCCCCGACCCACAGCTTAGAAGGCTGTTGCTCTATCCAACTGAGCTACTGGCGCTTCGTTCGGCACAGGCCGGCCCTCGCTGCTTCAGAGCGTCCTGCAAGGTCGGGGCGCCCGGATTTGAACCGGGGACCTCCTGCTCCCAAAGCAGGCGCGATACCAGGCTACGCTACGCCCCGCACATGAGAACCAAACAATAGCGAGGTGGGCACGGTGGGTCAACTGTTCACCGATGCGGCGACCGTTACTCGATGAATCCTCGCGCGCGCAGGTCACGGATCAATGACAGGAATGCGCGCGCGCGATGGCTCACCCGTTGCTTCTCCGTGAGTGACGCCTCAGCCATGGTCATCCCCAGCTCGTGCACAAAAAAATAGGGGTCATAGCCAAAGCCCCGGCTCCCGGCCGGCCTATCCAAGATCCGCCCAGCGACAACGCCACGCGTCACTGCCTCGACGCTGCTGTCGGTCCAGGCGGCAGCACACACGAACTCTGCGGATCGGTCGTGGTGATTCGCCATCGACGCCGCCAGGAGTGCGTTATTGTCCGCATCGAGCGCCGGACCGTGGATGTCGGACTTGCCGCTCCACCGCTTGCTCCGAACGCCCGGGCCGCCATGCAGTGCGCCGACCGTCAACCCGGAATCGTCGGCGACGACGATACGATTGGGCAAACGCGCGGAGAAGTATCGCGCCTTGGCAAGCGCATTCTCCTCGAACGTGGCGTATGACTCGATCTCGTCTTCGGCTGGGCTGTCCTCGCCCACACCAACGTCGCGCAGGTCGACGACGTCGATCCCTTCGGATGCGAAGAGGGCTCGCAACTCGACGAGCTTACCCTGGTTTCGTGAGGCCAGCACCCACGCGTTACGCATTTCCACAGGCCGCTACAGGCCGAGCGCGCTGCGCTGAAGTGCGTCGAGCTCGAGAAGTCCTGTCGTCGCCAGGTCGAGGAGTGCGCCGAGCTCACTGCGGTCGAACGTGCCGTTCTCCCCCGTACCCTGCACTTCTACGAATCGACCCTCGCTGCTCATGACGACGTTCATGTCCACGTCGGCGACGACGTCCTCGATGTACTCAAGGTCGAGCCGGGGTTCACCCTTGATCACGCCGACGCTGACGCCGGCTACGCGACGCTTCACCGGGCTGCGCTTGAGCTTTCCCTGCGCAACCATCCAGTTGAACGCGTCGGTAACGGCGACGGATGCACCCGTAATCGCCGCGGTACGTGTGCCCCCGTCCGCCTGCAGCACATCGCAGTCTACCTTGAGGGTGAATTCGCCCCACGCGAAATCGTCGAGCATGGCGCGTACGCTGCGACCAATGAGGCGCTGGATTTCCTGCGTGCGACCGCCGATCTGGCCGCGCTCCCGATTCGTCCGAGTCTTGGTCGCGCGCGGCAGCATCGCATATTCGGCGGTGAGCCATCCTTCGCCGCGACCGCGCTTCCAACCGGGAACGCCGTCCTCGACAGACGCCGTGCACAACACGCGGGTCTGTCCGAACGAGACGAGGCATGAGCCTTCTGCATAGGAGGCGACGCTTCGCTCGAGCGTTACGGGGCGGAGGTCGTTTGCGGCGCGACCAACGCGAACTGGATCAGCGTGCTGTTGATTCGCCACGAAGTTTCTTCAGGAGATTGGTTGTGGAGTGTCCGGGTGTAAGAGCAACGACCTGTACGTCACCACCCCACCCGCGAACTTCCGGCGCTCCAACAATGGTCGCTTCGGAGTAATCTCCGCCCTTTACGAGCACGTCCGGACGAAGCGCCTTCACCAGTTCGAGAGGAGTATCGTCGTCGAAGACGACCACGCAATCCACCATCTCGAAGGCGGCAAGTACATAGGCACGTTCTGCCTCGCCGCGGACAGGTCGCTGTGGCCCCTTCAGGCGCCGCACGGACGCGTCGCCATTGATCCCGACGATGAGCGCATCGCCGAAGCGCCGAGCGCCGAGCAGGACGTCAACGTGTCCTGAATGCAGCAGGTCGAACACACCGTTGGTGAAGACCACGCGACCCGATCGCGATGCGCGCCATTCACGGGCCGTCTGCAGGTCGCGCACCTTTCCGGACGGATCGCGCGGAGGCGCGACGATCAAAAGATACCCTCGGCGTGCGCATTGAAACGCACTTCCTTCACGTAGAGTGGAAGCTCCAGGTGGACGTAGTATTCCGACTCGAGCTCGATGTGGCGGCCATCCCGCTGGAGGGTGACCTCGCCCGCCGCTTCTGGCAGGCCGAGCGAGTCGGCGCGCGCCCTGAGGTGGCGGAGGATGAGCACGTCGCTATTGTGGGCCGCAAACTTCACCTCCTGCCGCATGGCGTCCTGATACTGATAAAACTGCATGTACTGCTCACCCACACCGACGCCGAAGTAGCCGACCGTCGCCAGCAGAAGAAGCGTCACAAGGCATCCGAGCGAACTAGTACCGCGGCGCGTGTTCACCATTGGGACTGGGCTCCCTCGACGATGTCGTTCACGACGCGCTTGATGGCATCGCGGCGTCCCCCTGGTTCGTCGCGCTCGCCATACTCGCCTTCCGCGCGAAGGCTCTTCTTCTCCCAGAGCGTCTTCCCGGTGGTCTGATCGACGATCTGGACGTCGAGCGTGATCTGCAGCTTCCGTCGCGAGGTGACTGCCTGCACGGTACCCGAGCTGTATCCGACGGGAATATCCGGGTCGTACGTGCGGACGACGCCGCGAACGATGGCATCCGCTCGCTCTTCTGGCGCGTCCCTGACGCCGAGGCGCGGTTGAAGCTCCTTGCGCATGGCGTCAAGCAGCTCCTTCTGGAGCTCGGGCGTGGATGTCTCATCGTCGAACGGCTGGATGGCCATCGTCCTGATGTTGCTGGGGAGACCGCCGCCTGCGAATCCGTAGCCCGGGGGCCGGCACGCGACGAGCGCGAGCGCGCCCAGCAGGGCGCTAAAGAATCCAGATTGACGGATCAAACGTGCCGACGGCATCTGAACCTTGAATGACGAGGGAAAGGGACCGGCGTGCCGCCTCGTTGTGGTACTGCACTCTCTGGGCACCGGTACGTTCCACCCACTCCTGCAATCGGCCCCCGTCGACCCGCTCCAGCCGGGTCAGCGTATCCCCCCGAAAGGAGGCGCGCCAATGGACCGGTGCACCAATGTCGGCACGGAGAACGTCGCCGTCAACGCGCACGACGGTATCGCGTTCAGCCGGAACGTCGAAATAGCCCAGCGCCGCCCAGAGGAGCGCGCGCGGTGGCACCAGCTTGCGTGCCATTTCGGGACCGGGAATACGAAGGGAATCGCCGATGAGCACGGCCACTCCGCCACCGAACCCGCCGCCGAGAAAGAAGTCGAGGCGCACGCTGTCAGGCGATGCGATTCGGGCCACGCCATCGCCGCGCGCGGTGATGTCTCCGTCGCGCAGCTCCCACTGGAATATCATCTTGCGCCGCCCCGCCTGCAGGGTGCCCTTCGGGACTCGCTCAACTGGCGCCGGAACGCCGGGAAGCGCGTTCACGCGCGGCGGCGCGCATCCAGCCAGAGCGAACACCACGGCTGCCGACAGCCGTCTAATGGACCGTGACGCGAACAATGCGATCTCCCTGAACGATGCGATCGAGCACCTCGAATCCGCGGACGAGCTCACCGAACACGGTGTAGCCGCCGTCAAGATGCGGTTGAGGCGAGAGGGTGATGAAAAACTGGCTTCCTCCGGTATTGGGGCCCGAGAGCGCCATGCCGAGTGTTCCACGCCCGTAGCGGCGACGATTTAGCTCGTCCCGAATTGCATAACCGGGCCCGCCGTTGCCGTCGCCGCGTGGATCGCCGCCCTGTACGACAAAGTTCGGGACGACGCGGTGAAAGCGCTGGCCATCGAAGTAGCCCTGATAGGCCAGGGTCACGACGTTGTACACCGTGAGCGGTGCTTCGGACGCGAAGAGTGCCAAGTCCATGGTCCCGCGCTCGGTCTGAATGCGAAGCGTCGGCGAAGGGCGCTGGAAGGCTTCTTCCGCCCGTGACTGGTACCACGACAGCGCTCGACCTGTCGACGTGACGTCCTTCCAACCGAGGAAACGGGGTATGGCGGCTGCGCGCGCGCGTTCGAGTGGATCGGATGGTCGCGGGAGCATGGCGAGCGCTCGCGCGAGCGAATCGGGAAGTCGCGGACCGGCGCGGGCGAGGGCACTGTCCGCCAAGCGCCAGAATGACAAACGCGCATCGTTGTCGGAATCACCAAGGAACTGCCGGTAGGCCACCAGGGCGAACGCGAGGTCTTCGGGGGTCGCACCACGTGTGAGCGCACCCAGGCTGCTGGTGCGAACCCCGACATCACTATCGGCGAGGGCTACTCGGAGCTGTGTACGTGTGGAAGCGCGCACCGACGCGCTGTCCGCGAGTGCAGCGAGCGAGCCGGCCGCCACGGCTCGGACGCGCCCATCGGGATCGCGCAGCCACGGCGTCAGTCGCTTCGCAGCCGCCTCGGCAGGCCCCGCGCCCGCGAGCTCGGCCGCGAGTGCGCGCAATTGCCAATCACCGCTCGTCGTCCAGTGCGCGCGTTCGGCGAGGTTGATGCCGTGCTTGATCGCCCCTTCCGCGAGACTCCGCCGTACCATCAGGGTGGTGTCTCCGTCGAAAGCATGGAACCAAGCGGTGGTGTCCCCGCCAATCGCGGGATCCAGCGACTGCGCGACGGCAACACGGACATTGACGTCGATATCGTTCAGCGCCGCGAGCAGCGCGACGCGCGCGGTGGCACCGTAGGACGCAGCGGATCGGACGGCATTCACGCGTACGTGCGCGGCTGTGTCTCGCACCAGCGACGCGAGCGCGCGTTGCGCATCGGCACTGAGTGAATCACCGGCCAAGCTGCGCGCCGCGCCTCGCGCGACCTGCTCGCGCACCCCGGGCCAAGGG
>JALYVY010000269.1 GCA_030852985.1 Gemmatimonadota bacterium | reverse complement strand
CACAAGAAACCACCCATCATCTTTCTGTCCCTAATCCGCCCAATTCGCGTCATCCGCGTAGCAACTGGGACTGTGGGGCCGGGCTTGGTGCGTCCCCCTCAGCAACGTGCGATGCGTTGCAGTTCTCCCGAGGTGGGAAACGCACCATCAGCTACTCGAACCGCTCGCCTTCAGGCGAAATTCAGCGTCTGATCCCGGACCACCTGATAGCACTCGCACGCGCGGGCCTCCAGTCCGGCACGATCCACGATACGCATCAAGCCGCGGCGATACCGAATCAACCCGGCGTCCTGAAGAGCGCCGGCGGCGATCGTCACACCGGTGCGACGAACGCCGAGCATGATGGCGAGGTACTCGTGCTTGAGCGGAAAGGTGTCCACGCCGCCGACGCGATCGTGCGACATCAGCAGCCATCGGGCGCACCGCTGCTCGATGTCGTGACGCGCATTGCACGCCGCCGTCTGCCCGATCTGGCCGATGAAGGCGCAGGTAGACCTGGTGAAGACGCGCCGCAGCGATGGGCTCGACGCGCATGCGTCGCCGAAGATGTCCGCCGAAATACGTTGCGAGAGGCCGGGAATCTGGCAGATCGTCAGGTGGAGACTCGTGCGCACGCCCAGGACGATGCCAATCCCGACGAACCCTTCATTCCCGATTGTTCCAATCTCCACCGAGCTTCCGTCGAGCATGTTGTTGACGATGGAAAGCACAGCGGTATCCGGGAAATGTGCGTACGTGAATTCGTCACCGGCCGCGACGATCACGTCGCCCTGCGCGAGTTCCACTTCCTCGAGATGCGGCGTTAGGCGTTCGGCGTCGCCAGGCGACAAACCCGACAGGAGCAGATTGCCGGCAACGCCGGTGGGAATCATGGTGGTCATGCCTTGGCGCCTCGGGCGCTGCCGTGCAGGGGGAACCCTCAAGAGGGTACACACTCAGCTGACGGCAGGGGAGGCGCGCAGAATCGCGAACGCCCGATGTCGAGAGATGGATGCTCGGCCGGTTAGCGGCCAGCTCACTCACGTTACGTGTGTTTAATGTAGCTCACAGTACGCATCCGTACATACAACCGGGCTGAGCCTATCATGAACCGTCGCCGCTTCTCACTCGCGATTGCCTGCTGCGCGTTGACCCTGTCAGCGGCTCCGCCTTCTGCTGCGCCGCGCACGGACTGGATCGATCCTGACACTGGGCACCGAATCATCCGGCTGTCGGTCGAACCGGGGAGCCAGACGCTCTACTTCCACGACAATGCCTACTCGCCCGAAGGCGACAAGTACGTCTTCAGCAGTCCCAGCGGCATCATGCTGATCGACCTGGCGAAACTCGGCAGCGAGCCGCCAAAGGCAGAGCTCATCGTTCCGAATGGGGGCGGTACGTACATGGCCCGACGGACGCGCGAGGTGTATTTCACGCGCGGCGGACCTCGGCGCGGTGCCGCACCAGCGACTGCCCCCGGCGTTAACGCGGCCCCGGCAGCACCTCGTGCCGCGCCCGAGGTGTTCGCCTACAACTACGACACGAAAGTGACCAGACGAGTGCCGAATGCCTCGCGCACGCTCATCAATGCCGATGAGACGGAGACGGTCACGACGATCACGGCCGAGGATCCAAGCGGTCGAACGCCTCGGCCAGTTGCCGCGCAAGCGCGCCCACAACTCGAGCGCATGTTCCCCGGCAAACGCCTCGACGAGCTGACGCCAGAACAGCAATACTCGGTCAACAAGGAAGAGGGGTTGGCGCGGCGTGCGCTCAATCCGGAGAGCATGGCGTTCGTCTTCACGAACCTGAAATCAGGCGAGCCCCAAACGGTGGGATACCAGTATGGCTGGTTGAACCACATGCAGTTCTCACCCACGGATCCAACCCTGCTCCTCTACTGTCACGAGGGCACGTGGCACGAGGTGGATCGCATCTGGACCATCCGCACCGATGGAAGCGAGAAGACGCTGCGCCACGCGCGCACGATGGACATGGAGATCGCCGGCCACGAATTCTGGAGCTTCGACGGCAAGCACATCTGGTTCGACCTCCAGACGCCACGCAGCCAGGTGTTCTGGATCGCCGGCGTCGATCTGGCATCGGGGAAGGAGACACGCTACCGCGTCGACCGCGATGCATGGTCAGTGCATTACAACGTGTCGCGCGACAACATGATGTTCATGGGCGACGGCGGTGACGAAACGCAGGTCGCGTTCGCCAAGGACGGCATGTGGATCAACCTCTTCACCGTGCAACCGGGCAACAGGCTGGAGCGCGAGCGGTTGGTGAACATGTCGAAGCACAACTACGTCACGGGGCGCGGTGGCGTGGAGCCGAATGGATCCATCACGCCAGACAAGCGTTGGGTGATTTTCACTGGTAACTTCGACGGCGAACGTCACGTGTACGCGGTGGGCACGGCGCGGAGCAACTGAGCGACACACGGGCAGGCGCGCCATTAGTAACCATGCGGCCTCGTCATCGAGTGACGCGGCGCGCAGGGTCGCGCGGTCATTGTCTGATGTCGTCATCCGTTGGCCCTCATGCCCGGCTTCGTCGCGCGCACGAAGCCACTGATGATCTTCCCTTCGACGTCTGCGGCAACCGCGAGATCGATCCCGGTTCCCTGAAGCAGCGCCTCTGCATCTTCGCGCGTGTAGGAACGCGTGACTTCGATGCTCGGGCTGTCGAATCCAACGTCGCGCAATAGCCCGAGGAATTCCTCGTCACCGAGTGCACCCGCAACGCAGCCCGTCCACAGCGCCATGCTCTTCCGGACAGGCTCTGGGAGCTCACCGCGGACGATGACGTCACTGACGGCGAAGCGACCACCCGGCTTGAGCACGCGGAAGGCCTCTGCGAGCACGGCGCGCTTGTCGCCCGACAGGTTGATGACGCAATTCGAGATGACGACGTCTACCGAGTTGCGCGGCAGTGGTATGCTCTCGATGTGGCCGCGAAGAAACTCCACATTGGTGACGCCCGCACGCGCCTTGTTCTCGTTCGCCAGGTCGAGCATGTCATCCGTCATGTCCAGCCCGTATGCCTTGCCGGTAGGACCCACACGCTTCGCCGAGAGCAGGACATCAATGCCGCCGCCGGATCCGAGGTCGAGCACAACTTCGCCTTCGCGAAGGTCGGCGAGCGCAGTGGGGTTACCACAGCCGAGCGATGCGAGCAATGCTTTTATGGGAATCCCTGCCGCCTGTCCATCGTCGTAAAGGTTGGCGGTAATCGGATCCCAACTTTCGCTGGTTTCACCGCAGCAACCGCTCGATTCGGAGGCGGGACCGCAACAGGAGGGGCCTGCCTGTCCCTCACTCACCTTGCGAGCCGCCTCGCCGTACCGTGCCTGCACCGTCTCGCGAAGCGCTGTGAGGTCTGCGGTGTTCGCTGCATCCTGCCCTGCGATCGTGGCGTGCGTCATGATGGTTTCCTCAAGCAAGAAATCTTGATGTATCGAAGAAAAAGGGGGAGGAGATCAGCAGCAACCAGACTTCAGGACACGGCTGGCCCGGGGTCGAAGCAATGACAACAGCCCTTCAGCCTCGAGAAAGGCATCACGCGCCAGCGTGTAGTAGCTCCAGCGCCCCTCTCGGCGGTCTGTCACCAGCCCAGCGTCCTTCAGGACCTTGAGATGATAGGACAGCCGTGACTGTCCCGTTTCCAGCGCATCCGTCAGGTCGCACACGCACTTTTCTCCATCGAGCAGTCGAGAGACAATCTCTACCCGCGCCTCGTCGGCGAGGGCGTTGCAGAGTTGTGCGATGCGGGGAACGTCGAGGGCAGCGGTGGTCACGCGAGGAATATATCATATTTTTTGATGCGGCAAGTCGGGCAGCTCGCCTGTTCTGCCTTTCGCGGTTGCCGCTCACGATCCCGAGCCCCCGAGTTGTGCTACGGTGCCACAGGCGGCCCGTGGGTGAGGTAGTTCACCACCACGTCAGGCGCTTCCTCGTGCGGGAAGTGACGCGTGCCTTCGATCTTCACCACCCGCGCAAGCGCGCCAAGCGGGTCGAACGCCGCAAGCTCTTCCGCGCTCGGACTTGCGGCGCACTTCAACGCGCCGATCAACATGGTCACGGGCATCCTCACGCGAGCGATGACGACCGCGAGAGGCTCGCGGCGGCGCGCAGGCGCCGCCGAAAGTGTCGAAGCTGAAGCCGATTCACGCACGCTCCCTTGGACGGGTGTCGGCGCAGGATGCGGCGACAAGGCGGTCAAGGAGTCCGCTTCAGGTCAATATGCGTGCAGCAGTCCTCATTCGCTTGCTCGGCGGCGCACAGGCCCGCACAGCTTCGCGGCAAAAAGGGTCAGCGCGGCGCGGGAGCCCGGTCGGGAGGATCGAAGGGCAGGCCCGGGATGGTGAGGAAGTTCAGCGATTGCACCAGGCTCTTTCCATTGGACGTAAGCCGCCGCACGACAACCATGTTCTGCACGTACCAGTCACCGGCATGCGTGGTGAGGTCCGTGTAGGTCACGCCGTGATAGCCCGACGATGAGTGAATGATCTCCCCGCTCCCCACGTAGATCGCCACATGCGAGATTGATTCCCCGGGCTCGGCGAAGAGGATGATGTCGCCGGGGAGCATGGCGCCGAAGTCGAGTGGGATGCCTTGACCGGCGCGCGACTGTTCCCGCGAGGTGCGGGGAAGCTGGATGCCTTGCTTGCCAAACACCCACTTGGTGAACCCCGAGCAATCGAAGCCGGACTGCGGCGTGTTGCCGCCCCACGTGTACTTGATGCCGACGTATTGATCGGCGGTGCCGAGCACGCGTGACGCCGTGGCGGTCGCCCGCGGTGAGTCGGGAATGTTGCGCGTGCGAGACGACGAGCGACTCGTCGATCCCGACGAAGTGGACCCGTGCGCCCCAATCGCCCCGCCAGCGAGGATGACGGTGTTGAGGATTGTCGACGGAGAAACAGCGAGCATGCCCTGACTGCACCCTGAAAGCAGGAGCACCGCGACTGCGGATGCATACCTTCGCTGGACGAGCACACTCCGGTTCATGCCCGTTGAAAGGCAGCTTTGGCGCCACCGTTGGTGATGGCGCAAAGTCGTTATACCTGATGACGTTAGGCGATCGATGACCACCCGGCGTTACGTAGAGGTGTCCGCTTTGGGCGACAAGTATCCGGCCAGCCGAGGACAGCTCGGCGCCGGCTCGATGCCTATGGCGCCGTGCTCACGTGCGCTCGGACGAGATCGCGATCTTGAATCCGTCGGGATCCGCGACGCGAAACACGCGGGAGCCCCAGGGCATGTCCATTGGCTCGGACTCGAGCGTACCACCCTGCGCCTTGATGCGCGCCGCGAGCTCGTTGATGTCCTGGGCCGTCTCGATCTGGAGCGAACATCCGACGCCCTTCGTGCGCTCCCAGCCCTTCGCGCCATCGTCCTGGCCGAGGAGGATGCGTACGTCGCCGGCCTTCAGTGATGCGGCCTGAAGCTTTCCGCCTCGATCGTATTTCTCGTGGATCGTGAAACCGATCACGTCGCAATACCACGCGAGACTCTTCGTGAGGTCGTTGACGGTGAATGACGCGGCCAGGTTGCGGCCGCGAAATGACTCCGGCTTGGCGCGCTCGGCGCGGTCGGCGGAACTTGTGGAGGTGTCGGACATGGTTGTCTCCTTTGTGGGCATACACGGAACGGCGACTAATTAGCCGATTGCATTGGCCAGGGGTAAGTGCGGAGACCGTGCGCAAGGGAGCGCGCGAGTCTCTGGCAGACTCGGCAGACAGGGGCACGTGTCCTGCCTTACCAATGGTCTAAACCAACGGAGTGAAGAACATGGCAGATCATGGCAAGAGCAAGCACGACGCGAGCGACAAGAAGCTCGACCAGGCCGCAACGGCCGAGCATACCGAGGCAAAGGCTGCTGCGGGCGCGGGACATGATCCCGAGCAGATCAAGCAG
>JALYVY010000098.1:12919-15791 GCA_030852985.1 Gemmatimonadota bacterium | reverse complement strand
GTACCGTGCTGGAGGACCCGTTGCCACTGGCCGTGGTGACGTTGACGCCGATGGTGGTGTTACCCGCCGACAGCGTCGACGCGACTCCCGTGGACGGGTCGATCGTCGCCACAGCGGGTGCGCTGCTCGACCATGTCGCCGACGTGATCGGCACATTGGAGCCGCTCTTCGTAGCCGTCACGGTGAAGTTCACGGACGTACCGGCATCGACCGTGGGCGCCAGCGGAGCAATCGTCACCACCAGCCCGTCTGCCGGCGGTGTCGCCGTGTTCCGCGGGGTGGGTGCGCCGTTCGCAAAATCGGCGGCGTTGTCGTTGGTGTCCTGAAGGCCGCCGTTCTTCCGGATGGCCGCCGCCGTGGCCGACGGATTGGGGCTGGTGGGTCCGGCGCCTTCGAAGCAGCTGGCGGTCGAGCCGTATCCCACGAAGTCCACCACGCTGGCCGCGAACGGACAACCCGAGCCAGTCAGCGCCGTCGTCGAGTTGACAAGGGCGACCTTGGCAACGGTCGCCGACATGGCGATGCCACCCGTTGCGTCGGGCGTGGGCAGATTCGTGGTACCGCCCGTCCCCGCAGCTTCCTGCACCAGATAGTAGTGCCCCGGTTGAATGGTGCCCGTGAGCGGAGTGGGGTTCCATGACGTTCCGGTGGCCGACGCGTACTGCACCGACCAGCCGGCGACGGAGACGCTCGTATTGCTCGCGTTGTACAACTCGATGAAGTCATTCTTGTACGTCGCGCCGGAATTGCCGCCGCCACCGTACACCTGGCTGATGACGACTCCACCGCCAGACGCAGGGCTCATGTCCGCGCCGGGACCGCTCACGGGATGCAACAGCGGTGCGGGCGCGGTGATTCGATCTGACGTACAGGCAACGAAGGCGACGCCGAATGCTGCGATGCGCAGCATTCTGTTCGTGGCAAGGCGCATTTCTGGAGTGGTCCGGGGTGGTTGCTGCCGCCTCGCAGGAGCAGCGAGTGCTGGAACCTATGCGGAGGAACCTACGTCGGGATTGCCAGTAGGCAAACGGTTGACGTAACGAACTGGAACGCGGCAGTCACTTCTGCGTCACGGTGGCTGCCGCCGAGTTGTCCGAAGTTTCGCAACACGACCTTTCGGACCGACGACGAATGCCACGCCACGGGCGGTCTGCACTGCGTTGTAGCCTGTGCCTTCCATCGATTGCCACGACTCGCCGCCGTCGTCCGAACGATCAATGCCGCTTGTCCCGACAGCGAACAGTCGGCGGCCGTCGGCTCCTGCCACGAACGCCACGCCGGACCGAAATCCCTTCGGCGAGGCCAGACTGTCGCCGAGCGTCCAGGTCGCACCGGCGTCACGGGTGATGGCCAGGTTCCGGCCGCCCAGGGTGGGCTTCTCATAGTCGCCACCGGCAATCACGCCGTTGCGCGCGTCCCGGAACGCGATCGAAAAGATTCCTCTCGGCGCGCCGCCGGCGCGCAGCGGCGAGTCGCTCACCGTCCAGCTTTGGCCGCGATCGCTCGAGTGGAATACGCGCGCCGTCGTGGCACCGCCAGTGACGAACCACACGTCGGACGTGCCCGCCACGGTCAGGCAGCTCCCGCTCGCGGCGAACGCGCCTTCATTCGCGAGCGCGGGAGGCATCCGGTCTGTGGGGATTTCGCGCCATGTCGTGCCACCGTCGTTCGTGGCGACGAGATAGAAGTGGCCGCCCACCGGATCGCTCATCGCGATGCCGTGCTGCGCGTCCCAGAAGCGGATCGCGTCGAGGAACGTGCCCTTTTGCGTAAGGATGAGCTGCAACGACCATGACACGCCACCATCGGTCGTGCGGAAGATTCGCGACGAGTCGCCAATGCTCATCGCGAACGCGGTCGTGGCGGACGTCGCCTCGATGGCGCGGAGGTCGAGCAGCTCGGCGCCCGGAACGACGCGGATGCTCCAGTGCGATCCGCCGTCGGTGGTGCGCAGTACCGTTCCACGCTGGCCACTCGCCCACGCCACCGATGGTGAGCGCACACTCAGCCCGCGCAGTTCCACACTTGTTCCGCTGACTTGCGGAACCCACTGCGCAACGAGTCGACTCGGCCCGATAAGGACCGCTAGCAGCATTACGGCGTTGAGGCGCATTGGCATTGCCTGGTGTGTGGGAACGGGCCTTCAGTTGGGACCCGAGGAACAGAGTATGCGCTCCGGCAATAGCCCGGGAGTGGAGGTGCGCGGGCATCCGGGCGCCGAGCAGGGCGGTGAATTGGACGGAGTGGTCATGCTGCGGGGTGGCCGCGGAAGACGAAATACACCGCCCCGCAAATGCAGAGTGCCGCCCAGAGGAAGTCGAGTCGCAGGGGCTGCTTCATGTACAGCACCGCGAACGGCACGAAGACAGCGAGCGTGATTACCTCCTGAATGATCTTCAGCTGGCCGAGCGACATTGTCGTGTAGCCAATGCGATTGGCGGGCACCTGCAGGAGGTACTCGAAGAGTGCAAGGCCCCAACTCAACAGCGCGGCAATGTACCACGGCCTGTCGCTCAGGTTCTTGAGGTGTGCATACCAGGCGAACGTCATGAAGACATTCGACAGGATGAGCAGTCCAACGGTGCGTGCGACGATTGACATGGTGCTGATGTCGGAAGTGGTTGCTCAGGTGCTGGTGCGGCGGGGCTCCGCGTCAGCCGTCCTGTTCGACGACCGTTCTTGACGCCGACAACAGACCCCACGCGGCGGCTGACACCACAAGCAAATAGCCGACCGACGTTAATCCCCGCGCGATGGCGTGATCGCGCGTGAGCAGCCCCAGTTGACCGAGGAGGTATGCCCAGTCGTGCTCGCCGCCACCGACGAGCGGAAGCTCCTGTGCGCGCGCGTCGGCGACATAAACCGCGATGTG
>JALYVY010000098.1:0-12909 GCA_030852985.1 Gemmatimonadota bacterium | reverse complement strand
GTTCTGTCCGATCCACCAGAGCGCCACGCTCGCGGCGTATTGGTCACTCCGGCGCAGGAAGTAGATCAGAAAGAAGGTTGGCATCAGCAACTGGAACAGCGTGCCCCCCGCGAATCCGACGAACTCCCCGACCGGGCCGAATACCAGGTGACCTGTTTCGTGGATGGCGAGGTCAACGCCGTCCAGCAGTGTCCCTTCTCCCTGATGTCGCAGGCCGTAGACTCCGTACAGGAGGAGTGCAACGCTGAGGCATCTCCGGACGGTGGCATTCATGTTGGAAACCTGACCGTCTCGCGCTGCGTACGGATTGAGGTCGTGACTTCCGGTGCCGCCGATCGTTCGCGCAAACCCTGATGGGAGCTCGCCATGTCGCTGCTGCTGAAGGCACTCGCACTCAAGTTCATCGCTGGCCGGACGGTTGGCGGTGTGTTTGGACTCCTCACCCTCTTGCTGGTTCCGCTCGCGGCGGTGCTCAAGTTCATCGGACTGCCGCTGCTCCTCGTGCTCGGCCTGCTCGGTGCGCCGATCTTCCTGATCCTCAGCACGATCGGGCTGCCGGTGATGTTCGTGCTCGGCATCGGCGGCGCCCTGCTCGTCGCGATGGGATTGTTCCTGACGCTCGGCATCCTGGCGATCAAGATCGTGTTGCCGATCGTGCTGATCGTGTGGTTCGTCCGGTGGTTGCGTCGCCCGCGTCCGTCGTCGCCGCCGGTTGCGCCGTCAACTGGGCCGATCAGCGACTTCTAGTTCGTCGTTGATGGAAGCTATCGGGATTTAGCACGATTCAGCACGTAGCGTCTCCCGCTCTTGCCAGGAAAATTCGCGTCGATTCGTGGTGATTCGCAGGATTCGCGATGACCACGCACAACTACCAACTCCCCAGTTCACGCGGGCGGCTTTTCACGACGCGCCTTGCGCTGCATGCGCGCACGGAACCAGCGCCAGCGCGCGTACGACATGACCACGAATACTACCGAGAGCCCGGTAGCCAGCGGCCAGTCCACCGTCACACGCCGAATTGCCGCAGGTGGTGATCGCAATGGCGGTATGCTAGCGCGCCCCAGTCACGCCTCGACATCGCGCCGAACAGTGGATGGTCCGGCCATGCGAAATTCCGGGGACGCGAGCCGAAGTCTTCCACAGCGGCCCTGAACGCCTCGATCTCGCCGGTGAAGGGCTCTGGCGCGCGATCGATGAGCTCCGTAGCCGTCGGCAGGTTCTTCGGCAGGGGCAGCACGTAGATGAGCAGTTGCTTCAGCGGGAACAACCGCGCCGGATGTCGCTTGCCGCGCACCGGAAGTTCGCCCGTCGCCATGCGCATTGCGTTCGTCAGGTGCGCCACCATCTGCGCCGCATTCATCTTGCCCCACCGCGGAACCGTATCGGGCGTGAGGCGACGCACGCGCTCATTCAGCACGCGTCGCTCGATGTCGGAATGCAGGCTCCTCATGCCAACGCCTAGATGCCGATGAGAACGCCGAATGACATCACGTTGTCGTGCTCGTCCACCTGTTTCGTGACGCGACGCAGGTAGCCAATGCGACCGCCCACGCCGAACGCGATCATCAGGTGAGCCTCTGCGCCGACGTACGTGGTGTTCGGGCTCGCCTTCCACGGCTCATCGTGCGTGCGCAGAGCCACCGCGCGCACCGAATAACCGGAACCGAAATACCCGCGCATCTTCTGGATGCCGACGGACAGCTCGTTGCCCTGCTGCCCAACCTCCCCGGCGACGACGACGCTGGCGTTGCGCTGTTCGCTGACGTCGACCAGCAGTCCCAGTGCGAGCGACGTGCGCATCGGACCGCCGTAGTGAAGTCCGATCGAGGGCGACACGAGTGGGGGAGCGCCTACACGCCGCTCGTTCTGCGCCCGAGCGCAGAACGGCATGATGACGAGCGCAACCAAATGAGCAGTTCGACGCATGCGCTAATCCTGCATGGTCGCAGCGTGCACGTCTAGCGTCGGAAGCGTTCCTACCAGTCGCCTCGCCTCTCCCCGCGACGATACGCGGCAAGCAGCGAGAAGAGCACGCCGGGGATCCACACGCCAAGTCCGGTCCACCAGAGGATCTTCCCGATGATCTCATTGGTGGTGTGAACCGCGAAGGCGATAAACGTCCAGCCGGCCAGCACCCAGAGCACAATCTGCAACGAAGTCTTGAGCAGATCCCTGAAGGTGTCGCCCGCGGCCGCATGATGCTCTGATTCCCGCTGGACCATCTGCGCCTCGTAGTCCTTGCGCGGCGGCGGCACCGTCAGCGATCCATGTAGAGGTCGTTCATGTCAGCGGCCGCCAGCTCGACGAGGAACTCCGCGACTCGTGTCGTCACCTCCGTCGCGTACTGCGCGCCCTTCTCCACGGTGGAAAGCGCCGGGTTCCCGACGCCGGTGTCCGCTGAGACCTGCGTCCAGCGCCTTGGTGCCCAGGCCCACCCGTCACGGAGTGCCGCCATGCGCCAGGTCTTCTCGCGTCCATCGCCCGCCTCGTCGAGTGAACGCACGAGCGACGGGGCTACGTGCATCATCACGCTTGTCTCGAGCTCGCCCGCGTGATCGCCATGATCCGAGAAGATCTGGTGCGGCGCGCCCACCTTGTACCAGTTCAGCATGGAGAGGAAGACACTCGTGTGCGCCTGGCGTTCGCGAATCATCTGCCGGAAGTCGTTTCCTCCATGGCCGTTGAAGATCACGAGCTTGCGAATGCCCTGCGCCTCGAGCGCGTGCACCAGGTCCGCGAGAAGCGCCGCCTGCGTCGACGGGTTCATGTTGAGGCAGAGCCTGATATCGAGCTGGCCGGTGTTCACCCCGAAAGGCACGCACGGAAGCACGATGACCTTTGCCCCGCGGTCCCACGCAAGCCGCGCGGACTCCGCCGCCAGCGCATCACACTGGATGGAGTCCGTGGCGTACGGCAGGTGATAATTGTGCGCCTCAGTGGCGCCCCACGGGAGGATCGCAACGTCGTAGGCCGTTTTTTCGACCGTCGCCCAGGTGCTCTCGGCGAGGATGTACGGGCGGGTGCTCATGGACGCATATTGTCTTACTACGTCGCCGCACGCCAGCGGCCTTCCCGGGAACCGAATGCAAGCACTGCCTGAACAGAGTCACGAAGACGTCGACGTCATCGTCGACGATGCCCTTCGGCTCCTCCAGGACCGACGGGGGCAAGTGCTCAATGCCATCGACGATGGCGTGATTTTTCTCGATCAGCTCGGCCGCGCGATCTTCCTCAACGAAGCCGCCGGACGCCTGCTCGGCTTCACCAATCGGGAAATGCTCGGCCGCAGGCTGCACGAGTTGACGCATCATCACTACGCGGACGGCTCCGTCTTTCCGCCCGAATACTGTCCCATCCTGTCGACCGTCACGGACGGCGTGCAGCAGCGCGTGGGCGCGGACGTCTTCTGGACCAAGGCGGGCGACAAGCTCCCGGTCGACTACACGAGCATCCCGATCAAGGAAGGCCGCAAGATCGTCGGCGTGGTGGTGACGTTTCGCGACATCACCGAGCAACAGTTCGCCGAGACGCAGACGGCGCGGCTGAACGGCGAGCGTGAGGCGCGAGCGGAAGCGGAACGCGCCAGGGAAGCGCTCAGGGTGAGCGAAGCGCGCTATCGCTTTCTCGCCGAGATGATCCCGGTGCAGATCTGGACGGCGAAGCCTGATGGGTCACTCGACTACGTGTCGCAGCGTGTCGCTGACTATTTCGGGATCTCGGTCGAGCAGGTGCTCGGCGAGGGCTGGCAGAATGTGATCCATCCCGACGACCTGCCCGATGTCGGGAAGCGCTGGATTGCGTCGCTCCACACGGGAGATCCGTACGAGGTCGAGTTCCGCCTGCGCGCGGCCGACGGCGGCTACCGGTGGTACCTCGGCCGCGCGCTTGCGCAGCGAGACGAGCACGGAAACATCGTGCAGTGGTTCGGCACGAACACCGACATCAACGACCAGAAGCGCAACTAGCGGAATCGCATTCCGTTCGGGGCGATGGCGCCGGGCTTCGGCACCGTGAACGTCTCCGGCTTCGGTGGCGGCGGAGTCGATGGGCGGGGATTGTCGCGCCGTAGGGTGCGGGCGGTCCTTGGCGGCGTGCGCGTGTCCGCCGTCGCCGACTTCATGGTCAGTGCGATCCTGTTCCGCTGAAGGTCTATCGAGACGACGCGCACCTTCACGCGCTGACCCACGGTGACGACGTGATTCGGGTCGCTCACGTAGCGGTCGGCAAGCTGAGACACGTGCACGAGTCCATCCTGATGCACGCCGACGTCCACGAATGCGCCGAATGCGACGATGTTCGTGACGACGCCGTCGAGCTCCATGCCTTCACGGAGATCCTTCGGCTCGGTGACGTCGTCCCTGAATGCGACTGCCTCGAATGCCGCGCGCGGGTCGCGCCCCGGCTTGCGCAGCTCGACGAGAATGTCCTTGAGCGTGGGCAGTCCGACCTCGTCAGAGACGTATTTCGCGAGCTCGATCGCCTCCACGCGCTTTTCATCTGACAACAACTCGGGCACGGAAGCGCCGACGTCCTTCGCCATGCGTTCCACCAGCGCGTAGCGTTCCGGATGTACCGCGCTGGCGTCGAGCGGATTCTTGCCGCCGCGCACCCGCAGAAATCCCGCCGCCTGCTCGAAGGCCTTGGCACCCAGCCGCGGCACTTCCAGCAGTGCGCGTCGTGAATCGAATCCGCCCCGCTCGTCGCGCGTCTTCACGATGTTCTCAGCGAGCACTGGCCCGATGCCGGAGACGGAGGACAGCAGCGCCACGGACGCGGTATTCACCTCAACGCCCACGCGATTCACCGCGCTCACCACGATATCGTCGAGGCGTTTCTTCAGGCGTCGCTGATCGACGTCGTGCTGGTACTGGCCAACGCCAATCGACTTCGGGTCGATCTTGACAAGCTCGGCCAGCGGATCCTGCAGTCGCCGCGCGATTGAGACGGCGCCCCGCAACGAGACGTCGAGTCCGGGCAGCTCGTCGCGGGCGAGCTCACTCGCCGAATAGACCGAGGCGCCCGCCTCGTTGACGATGACCACCTGCGGTGCAGTGGCGAGGGCGGCATTCTTCAGCGTCTGGCGCACGATCGCTTCCGTCTCGCGTGACGCGGTGCCGTTGCCGATGGCGATGAGCTCTGCGCCCGTTGTCGTTGCCAGGCGTACGAGCGCCGCCGAGAAGCGGTCGGGCTGGTGCAGCATCCAGGCATCGGTGTGGAGCACGGAGCCGGTGCGTGACACGGCGGCGACCTTCACGCCGGTGCGGAACCCCGGATCCAGCCCGATGACGATGCGTTCGCCGGCGGGCGCGGCAAGCAATAACTGCTCGAGGTTGCGACCGAAGATGGCGATGGCCTCTTCGTCGGCGCGTGTCTTGAGCTCCAGACGGAGCTCGACCTCGATGGAGAATGCCAGCAATCGCTTGTATGCGTCGCGCGTAACGAGCTCGAGCTGCGCATGCGCGCGACGGCCGGTGGTCACTCGCGCGAGCAGTCCGGCGTGAATGTCCTCGACGGGTGCAGCGACGGACCACGCGAGCACGCCCTCCTCCTCACCGCGACGAATGGCGAGCACGCGATGGGAAGGAATGCCACCGAGCGGCTCGGAGAAATCGTAGTAGTCCTGGAACTTCGAGACTTCGTTCTCCTTTCCGATGAGTGCCTTGGCGGCAACGCTGCCCTTTCGACGCGTGAGATCGCGCACCCAACCGCGCAGGTCGGCGTCCTCCGCGATGCGCTCGCTCATGATGTCCCGCGCGCCAGCGAGTGCGTCTTCCGCCGTAGGCACGTCCCGCTCGGCGCTCACGAACTCGGCGGCCCTGACGACAGCGGCGCTGTCGTCGAGCGCACCGGTCCAGATGAGGTCCGCGAGTGGCTCGAGGCCGCGTTCGCGTGCGATGATGGCTCGCGTGCGGCGCTTGGGCTTGAAGGGAAGGTAGAGATCCTCGAGCGCCTGCTTCGTCGTCACCGCGTCGATGCGCGCGGAGAGCTCCGGCGTCATCCGGTTCTGCTCGTCGATGGACTTCCGGATGGCGGCGCGCCGATCGCCGAGGTCCTTCAGGTATTCGGAGCGTTCCTGGATGGTGCGGAGCTGTGTTTCGTCGAGGCCGCCGGTGGCTTCCTTGCGATACCGCGCGACGAAGGGAAGCGTGTTGCCTTCGGCGAACATCGCGAGCGTGGCGGCAACCTGTCGCGGCTGCAGCGAAAGCTCAGCTGCAAGGGTGCCGGCGATCTGGGTGAGCTGTTCGTCCATCGAGTGCATCGTGGTGAAGCGGGAGGCGGGTGCTCGGGCGGGACGCGCAAGGTGAACGTGGCCCGCACGCGATGCAAGCGGTTGACTTGCGAACGACTGGAGTTAGCCGCAATGGCATTGGCGCTCTGAGCACAGGCAAGACGAATTCACCGCAGAGGTCGCAGAGAAAAATCAACTGCCGCAGAGGACGCAGAGCCCTGCAGCCTGGATCGAGGCGTCATCGAGATCCATCGTTCCTCTGCGCCCTCTGCGTGTTTTTCCTCTGCGCTCTCTGCGGTAAATTTGCCGTTCCGCTTGTTGAGTTCCCGGCTGCCATCACAACCCATTGGGCGAGCCGACTCTGGCAGAAGGCCCCCCAAGCGACCCAAGCGTCCCTCCACTCCAGCCGATGAGCGCAGGAAAGAGCAGAGTCACAACCAGCAACGCGCCGGAGGGAATACTCATCGCGCCCGACACTGTCTTCGCGACGCTAACGAATGGACCGGCTGCAGCATCGATCAACAGCAGCACGGCCCACCCGAGGAGGCAGCCGAGTGCCACGTACCACGGACGTCCGCCCGCACCACGCGCGATGAAGCCGGCGAGGAGCGCGACGATCGCCACGCCCCACCAGCCCAGTGTCCATGTCGCGAGTGCCACCGCGAGCGCCACCAGCAAGGAGAAAATCACGGTTGCCCCGGCGTCAGCGAAAGCTCCGCGCTCCGCTGCGCGGCGACGAGACTTTTCTCATCGCGAGGGAAATGGACTGGCTCCAACTGTCCCTTCGTCCAGAGCGGAATGCGGTCCTTGTAGCGTGGGCTCACTGGATTTCCGGATTGGCCGCCCGGGTACGTCGCCCATGCGTGAATGTCGGGGCCCAGCTCCACGACCATGCGCCAACTGGATCCGTGCGTGCCCGTGCCTGTGGACGGACTGAGCGTGCTGGTTCCACCTTGCACGGGAATGCCGAGCGCGGAGAGTGCCGGGAGTCGAAGGAGGTGGTTGATGTTCGCGAATCGGATGCGATCCCAGCGCCACCGGTCGCCGCTGGGATCACCGTAGCGCCCGCGAACCGTGAGGTACGCCGCGGCGAGACTGGCCGCGAGGATGTCATCGCGATGTTCGACCTGCGGCGTGCTGCGGTCGTCCCACCATACGCTGGCCGAATCGGAGATGAGCTCGGCGAGCACCGCCGCCGATGGCGTGGCCACGCGACGGTTACTCCCCGGTTCCGTCGCGAGCTCGTCCCATGTCTTGTTGGCGAGACTGCGCATCGCTTCCTCGAACAGCACCGCGCGCCGGTTGTCCTTCGTGTAACGCCGGTCCCATTCCGAGAGCAACTGCCTCGCGGTCTTGAGCACGTCGAGGTTCACGGTGTTGCTACCGCGTTGGAGCACTCGTTGCGCTGCGTCCAGGAACGCCGGCACGAACACGTCGGCCCGCGCGCTGCCCGGATCCGTTTGAAAGCTGCGCATCGCATCGGTGGTGACGGATGGCGTGGCGCGGAGCAAGGTGTTGATGCGCATGGCGCGCCACGGGTCGTAGCTACCACCCCACCAATCCTTCGTGGCGCGCGGATCGATCGGTTGCTGATTCGCGGAAGCGAGATAACCCTGCGCGGGATCGAAGCCCTGCGGATACCTCGCCTGAGGAAGTGCGCCCTGCCAGTCGCTCGCGCTCAACGTCCCGTCACGAAGTCCAACGCCGCGTCCGTCGCCCGAGCGGATGGGGAACCTGCCGGTCGACTGAATCGCGATGTGTCCACCACGATCGGCCGCGAGCATGTTCTGCGCGGGCGCCATGTACGACCGCGCCATGATGTCCTCGAGCTCACGCGCGCTCGTCGCATGCGAGATGCCATGGAACGCGGTGAGCTCGTTCGCCGACTCGAGTACCGTCCATCGCATCGACACCCATCGCGAACGGATACGCCGCATCGGTCCGCGGTGCGTGAAGTACATCGTGTCCGTCGCGATCACCGTGCCGAGTGCGTCCCGGTATTGCTCGATGCGCTGTTCGAGGGGTCGCCAGCTTCCGTCGAGTTGATAGGCCGTGGGGTGCGCGTCATCGTTCACGCGCTCGGCGTAATAGTCGACCACATCCGCGCCGGTGTTCGTGAAGGTCCACGCGACGTCGCGATTGAACCCGATGACCATCGTCGGCGCGCCGGGAATGGTTACGCCATACACGTCGAGCTTTCCCGGCACGACAATGTGCGCCTCGTACCAGATCGACGGCAGCGACAGGTCGAGATGCGGGTCGCCCGCCAGCAACGCATGACCCGTAGCCGACTTGCCGGGCGACACCGCCCAGTTGTTGCTTGCCATCGACGTCGGCTCATCACCCGCGGTCGCGCGCGCGAGTTGGCTGGCGGGCATGAATGCGCTCGTCGCGGCGAGCAGTGCGTCGGCCGACGTGTCTGGCGCACCGGGAGCCGGAAGCGGATGAAAATCGAAGCGGGCGGCAGCCTGCCCATTCGGCTGGATCGGCTCCTGAATCGGTGTGTCGTCCGGGAACAACGCCTCGGCCGCCTTCATCCCGACGCGTGAAGCGGCCGCCGCACGGTCATTCTCCACGGCGAGATACGCGAGCGTGTAGCCCATCCGGTTGAGGAGATGGTACGAGTCGATCGGCGTCCACCTGGGCGGCGACTTGCCGACGAGCCGGAACTCAAGCGGGAGATCGCTGGCCGGCATTTGCGCGATGTAGGCGTTCACGCCGTCCGCATACGCGACCGCGAACTTCATGAACGACGACGTATCGCCCGCGGCGGCCAGCTTGCGCTCTGCTGAGCGTGGAAGTCCGAGGCCGCGCGTTTCGCGGTCGAGCGGCAATGCGCGTGCACCGGCGAGCTCGGTGAGCCGTCCTGTTGCGGCGAGCGTCTGCAAGTAGAGCTGGAAGAGCCGGTCTCGCGCGACGACATAGCCGAGGGCGCGGTAGGCGTCCTCCTCCGTCGACGCAAAGATGTGCGGCACGGCGCGGTCGTCGTAGACGATCTTTACGTCGCCGCTGAGCTTGACCACCGAACCTTTGGCGGATTTCGGCAATTCCGCCGAGCGTGCCAGCGACCACACGCCATGCGCGGGATCGAGAAAGGGCCCGAGCGCGGGCGCCGGCCCGATGCGCCGCGCGCCGACGAAGAACGCCCCGCCGGAGACGGCCAGGGCGCTGGTGAGGCGTATGATGCGCGAGATCAGGATCGGGCCCTCAGCTTCCGGTCTTCGGTGTGACCAGGATCCACGGTCCCGTGGGCTCGACGCCAGGCTTCAGGTTGCGCGGCACGCCTTTCGGGTTGGGGCCAAGTGACTTGATGTAGCGGTACATCGCTCGGAGGTCGCGCTCGTTCATGAGGGCCGTGTTCCACCATGGCATGGGTGGGTTGCCGTCGCCGCCGTCGGCGGTCTTGAGCGTCTCGACCCAGTGATCTTCGCTCTGGCGCTGCGTGATGGTGCGAAGATTCTTGCCGTACACCGTGCCCCACGCCCCGCGGAAGCCGACATTGAGCCCCGCGAAGCGATCGGCCGGTGGAATCTTGCCCTTCGCTTCCACCCAACCCTGCGTGTGGCAGTCGTTGCAGCTGCCGGCGATCGTCAGGTACTCGCCAGCCTGCTCCATGGTCATCGCCTGCACGGCCGGACTCGACGTCGGGGCCATTGCACTGCTGCTCGATGTGGTGGCCGAGGCAGTGGTTGCCGAGGTGGACCCGGACGGGCCAGCCGCTGGCGCACAGGCCAATGCGCCCGCAAGCGCGAAGGAGAGAAGGACCGTGACTCTGGAGTCGATGCGCATACGTTGGTGGAGTGAGACAGTGATGACGTGGGGCCGGCGGTTCAAACGCCGTTATCTAGTACACAGCAGTCGGGGTGAACGCTAGTATCCCGAATGCCCCTCGGCCTCCAACCGTCGCATCTGCGCGAGCAGTTCGGCGACATCGACATCTACCTGTTCGATCAACTGCTGCGCGGACGCATCGGCGGGCATGCCAGGGTGCTCGACGCGGGCTGCGGCGCGGGGCGCAACCTGATCTTCCTGGCGCGCGCCGGCATCAATCTTTACGGCGTCGACGACAGCGCAGATGCCATCGCCTCGGCGATCCGACAGCTCGCGCAATCGGCGCCAGACTTCGACCCGTCGCACCTGTCGGTGGAGAGCGTGGAGTCGCTCTCGTTCGGCGATGGATCGATGGACGTGGTGATCAGTAGCGCCGTTCTGCACTTCGCGCAGGACGATCGGCAGTTCCATGCCTGCGTGACAGAGATGTGGCGCGTGCTGGCACCGGGCGGCATGCTCTTCTGCCGGCTCGCCTCGACAATTGGCATCGAGAACGCCGTTCGTGCCATCGGCGGCCGGCGTCACGTGCTTCCCGATGGCTCGACGCGCTACCTGGTCGACGAGGCGCTGCTCATGGAGACGACGAGTCGCCTTGGCGGAACCCTCCTCGATCCGCTCAAGACGACCGTCGTCCAGGGCATGCGCGCCATGACGACGTGGGTGCTGAAGAAGGGATGACCTCCTATCATTCAACGCATGCCTCCAGCCCTCCTCTTCGACCTAGACGGCACCCTGGTCGATTCCATCGAGCTCATACTCTCCTCCGCACGACACGCATTCATCGGCTTCGTCGGACACGCGCCGACGGACGACGAATGGCGCGCCTCCATCGGCCGGCCGCTTCAGAAGGTGCTCCTCGAATACAGCGGCGGTAACGACGTCGAAGCGGAGCGGCTGCTCGACCGCTATCGCGCGTACCAGCTGGAGCACCATGACCGCCTCCTCCACGCCTACGACGGTGTCGTCGACACCCTTCGCTCGCTCTCGTCCGCCGGCCACGCGATGGCTGTCGTCACGAGCAAATCGGACTGGCTCGCACTGCGCGCACTGGAGTTCGTCGGCATCAGCGACCTCTTCCCCGTGCTCGTGGGCTGCGACACCTGCGTCAACCACAAGCCACACCCCGAGCCGGTCGAGCGCGCCCTGGCGCTCCTCGGTGTCGAGCCCGCCAATGCCCTCTTCGTGGGTGATTCGCCCCACGACATTCAATCGGGCCGAGGCGCGGGCGTATTTACCGTGGGAGCGACCTGGGGCGCCTTTTCCCAAGCAGAAATGGCCGCCAGCGGCGCCGATATCCTGATCAGCGACATTGCAGAGCTTCCCACCGTCGTACAGGCCTTCAGCAACAAACGCTGAGCGGGTTCAAACCTTCTGACCTGTCTGGCTATCTCATTCACTGTAGAAAGGGAGCCCCAGACGACCGATGACCGCAGTGGCACTGATCGAACCAGTCAAGACTGTCGCGACGTATACCGCTGATCCGGATGTCGGCCTCGCGGCTGGCGGAGATCGCCGCGCGTTCGAACGGCTGTACCACCTGCATGTCACACGGGTCTTCTCGCTCTGCACGAGAATGGTGAACGACCGCACGCGTGCTGAAGAGTTGACGCAGGATGTGTTCGTCCGGGCCTGGGAGAAGCTGCACTTGTTTCGCGGCGAGAGCGCGTTCGGCACGTGGCTGCATCGCCTCACCGTGAACGTCGTGCTGAACGAACGAAAGACCGAGGGGCGACAGCGATCGCGCTTCGAGGACGACGGCGAAGGCGACGCCATCGCCCACCTGCCGAGCCGTCCGCATGCACCGGGCGATCGCATGGATCTGGAGAAGGCGATCAACAAGCTGCCGAAGGGCGCGAAGCGGGTCTTCACCCTGCACGACGTGGAAGGCTACAAGCACGAAGAAATCGCCGACATGCTCGGCGTGACAACCGGAGCAACCAAGGCGCAGCTGCACCGCGCCAGAATGCTGTTGAGGGAGGCACTCTCACGATGACCACACCGACCATGCACCTGGACTGCGACGGATTTGCAGATGCGCTCGCGGACTACCTCGAGGGCGATGCCTCCGAGAGTGTTCGTTCGGCCATGGATGCGCATGCCGCCTCCTGCCCAGCATGTGCACAACTGCTCGCGGACCTGCGCGACATCAGCACCGATGCCGCCGCGCTGCCGCTGCTGACCCCGTCCCGCGACCTGTGGAGCGGCATCGCCGAGCGGATCGATGCGCGAGTGATTCCGCTCGAGGCACCGTCGGTCGCTCGTTCGATGGTGCGGCGCACCTGGCTGCGGCCGGCGCTGGCGGCGGCCGCGATCGTGGTAGTGACGGCGAGCATCACGCACTACGCTACGCGGAGGTCGCTGTCGGCACCGGCCGCGGTGGAGGTTGCCGTTGTGAGCACGGAGCAGGCTGCACCGGCGACGGCGCCACCAGGGGTGGCGACCGAGCCAGCGTCCGCGATCTCGCCCCCGGTCACCGCTCCTCCCGCCGAGCGGCGTGGGGCGCAGGCGTCACCAAAGAGTGGTTCGCAGGGCGCTCCGCAGCACGCGAGTGCGACGCTCCGGCTGGCGAGCACGGCACCGGGCGCGGACGTCGCGGACCCCGTCTTCAATTCCGAGATTTCGAAGCTCCGACAGATCGTGCGTGAGCGTCGCTCGCAGCTCGACCCGAAGACGGTCGCTGTGCTGGAGCAGAGCATCGCCGTGATGGATTCGGCCATCGCGCAGAGCCGCGCGGCACTCCGGATGGATCCCGCGAGCGGTTTTCTCGCTACGCAACTCAACCGCTCGCTCGAGAAGAAGGTCGAGCTGCTGCGCATGGCGGCACTGCTCCCGTCGCGCACCTAGAGGAC
>JALYVY010000268.1 GCA_030852985.1 Gemmatimonadota bacterium | reverse complement strand
GCTGCAGATAGGCTTCGATGAGACGACCGCGCTCATTGGTGCGGAACGCGTACTCCACCCGCTTCTGGTGATGCTTCACCGACGACGGGTTGAGGAGCACAATCTCGTCAGCCAGCTTGGAGGCCGCCATGAGATCGTCATGGCGTTCGAAGCCGACCATGGCCGTCTCGAGCTCGCGCACCCCGCCCTCGCGATCGCCCGACTCCAACATTGCTTCCGCCAGCCGGCGGCGTAGCACGTTGTCGTCCGGATCCGCGTCCGAGAGTGCCTTCAGGAGGTCGACATCGTGCTCCGCGATAACCGTCGACTGCCGGCGCGCAGGCGGCGGCGTCGGGGTGCTCGCAATATCCTGCTCCTGCTCCTGCTCCTGCTCCTGCTCCTGCTCCTGCTCCTGCTCCTGCTCCTGCTCCTGCTCCTGCTCCTGCTCCTGCTCCTCCGCCTCCGCCTCCGCCTCCGCCTCCGCCTCCGCCAAGTCGAAGACCGCGTCGCCGCCACCTTCTTCTTCCAGCGCGGCCGGCGTGGTCGCCTCGTGAGAGACTTCCTCAATGCTTTCGGTGGCCTCACCCGAATGCGGGAGCTCGATGTCGAGCAGCGGAAGTTCGATGACACCGTGCGCCGGTGTGCCGCCCGACTCGGGCATGATGAGCTCCAGATCTCCGCCTATCGTGGCGCCATCATCCTCGCTCGCAGCATCGTCCTCGCTCGCGGCATCGTCATCGACAGAGTCGGACTCGGTGCCTTCCTCATCGGTGAGCAGTGGAAGGCCAAACAGCGAAGGCCGGCTGTCGTGCGTTGGCGGCGTGGCAGGCGCAACGAATTCCGGCGGATCGAGCGCGATCTCACCGAAATCCATCAGCGGCACATCATCCGCAGTCGAATCAGCTGCTGGCAACTCAAAATCCATCAGCTCGTTCATCGCGTCCCCGACATCCGCCGCCTCAGTCGAATCGTTCGACGTAAAGCTCGTGGGCTCGAAGTCGAGCAGATCGGGAGATGGCGTGCCCCCCTCGGACGCGCCAAAAGATGTTGTCTCGAGACCGTCCAGAAGACTTCCCGTTTCCACTTCCCCACCTGTCCGCTCGAACTCATCGGCCCGAGTCATGCCGTCGAGCATCGCCGGCTCGATGGCGGGTGTATCGAGGATATCGGCGACGGGCAGTTGCGCGGGAATAGCCACGGCGGAGGCGATCGGCGTGGCGTTCGGATCCGTCACCGACGCCCGCTTGGGCCTGTCCTCGCCCGTGTCGATCAGATCGAGGCCGGACGTGGCCTGCTTCGCCTGATGCGAGACGCGGGAGGGTGGAGCGCTGTCATTCAGGTCGAGAAAGACCAGGTCCGCCGCCGACCGGCTCGGTGCATCGCCGAGGGCGCGTGGCTCCGCAGCGGGGTCGATCGCCTTCATGCGCTCAATGGTGGCGCGCGCCTCCGCATCGCGTCCTTCGTGCGAATAACGGACATACAGGAGTTGCAGCTGCTCGATGGCTTCATCCGATCGCCCCTTTTTCGAGAGCTGCTCGGCGAGCATGAGGCGGATGTCGTCCTGGTCAGGGCAGAGATCCGCAAACTCCTTCAGCGCGCGGAACGCCTCGTCAATCTTGCCTGAGGACTGCATGCGATCCGCGTACTCGAGGAAGTTCTTCTTCGCGTCGCCCTTGAAGCCCTTCTGCGCGCTGATCTTTCCGAGCTTGTAGTAGACGCTCGCGCGGCCAGGGGAGTTGCGGAGGATCTTGTTGCAGAGCGCAATGGCGTTGTTGTGAAAGCCGCCATCAGCGTAGCGATCGACCGCCTGCTCGTAGTAGTCGACCGCGTCCCCGACGCTTCCCTGTTTCAGGTAGAGGTCGCCAACGCGATTGAAGAGGGAGACATCGACCTCTTCATCGGACCGGTCGTATCCGTCGAGAATCTCGACGTACACCGCCAGCGCCTTGTCGAACTGCTTCTTCAGCTCGAACTCGGCTGCCTTTTTCTTGAGCTTGGCGACATCTGTCATCAGGGACGATCAAGGCTCGGCAAGGGTCGTCCCCGGTCTTGCGACGGATGGGGATCAGGGGACCAAAGTTAGTCCTAAGTCATGGACGTGACAAGGTTTGCCACGTGCCCACGACGCGCAGCAACGTGCCGCGCCAAACCAGTAAGGCAACTCACGAAAATCGTGTACGTCCCACAGCGCTACATCCGCTGAGAAGCCCGGTGCTATCTGGCCAACGTGATCGGCGAGCCGGAGTGCGGCCGCCCCGTTGACGGTACCGGCAACAATCGCTTCCGCAGCCGAAAGGTGAAGCTGGCTCACGCCCAGTGTAAGAATGAGCGGAAAGTTGACGGTTGGCGACGTGCCAGGATTGAAGTCCGTTGCCAATGCAATTGCAACGCCTGCCTCGATCATGCGGCGAGCGGGGGCCTGACGTGTCTTGCCAAGGAACAACATCGTACCGGGGAGCAGCGTGGCGACCGTGCCCGCGCCGGCGAGTGCCGCGATGCCGGCGTCGCTTACCGCGGCCAGATGATCCGCAGACGTGGCCACCAGTTCCGCGGCAAGCGCGGCGCCATCCGCCGACACGAGCTCGTCGGCGTGCAACTTGATCCCGAGCCCCGCCGCGCGAGCGGCGACCAGGATCTCGCGCGATTCATCGGTCGTGAAGACGCCAGGCTCGCAGAAGACATCGGCAAACGACGCGAGCCGCTCGCGCGCAACAACGGGAAGCATCTCGTGAATGAGTATGTCGAGATACTCCCTTCTTCCTGCCGAGCGCTCCCGATATTCAAGTGGAATTTCGTGCGCGCCGAGCCACGTTGGCACGATGCGCATGGGTAGTGCTGCGGCGAGTCGGCGAATCACACGCAACGACTTGGTCTCGTCGCCGAGCGAGAGACCGTAGCCGGACTTCACCTCGACGGTGGTGATTCCCGAAGCGGCCAGCGCACGAAAGCGAGGGAGCGCCAGCGCATACAGGTCGTCTTCGCTGCGCGCACGGAGGTCGCGGACCGACGCATGGATGCCGCCGCCCCTGCGGGCAATCTCCATGTAGGGAACGCCGGTGGCCCTGAGCTCCTGCTCCTCGTATCGCGCGCGGCCGAAGATCGCGTGCGTGTGGGAGTCGTTAAATCCAGGAGTCAACACGCCCTGCGCGCAATCGACGATCCGGGTGCCGGGATTCTCGGCGCGTAGCGTGCGCTCCTCGTCAACCGCGACGATGACCCCTTGCTCGACCAGCACACCTGTGCCTGACCGTACCACGGCATCGGCCATCTCGCCGCCACGACGCGCTCGCGCCGGTCCGGCGCACGTCACGGTCTGCGCCGCGTTGACGAACAACAGCGCGTCGGCGCTCATGCGATGGCGTGCGGCCGACCCATGACGTCACGCACGCGAGAGAGTCGAAGCGGCGCCTGGGCCTCGCCGCGGCACGCGTAGAAGCATGCATTGCAATCGATCGGCTCGTACGCGCGGAAATCCGTCCAGTGGAAGTCGGTGGGGAAATCCGGGCAGCGCTTCACGTGTCCCATCGGGTCGATGTGGATGGTGCGTTGGCCCGATCGGCATGGTTCAGTGATCTCGCCGCGCACCCAGGCGGGAATCTGCTCGAGATACGCATCGGAGTTCGTGATCACGCCGCGATGACGTCGCTTGAGCTCGAGCAGTCGCGCCAGCGCATCCTCAAGCGCGCCGTGGGGTGGGGCGTCGAGCAGGTGGGCGCGATTGCCGTTCTTCGCGTCGGTGTAGACACTGAAGTTCACGCCGCATCCCAGCGCGGCCGCACGATGGACGATCGGGATCAACTGGTCGAGATTGTCGTCCTTGATGACGGTGTTGAAGCGAATGTTGTCGATGCCGCGCGCGCGCATGCCGTCCACCGCGTTGAAAATCCGATCGGTCAACCCCGGAATGCCGCGCGCCACATCATGCCGGCCGTCGAGGTAATCGAGGGAGATGTTGAGCTGGTGGATGCCGGCATCCCACAGCGAGACGGCTCGCTCGGGCGTCAGCATTCCTCCATGTGTGATGAGCGTGGTGTACTTGAGCCGCACGGAAGCGTCCACGGCCGCCACAATCTCCTCGAGATCGCGGCGCATCAGCGGCTCGCCACCAGTGAACGTGACGAGCATGGGATTGAAGTGCCTGGCCGCATCTGCATACGACTTGAGCTCGTGCTCGCGCGCTTCCGCCGGCGTCTTCCAATAGTCGCAGAACGTGCAACGCGCATTGCACCGGAGCGTCACCTCGAAGTGCACCAACAGTGGCCGCTTCCGAGCCGAGAGCCACGCGTATTTCGTCAGGAACATCGGCACGTGCCACGGCTTGAATCGCGCGGAGAGCACTAGCGCGCCATGGGAATGACGATGCCTGTGCGTCTCGCTGTTTCTCTTGCCGCCTCATATCCCGCGTCGGCGTGCCGGGCGACGCCGATGCCGGGGTCATTCGTCAACACGCGTTGAAGCCGTTCGCGCATCTCCGCCGTGCCGTCTGCCACGATGACCTGCCCCGCATGCAGCGAGTTACCGATGCCGACGCCGCCCCCGTGATGAAACGACACCCAACTGGCTCCGCTGGCCACGTTGAGCAACGCATTAAGGATGGGCCAGTCGCTCACCGCGTCGCTGCCGTCGAGCATCGCTTCCGTTTCGCGGAATGGCGAAGCTACGCTGCCGGTGTCGAGATGGTCGCGTCCAATGGCGATGGGCGCCGAGAGCTCGCCCGATGCCACGAGATCATTGAGCGCGACGCCGAAGCGCGCGCGGTCTCCCTGCCCCAGCCAGCAGATGCGTGCGGGCAATCCCTGAAAGTGGATCCGCTCGCGGGCCAGGGCGATCCAGCGCGCGAGATGCTCGTCGTTGGGGAAGAGCTCGAGCACGAGTGCATCGGTGCGGTCGATGTCCTTCGGGTCGCCCGAAAGTGCGACCCAGCGGAAGGGCCCCTTCCCTTCACAGAAGAGCGGTCGAATGTATTCGGGGATGAATCCCGGGATCTCGAATGCATCGGCAAGGCCGGCGTCGAAGGCGACCGTGCGCACGTTGTTGCCGTAGTCGAACGTGACGGCGCCGGCGCGCTGGAGCGCGAGCATGGCACGCACGTGTCGAACCGCGGTCGCCGTGCTCTTCACGACGTAACCCTCGGGATCTGCGGCGCGAAGCTGGCCGGCTTCGGCGAGCGACAGGCCGTCGGGGATGTAGCCGCGCAGCATGTCGTGTGCGCTCGTCTGGTCGGTGAGCACGTCAACGCGCGTACCTCGTTCAACCAGCTGTTCGAGCGCCGGCGCAGCATTCATGACGACGCCGATGGAGAGCGCGCGCCCTTCGCGGCGGGCTTGCTCGGCCAGCGCCAGTCCTTCTTCAAGCGACGAGGCCTTCATGTCGCAGTATCCGGTGGCGAGCCGCTTGTCGATGCGGGATTCGTCGACGTCGAAGGCGAGCATGACTGCGCCCTGCATCGTCGCGGCCAGCGGCTGAGCACCACCCATTCCGCCCAATCCTGCGGTGACGATGAGGCGACCGGCGAGCGTGCCGCCAAAGTGCCGCCGCGCCACGGCGCCGAAGGTCTCGTAGGTGCCCTGCACGATGCCCTGCGACCCAATGTAGATCCACGAGCCGGCCGTCATCTGCCCGTACATCATGAGGCCGAGTCGCTCGAGCTCGCGAAAGTGCTCCCATGTGGCCCAGCGGCCGACGAGGTTCGAATTGGCGATGAGGACGCGCGGTGCCCCCGCGTGCGTGCGAAACACCGCGACCGGTTTTCCGCTCTGGACGAGCAGTGTTTCATCGTGCTCGAGCGCGCGCACCGAGGATACGATGGCGTCGAACGCCTCCCAACTCCGCGCGGCTTTCCCCGTGCCACCATACACGACCAACTCGTCGGGACGTTCGGCGACCTCGGGGTCGAGATTGTTCATCAGCATCCGCAGGGCCGCTTCCTGTTGCCATCCCTTGCAG
>JALYVY010000267.1 GCA_030852985.1 Gemmatimonadota bacterium | reverse complement strand
AGTACGAACGGTTGCCATCGTGCTCCACGAACATGGCTCTCAGTCCCGCCCCGTCCAGGTCGTCCCCGCCGGTGAGCGTCTGGAGGTTCAGCCCTTCCATGGAGGAGAGGCGCCCCTCGTAGAACATCTCCGAGGTGAACTCGGTGATGTCGGGGCACATCCTCCAGGTCTTCGGGAGGAACACGCCCCGATCGTTGGGCAGGGTGATGTGCCCGGCGAGCGCGTGCTCCAGGACGGACACATCCACCCCGGGAGGATGCGCGGCTTTCACCGGCTGCTCGAGCTGCTGAGGGTCGCCGAGCAACACGACGTTCTTCGCGCACGGGCTCATGGCGATGACGTTGGCGAGGGCGAGCTGACCGGCCTCGTCGACGAAGAGATAGTCAACGGCGTTGGCCATGTCGTCGCGCGCCCAGAGCCATGAGGTGCCGCCGAGCACTTGCGCGGTACCATCATCGAGAACCTGGCGCGCGTCCTTGTTCGATTTGATTGGCTCAATGGCGGCAGCCGCGCCCACGTCGTCATCGCCGTCACCCTTGTGGGCGATCGCGATCGAAGTGCCGTGTCGTTTCGCCGCCGCGGCGACTTCGCACAGGAGGTTCCGGATCACGGCGTGACTGTTGGCCGTTACACCCACTTTCTTCCCCGCCTTCACGAGCGCGACGATCGACTCTCCGCCCGCAAAGGTCTTTCCCGCGCCCGGCGGACCCTGGACGGGCAGGACGCTGTCATCGAGAGCAAGCGCGGCGTCGACAAGATGCTTCACGATGTCGTCGCTCTTTGGACCGCTGAGTGGTCCAGTCGAGAGCACTGGAGCTAGCGCAAGGAGAAGCCGGCGCGCGGCACGATCCCTTGAGCCTGGCGTCACGCTGAGGCCACCATCCTCGGCGACGCGCTGGCCGATCGCGAGGAGGGACTGCTCCTGCGACTTCGTCGCGATGTAGGTGAACGCGAAGACGGCGCGTGGGTGATAGTCCTTGTGGATCTTCTGCTTGTCCACGTCGATGGTGCGGGTGATGCGATCCACGGCTTCGACGTCGCCGAGTGTTCCGCCCTCGCGCAGCTTGAGCCCACCTTTCTCGATCTCCATCTCCTGCGCCGGGTACCGATAGCGATCGATCACCTTGCCGGTCGGCACGCCCTTCTTCGTGACGCCGACCTTGACGCGTTCGACGAACTCGAGGCCGAAGATGGCGTTCGGCTCGTCGATGAGGTCTTCCTCCGGCAATTCCTTCAGGCGCCAGTACTCCCACACGGTGGCGAGATATTCGCGCCGGTGAAAGTCGAGCAGGTAAGCGAGCAGCCACAGTGCTTGCTGCTCCGTCGAGCGGTGGGCGGGATCCTCCGGAACGCCGACGAGCAGCACCGCGCGGAGGTCGTTCACTGCCTGCTGGTGTTCGTTGACGACTGCCTCTTCCTCCTCAACAACGGTGGGGCGGGGGATCGGCGGGTGCTGTTCGGCCCGCACCTTTTCCAGCCAGTCGCGCAGCGCGAGGGTCGAGACGCAATCGTCCTCATTGTAACCGCGCACTTTCTCGATGATCTCGTCCGTCGGCATCTGCCCGCTCTGAAGCGCAATCTCGATGGCGTTGCGGCAAAGTGTTGCCTCTCCCAGCTCCACCTTGCGCTTGAAACCGTACAGCGGTTCGAGCTTCTTGATCGAGTAGCTCTCGGTGCCGACGCGAACGCCCTGCCGCACGATGCCATAGAGATCGACGAACACGCCGCCACGCAGGAAGTCGTCGAGCACGTCACCGCGTGACTCGTACCGCAGGCGAAGCTTGCGCAGCGCGGTGGTCTCGTACGGCGCGTAATGATACACATGCATGCCCGGATACTTCGCCCGACGCTCGGCGATCATGTCCATGAGTCGCTCGAACGACTTCCGCTCATCGTCATCGGTGAATCCCCAGAGCGCCTCGAACTCGGGCTGGCCACGACCGATGGTCACGATGCCGGTGAGATACTCGCGGCCACCCTCGACGGCGTAGGGGTCGCCCTCGAAGTCGAGGAACATGTCGCCGGGTGACGGCTCGGGAAGGCGGCAGAGGCCCTCGTCGCTCTGCGCCGGCTCGGTCTCGCTTGCGGGGCGATATGACACGACCGGGCGCAACTCGTACGCGATGATCTCTGAAGTTGACTGGAGCTGCAGCGCCGCCTGGCGGTGGAGGTTCTCGTACATCTCGAGCGAACCGCGGCGCGGCTCGGAGGGCAGGGGCCAGGTCTCGCCGCACTGCCTGCGGGTGGTGATGCCTAGCGTGGCGAGCTCGCGCCGCTGCATACGGCCGATGCCGGCAACGAGGGAGATGTGATCGTCGGCGTGGCGCTTGGCGTCGCAGGTCCTATTCCAGCGACATATGGCACAGTGTTCGACAGGGTCAGGATAATTCGCTTCGGCGACTTCGAGCGCGTCGCGCACGACGGTCTCCTCCATCCGCTGGCGAATGAGGCGGAAGTAGGCGGCGTAGTCGCTGGTGCGGTACTCGAGTACCATCATCGACTCCGGCCCACTCACGTGCTTCGACAGCTCGTCCGGCGACGGCTTGCCGATGGCCATGCGGGGCGACACTACATAGAAGCGCTGGGGCGTCGTCCCCTGTACCCTGGCGACCATCGCCGTATAGAGGCTCAGCTGGAGGATGGCCCCCGCCTTGGTCTTCCGCGACAGCTTGGTGTCGTAGACCTCGTAGCTCCAGGGCCCGAGGTCGCTCGCGGTCTCGACGCGGTAGAGGATGTCCGGCTTGCCGAACCATTGCGCGTCGCGCAGCGCGCCCTGGATGATCACATGAGCGCCCTGTCGCATGGCGTCGAGCGTGGCCGAAACCAGCTCGTCGGGATGGGTGAGCGAGTCGATGTGGCTGAGGTCGTCCACGCGCAACGGCTGCGTCTTCAGCCAGTCCACGTACTGCTTCTCGTGGTCGAGGCCGCGATCGAAGAGGAGCTGGAGGAGGGGATCTTCATGCGTCGCCGGTTTCCTGCGCGCGCCGGCGGCGACCGCCATGTCGAGCGCCGTGCGGTGCTTACAGCCGAGGAAGTTGGAGAGGTCGGTGGCGGAGAGCTGAAGGGCGCCGTTGGTGGAGTGCATTCAACCAATCTGAGTAGGGGTACTGACAGCGGCGAGCCCCGTAGCCAGCTGATGAGAACCTTGTCGCTCCCGCCTACGTGGCGGCGTATGTCTTTGCAAAGCGCCACGGCGTGGAACTTGACCGCTACCTACCCTGCCGAGCTGTCTGTGAGCGACTCGGACGCGTCGCCCGAAGGTGCTAGCGGCGATGCCGAGGAGCCGAGTCGAGAGCTGCCGTTACCGGAAGCGGTACTCGATGCGCCGTCGTGGGAGCGTTTCCCCGGGAGTGGCCGGTTGCAGTCGTGGGCGCGCGAGTTGCGCGCGGCCTGCGTGGCAGGAGAGAGCGCCGCTGTTGCGTGGGAGCTGACTGGGCGGGCAGCCATCATCATCAGCGACGAGATGAACGCGTGCTACGCCGCGCTCCGCCGTGTGGCAGCGGATGCCGGCATGCATTTCGTCTTCGTTCCGGAGGATGACGTCGTCGACCTGCCGCCGCCGGAGGCACTCAGGCAAATGACTCCGCTGCTTGTGTGCCTGGAGCCCGGCCGCTGGATGCTCGAGCCTCAAGACGGAGATGACGCCAATCGCCATTCTTTCGCATCGGAGTCCGGTGCGCTGCTTGCACGGATACACGGAAGGCGTGTATATTATGGAGGCAGCATTACTGGCAGGTAGCGATGGTGAGGACGATCCGTGATCCACTCGTTCAAGACCCAGGGCACCGAAGACATCTTCAACGGTGTCCGCTCGAAGGCCGCCCGGAAGTCGTGCCCCGAGCGCATCTGGTCCGTTGCCGCGCGAAAGCTGAGCGCGATCGACTACGCGGCGCAACTTGCCGATCTGGCTTGGCCGCTCGGGAATGGGCTCGAAGCCCTCAAGGGCGACCGGAAGGGGCAGCACTCGATCCGCATCAACCGGCAGTATCGGGTGTGCTTCGTCTGGACCGCCGACGGCGCGACCAACGTGGAGATCACGGACTATCACTAGAGCATAGCAGGGCCGCAGGCCGCTCCCGGCTCAGAGAAGGGGATGACACAGTGAACGCGCCAAGTACAGGTAGTTCGCGACACAAGTAACTACGCACAACCTGGAGTGGAGAGACCGATGGTTCGCATTCCCACGCACCGCGCCCCGACGCACCCTGGCGAGATCCTGCTTGAGGAGTACCTCAAGCCAATGGGGCTGACGCAGGCGGAATTCTCCGAGCGCATCGGGGTTCCGATCCAGCGGGTCAACGAGATCGTGAAGGGAAAGCGGGGCGTCACCCCCGACACGGCGATGCGCTTCGAGGCAGCACTCGGCGCCAGCGCGCAGTCGTGGCTGAACGCGCAGCTTGCCTGTGATCTGTACGAGCAGATGCACTCGCCGGCGGCCGACGCCATCAAGCGCATCCGTCGCGTACGCGCGAGCGCCTAGCGCGCGCGAGATGTGTGCTGCGTGGGGAGGTCAATTGCCTCACAGTCCGGTGAAGACTTAGGTCTGTGTCGTGAGACGCCGCCACCGCCCATGGCGGGGGACGTCTTACCATTGCCGGCATCGGCGAAGCGGTGCGCCGATCGAAGTCCGTTGCCGTCTACCGCCAACCCAGTGCCGGGGCCACGTGTGTGAGAATCGACTCAATCACGTGCGCGTTGTACTCGGCGCCGAGCGTGTTGGGTACCGTCAGCAACAGCGTGTCCGCTTCGGGAACCGCTTCATCGTTTTTCAGTTCCTCGATCAACACTTCCGGCTCCGCCGCATACGAGCGACCGAACACAGCACGCATGTTGTCGATCACGCCGATCTGATCACTGCTTTCATCGCGGCGGCGTCCGTGCGCAGTTCACGAGTGCCGACTTCACCGGCCTCCTGCTCGGCCATCGCATCCGGATCAGCATGGATGGGAAAGGCTGCTGGCGGGACAACATCTTCGTCGAACGGCTCTGGCGCTCGCTCAAGTACGAAGAGGTCTGCCTGCACGCCTACGACTCGGTACGTCTGCTCGCGAATAAGGCCTGATCCCCCAGCCCACGATGTCTGCTATCCGACCGGCTTAAACTGTACAGAAGAACGGAGCCACTTCACGCGTCGTACGCGCCATCCAGCGCCAGCAAACAGGTCGGCGAGAATGTTCTCCGCCTGCTGCCCGCGGGCCAGCGCTGGCGGTCGATGAGCACGGTCAGGATCGATCATGGACCACACGAAGAGCGAGGAGCTACCGTGATTTAAGTACCATGGCCCCCTTAATACCTGCCTTGGCCGATCGCGAGGCTCCGTGGTTCGGGTACGCCGTGACCAAGCCGTTGGAGTACCCGCCTGTAGCCATCGCTGCGTCCGAAGACCGGTCTCTTCCCAAGCTGGACGCCGCTGGTTCGAGTCGCGGCAGTCATGACGGCGGACCGGAGGGCATCCCGGCTATCTCAGCGAGTGAACACCCTCACGGGGGGCGCGATGTAGATGCCGCCAGTGCTGGTCAGCGAGGTGCCATCGATCACGTAGAATGATCTCCCACTGGCAAGGCCATTCTCGCTGGCCTCGAGTGTGATGGCTGTTCCCGCGCGCGACCAACTGCCCTGGGCGGTGATGGCCTGTCCGCTCGGAAACGGTGCACCAGGGATGGTCAGGTTGCCTTCCTGGGTGCTCGACCACTTGCCGTCCTCGGTGATCGTCATCGTCAGCTTGTTTAGTGAGGTTGTCGTGCCGCCGTTCTGAACGACGTAGGGCAATGGCGCTCCGTTATAGTTGCGGAGGTGCCAAACGCCAGCGATGGATGCGCTGTTGGGGTTCACCGGCTCCGTCGTTGTGCTCGACTCCCCGCGGCACGCGACGAGTGCGACGAGTGCTGCAAAGAGAAATGACCGTTTTGCGATATTGCTTTTCATTGTGC
>JALYVY010000266.1 GCA_030852985.1 Gemmatimonadota bacterium | reverse complement strand
CCTTGGTTGGTCACCGCATCTTTCAAACGCCCGTCAGAGCAATTCTCCGCGCCGATCTATCCACTGTTCCCCGGAGGTCCTATGCCAGTCCAGGTACCGGGTACGATGTACCAGGTACGCTCTTCCTTCGTTAGAACGATACCCCGAACATGACCGGCACAAATGTCGTCGCGGACTCGCCGGTTCCCGTCGACTTGATGAAGTGATACCCTGTCTCCGCGAACACTCCAAAGCCTCCGAGACCGAAGCGGATACCAGCGCCGATGCTCCCACCTGGCTCGCTCTGGCTGGTGCTGAAGGGGGTGCCGCCGAAGGTGCCTTCGCCGTGCAACTGGTAGTAGCCCACGCCGCCGATCAGGTACGGTCCCAGGAGAGGTACCGCACCAAAGCCCATCAGCACATTCGCGGCGGCGCCCGCGATTCGAGCGGACGCGGAGGACGTCGACGTATTGCCTGAGGCGTCGAAGTGATCCAGCGTGCCATCGAATCGAAAGCCGATCGGCGAGAGCGGCACTCCGACGTCGACGGACACTTGGGCGTGATATCCGGTATTCGAGCCCTTTCCGAAATCGCCCATGGGAAAGGATGCGCCGGCTGCAGCCCCAAAGCCGACCTGCGCCGACGCGGCCGCCGGAATTGCAAGGGCGAGCGAGAGAACGAGAGCCACACGTTTCATGAAAGTCCTGGATTGGAGGAGGCGTTTACGCGTACACTTCCCTGCTGGCGCGCCACTAGGATGCCAGTGCTGCGTCGATAAATCAAGGCATAATCAAGGGTTCACCGCTTTCCAGCGGGTGGCGCGGCCGCTGTCGGCTTAGATCCAAGATCGGCATCGGCGAACGACGTGTCGACACCCCGTGACTTCAACGACGCCACGAATCCCGTCTTCTCCACCGCCTTGGAGTACGCCTCGGCGGGTTCGACCTGACCGCTGTCCACCAGTTCGAGTAGCGCGTCATTGAGGGTCACCATGCCGAGGCGCTTGGACGTCTGCATGACCGACGGGATCTGGAACGTCTTCCCTTCGCGAATGAGGTTCGTGACGGCAGGGATCGACAGCAGCACCTCGCGCGCTGCGGCGCGGCCGCCGCCGATCTTCTTGCAGAGCGTCTGCGAGATGACACCGCGCAGCGATTCGGCGAGCATGACGCGGATCTGCGCCTGTCGATCCGCGGGAAACTGGTCGATGATGCGGTCGATCGTCCCCGCGGCGGTCGTGGTGTGCAGCGTTCCGAACACGAGATGACCCGTCTCTGCGGTCTCGATGGCGATGGAGACCGTTTCGAGGTCGCGCAGTTCGCCGACGAGGATGATGTCGGGATCCTCCCGCAGTGCCGCACGCAGCGCACTCTTGAACGACCCCGTGTGCACTCCGACCTGCCGCTGCGTGATGATGCACTTCTTGTTCGGGTGGACGAACTCGATCGGGTCCTCGATGGTGATGACGTGGTCAGACCGCGAGCGGTTGACGAGATCGATGAGGGAGCAGAGGGTCGTGCTCTTGCCCGAGCCGGTGGGGCCGGTGACGAGGACGAGTCCCTTGTTCAACTGGCAGAGCTTCTGGACCTCCGGCGAGATGCCCATCTGCTCGACCGTGACGACGGTTGCGGGGATCTGACGAAATACCGCCGCGGGGCCGTTGCGATCCTTGAGTGCGTTCGCACGGAACCGGGCGACTCCCGGGATCTCGTACGCATAGTCGGTGTCGTTCGTATCCGTGAACTCGTTCCGGTTCCGCTCGGGCATGATGGAGCGCAGCATCTGCTCCACGGTCTCCGGCTCGAGGGGCGGCTGGTCGATGCGCAGCATCTCGCCATGCAGGCGGAGGATGGGCGGCTCCCCGCAGCGGAGATGCAGGTCCGACGCGCCCTTCTCGACGATCATGCGCAGGAGCACGTCGAGCGATGCCTTCGCCTGCGCGCTCCCGTCGAAGCTGCCAATGGCGTCTCCACTCGCCCCGACGCCGTCGCGGCGCGGGGTCACCGAAGCCACCGTCGCAGAGATCGGCGGGTCGGCGGGCGTACGCGTCGCCACGGGTGACGTTGCTTCTTCCGATGGGTCCGCGGGCCTGGGCGGTCCGCGATGATGCTCGCGCGCCGCGTCCATGGTGATGCGCACGGCGAGGCGCGCCCCATCGCGGGTCAGCTGCACCAGGAACTCACCTTCTTCCGACGCGTACGGGAAGGTCGCGGCCGTTCCCGATTCGACCGCAACCACGCCATCGCCCGTGGCAATCTCGCGCAGGAGCGCGACGATTTGCGGCTCGGTGAGGGGCGTGCGCGTGGCGGGACGGGAGGAGCCCCCGATCTCGAGCTCCGCGACCTCACCTTCATGCAGCCGCAGCGCTGTTGCCCGCTGGCTGACCATCACCGCCAACAACCGGTCGAGTTGTGCCATGGTCGTCAGGACGCCGGACGAGCATAAGCGACGTGCGCCGTGGCGATGAGCAGCAGGTGTTCAGCGGTGAAGAGGGGCACGAAGCGAAGAGGAGAGTTGTTGAGGAAATCGACGAGCCGCGGCCGATCCGCGCGCAGCTCGGGAAAAACGGAGCCCGTGTGCACGTCTCCGTTCGCGAATATCAGCTCGACATGCATTCCCACGAGACCTGCCTCGCCGAGCTCGTCGATTTGGGGCAGGGCCGTCGTCACGATGGCGATCTGCGACTTCTGCACCAGCAGCAATTCGTCGGAGGCCATGATGAGGGGCAGGAACTGCGCGCTGTCGTTCAGCGCATCAAGCGGCTCTTCGGGCCCTGCCTTGAACCGGGCGAACGCCTGGAGGAAGATGTCTCCCTCGAGGTGACCGCCCGCGGCAAGGGTCAGCTCCACACGATGCCGCACCTTCTCGATTCGATAGTCGCTCATAGGCATTCAGTGTCGGTACCTGCAGCGGGTACGTCAAGCCGCGGTGCAGTGGCGTGCCGCAATCGCGTTCCATTACGTTCCGCCCGTGATCGGACGTGTGCTGGCCATCATTGCGCTCCTCGCCCTGAACGGGTTCTTCGTCGCGGCGGAGTTCTCCGTCGTACGCTCACGCCGTTCACGCCTGGAGGCGATGGCGCGCGGTGGCGACAACAAGGCACGCCTCGTCCTCAAGGCAACAGCCAGCCTCGCGCGACTCCTCTCGGCGAGCCAGTTCGGGATCACGCTCGCGAGTATCGGCATCGGCGCGCTCGCGGAGGAGACGCTGTCCGCGGTCTTCGCGCATTTCTTCGTGACCGTTCCGCTTCCGGCGCGCATCGGCGCCGCCGGGTTGGGCACGGCTTGCGCGCTGGCCGTCGTGACGTACTGCCACGTGGTGTTCGGCGAGCTCGCCCCCCGTGGGGCAACGATTAACAACCCGGAACGCGTCGCCCGGTGGCTCGTACCTGCTCTCGTCGCCTTCGCCTGGATCACGAAGCCATTCACCTGGGTGCTCAACCGGTCCGCGGAGCTGGTACTCAAGCCGTTCGGCCTGAAGCCGGGGAGCGCCGAGGAAAACGTTCACTCCGCCGACGAGTTGCGCATCCTGGTGGAACAGAGCCAGGAAGTCGGCGTCCTCGAGCGCCAGGATGCGGCGCTCATCGAGGGCGTGTTCGAGTTTTCAGAGAAGAATGCGCGCGAAGTCATGACACCACGCACGGCCATCGACGCCCTGAGCGTGGACACGGGTCTCGAGGAAACGATGGCTTTTGTCATCGAGACGCAGCGCTCGCGGTACCCGGTCTACGAAGACTCGATCGACAACGTGATCGGCCTTATCCTCGCGAAAGACCTCATTCCGGTCCTTCGCGATGCGCCCGCCCGGTTCACGGTGGCAGATGCCATGCGACCCGTGCATGTCGTGCCGGGCTCACGTGAAGTGGAGGAAGTGCTGGCCGACTTCAAGCGACTGAAGGCCCACATGGCGGTGGTGCTCGATGAGTACGGCGGCACGGCCGGCATCGTCACGATGGAGGATCTGCTCGAGGAGATCGTCGGCGAGATTCTCGACGAGCACGATGATCCGGAGCAATTCGCCACCGACCTTCCGAACGCGGACGTTCTCGTGCCCGGCGCAACGAACATCGGGGAATTGAACGAGCGCTTCGGCGTGGAAATCTCCGATGACGAGTACACCACGATCGGTGGCTATGTCTTCGGGGCACTGGGGCGACTTCCCGTGGAAGGTGATCGCGTGACGGCGTCGAACGCGGTGTTCACGGTGAGGTCGATGGACGGCCGCCGGATCGACATGATGGCCGTCGACCTGCATTCCGCCGGTGATCGGCGCGAGAAATTGCGTTAGCCGGAAAGGTCAGCGCACCACGGCCGTACGTTGCGCGATCGATGCGCAGAGCAGGATCGCCTCGAACATGCTCGATGCGTCAGCGATCCCCTGTCCCGCGATATCGATCGCGGTTCCATGGTCCGGAGAGGTGCGCGGGAACGGCAGCCCCAGCGTGACATTCACGGCCGAGCCGAACGACGCGACCTTGATGGCCGTCATGCCCACATCGTGATAGGGGGCGATCACTGCGTCGAATGCTCCGCGCATGGCGCGCACGAACACGGTATCCGCGGGAAAGGGCCCGAGCAGCCCCGACGCCGCAGCGGCTGGCGCGAGCAATTCCATGTCCTCCCGCCCGAAGCGGCCCCCGTCGCCGGCATGGGGATTCAGCGCGCAGAGCGCGATCCTCGGCTCGGGAATCTGGAACCATGCGCGCAGCCCATTGCGCGTGACGCGTGCCGCTCGCGCGATCGCGGCTACCGTGAGCGCGCCGGGCACCTCGGAGAGCGCGATATGCGTGGTGGCGAGCACCACGCGCAGGGGATTCGTCGTTCCCGGAGCAGGCCGCGTGGCGGCGAGCATCATTGCCACGTCGCAGCCCGTGCGAGCGGCCAACAACTCCGTGTGCCCCGCGAAATCGAAGCCTCCCGCCAAGAGGGCCGCCTTGTCCAGCGGCGCAGTGACGATGCCGTCCACGTCGCCGCGGAGCGCCATCTCGATCGCGCGATCCACTGCGTGACCCGCCAGGCTGCCCGCCTCGGCCACGGAGCCGGAGTGATCCCACTCGCCGACGTGCTCGTCGACGTCGACGCCGCATCCGCGGGGCCCCACGACGAGGAGCTGAGCGGCCGCCCTGACGCGATCGTCGCGTAAGGCAGCCGCTGTGATTTCCGGACCGATGCCGCGCGGATCGCCAAGGCTCACCGCGAGTCTGGGAAGCGTGCGGATCATGCGAGGCTCAGGGTGAATGAGCGGGGGCACCAGCAGGTGGAGGCGGCAGCGGCAGGTTGAGCGCATCGGCCCGAACCGACACATAGGTGCTCTTCCGCAGTCCTTCCACGAGGCGCTTGATGCCGCCTTCCTCCGCAAGCCTCGCGCGGAACCGCTCCTTTACCTCGGCAAGCGTCACCTCGCCGCCTGATTCGACCGACGCGAGCTGCGCGACCACGAACTTTGACGGCACGTTCGTGTTGCCGGCGATCGCGAATTCCACGACATCCTTGGCCTGCTTGTCGGCGAACGCGGTCTGGTAGGCGGGCGGCAGCTGGGAGCGCGGAAATGGCGTCAGCAGCGTTGTCTCCTCGCCACTGGCGAAGTCGTGGTGCTTCTTGGCCAGCGAATCGAAGGGCAAGCCTGCCTTGAGCGCAGCAACGATGCTATCCGCCTCGAGCTTTGCGCGAGCGACGTCCAGCGAGTCGACCTTTGGCGAGATCAGGATGTGGCGGGCCTTCACTTCGGCGGGCTGCGCACGATCGACCCGAATGATGTGAAAGCCGAACGGTGTTTCCACCACAGGGCTGAGCACACCGGGCGTAAGCGCGAACATCCAGCGATCGAAGATCGGCACCATGCGACCGCGGCGATTCCAGCCGAGATCGCCGCCGTTGTCCTTGCTGCCGGGATCCATGGATTCTCGCTTGGCGAGCTTCTCGAAGTCCGCTCCTGCCTTCAAGTCCGCGAGGATGGATTCCG
>JALYVY010000097.1:14913-15882 GCA_030852985.1 Gemmatimonadota bacterium | reverse complement strand
CTCACTCGCCTTCGACACCATCTACGCCGAGGGGCAACGGCGGTACGTGGAGTCGCTGTCGTCGTATGCGCGCCAGTTCCTCGAGCGCATGGAGAAGCCCGACGTCGACAGCATCGACGGGCTCTCTCCCGCCGTCGCCATCGAGCAGAAGAATCCCACCAGGACGTCGCGCTCCACCGTTGGCACCGCCACGGAGATCTACGACTACCTTCGCCTCCTCTGGGCGCGCGTCGGCCATACCTTTTGCCCGCTCTGTGGTCGCGAGCTGAAGCCCGACACCGTGCAGTCCGTGAGCGACGCCGTGCTGTCACTGCCGGATGGCACGCGCTTCTACGTCGCAGCGCCCGTCAAGCTATCGAACGAAGTCACGCACGAGATCGTCGTCGAGAATCTTCGCGCGCAGGGCTTCGTTCGCATTAGTCTCGACGACCGGGTGATGCACCTCGATGAGCTCGAGACCGCGAACCTCGACGTCACGTTCGCGAAGGAACTGCTCGTCGTCATCGACCGGCTCGTCGTCGCGCCGGATACTCGCGGCCGTCTCGCTGACGCGGTCGCGTCGGCGTTTCGCGAAGGAGACGGCGACACCGTGATTCTCTTCACGGGCGCAGTCGCGAGCCCGTTCGACGGGGCGATCGTGCAGCGGCTCCGCTTCACCGAGCGTTTCGAGTGCCCCAACGACGGCACCACCGCCCCCGCGCCCACACCGCAGCTCTTCTCGTTCAATTCGCCGCGCGGCGCGTGCCCCGAGTGCAACGGCTTCGGTGCAATTCTCGAGTACGACGAGAAGCTCATCGTTCCCTACCCCGAGCGCACGCTGCGCGAGGGCGCCATCGATCCGTGGACGAAGCCACGCTACGAGAACAAGCGTCGGACGCTGGCAGAGTACGCGAAGAAGGAGGGCATCTCCATGGATATCTCGTGGCAGGCCCTGGCGGCGAAGCATCGGGAGCGCCTGCTCAACGCAAA
>JALYVY010000097.1:0-14903 GCA_030852985.1 Gemmatimonadota bacterium | reverse complement strand
TCATGCGCGAGCTCGAGGACAAGCGCTACAAGCAGTACATCCGGGTCTTCCTTCGACAGTACCAGACCGCGCAGGAGTGTCCCACCTGCCACGGCACCAAGCTGCAGCGCACGTCGCTCCACGTCCTGATCGACGGCCGCAACATCGCGGAAGTCAGCGACTTGCCCGTCGGCGTGCTTGCCACGTGGCTGGACGCACTCGTGCTCTCGGAATTCGACCGCCAGGTCGCGGCGCACATCCTCTCGGAGGCGCGCGATCGGGTGCGCTTCCTGTGCGACGTCGGGTTGAACTACCTCTCGCTCAACCGCGCGACTCGCACGCTCTCAGGCGGAGAAGCGCAGCGCATCGGTCTCGCGAATTCGCTCGGCTCCCGACTTGTCGACACGCTCTACGTGCTCGACGAGCCGTCCATTGGCCTGCATTCGCGCGACATGGATCGCCTCCTGAAGTTGCTGCTCAGGCTGCGCGACGGCGGGAACACGGTGCTCGTCGTCGAGCATGACCTCGATGCGATCCGCGCGGCGGACTACATGATCGAGCTCGGCCCGCACAGCGGCGAGAAAGGCGGCGAGCTCGTGTTCGCTGGCCCCATGTCGCGCGTGAGCGAGAGTCCACTCACCGGCCAGTACCTCACCGGCGAGCGCAGCATACCGCTGCCGACCACCCGCCGCCGCATCGGGCCGCAGTGGCTCGTACTCACCGGAGCGCGCGAGCACAATCTCAAGAACGTCGACGTGCGCATTCCGCTCGGCACCGTCACCGCGGTGACAGGGGTGTCCGGCAGCGGAAAGAGCACGCTCATTCACGACGTCCTCATGCGCGCGCTCGAGACCAGGCTCACCGGCGAACACTCCGCCAAGCAGCACCTCGGCGAGCGGGTTGGCGACTTTGACACACTTGCGGGCTTCGAATCGCTCGACGCCGTCGTGCTGGTGGACCAGAGCCCCATCGGCAAGTCGCCGCGGTCCAACCCGGTGACGTACGTGAAGGCCTTCGACGAAGTGCGCCGCATCTTTGCGTCGCTACCGGCATCACGGCAGCGCGGCTACACGGCGGGCACCTTCAGCTTCAACGTCGCAGGCGGTCGCTGCGAGACATGCGAGGGCGCGGGTTATCTCGAGGTGGAGATGGTGTTCATGGCCGACGTCTTCGTACCGTGCGACGACTGTGCGGGGCGGCGCTTCAAGCCCGAGGTGCTCGAGATCAAGTACCTGGGCAAGAGCGTGAACGACGTGTTGGAGATGACCGTCGACGCCGCCATTCGATTCTTCCCATACGAGGAAAAGCTCGGCCAGGCGCTCTGGCAGCTACAGCAGGTGGGGCTGGGCTACCTGCGCCTGGGCCAGCCCGCGACAACGCTTTCCGGCGGGGAGGCGCAACGCCTGAAGGTGGCGCGTGAACTCGTGTTCGGCGCGAAGAAGCGTGGGCGCAAGCTCTACATCATGGACGAGCCCACCACGGGCCTGCATCTCGAGGACATCCGCAAGCTCTCCCAGGTGTTCGACCGGCTCGTCGATGCCGGACACACGCTGGTGCTCATCGAGCACAACCTCGACGTGATCAAGCTGGCGGACTGGGTGATCGACCTCGGCCCCGAGGCCGGCGATGCGGGCGGCGAGATCGTCGCCGTCGGGCGCCCCGAGGAGGTGGCTGCCGTGGCGTCGTCGCACACAGGCATTTGGCTACGCACTGTCCTGCCCGACTGGAATCAGCCATCGGGAAGGCTTCGCGCGGCGCACGGCGGCAAGGCGCGCGTCACGGACCTGCCCGCGAGGCGTCGGGCCCGAGCGTCGTAACTTCAGTCCGACGGCGCGCTTGCGTACGTGCTGCACCGATTGACTTCGGTTTTCACGCCACTAAATTTGAGCTTCTGTAGTACACCATTCCCCAGTAGCTCAGTTGGTCAGAGCATTCGACTGTTAATCGAAGGGTCGTAGGTTCAAGTCCTACCTGGGGAGCTGAAGCACAAAGAGCCGGATCGCCTTACAGAAGGCGCTCCGGCTCTTTGTTGTTTCGCGTCGGCGCGAACCGCATTTCGGCGCGCCCAGGGCACGCCCAAAAAAATGGCAACTCCCGCGATGCTACTCGACGATGAATTCGTTCACCTTCTCGCGCACCCGGCGTGCCGAGTCGTTGAGCATGTGGCTGGTTGCTTCGAGCTCCTCGACCGACGCGGACGTTTCCTCGGTGGCGGCGGCGACCTCCTGGGCAGACGCGGCGTGGCTTTGCGCCGTGTCTCCCGCCTTCCCGATGGCCTCGCCCACCATGGCGATCGCCGTCGCGTTGGCCATCACCGCCTCCGAAACACGCGACGTCGCCGCCTCTACCCGCTCGACGGCTGTGTGAATCGACGCAAGCGCCTGACGGGCGCCGTCGGCGACCTTGGTAACGTCCTTCATCTGCGTCGTGCCGCTCTCCACCGCACGTGACGTGCGCATCACACCCTCCTGGATGCGTCGCACATTGGTCGTCACCTCGTACGCCGCCTTGGAGCTTTGCTCGGCGAGCTTGCGCACCTCGTCGGCCACCACCGCGAAACCCCTGCCGGCATCGCCGGCATGCGCGGCCTCGATGGCCGCGTTCAACGCAAGCAGGTTGGTCTGCGCGGCGAGCTCCGAGATGGTCGTCGCAAACTCGTCCACGACGCGGAGCGAGGCGCGCAACTCGGTGATCTCGGTGCTGCTGCGATCGAACACTTCGCGCGCCGCGAGCAGGGTGTCGACCGCCACGCCAATCTCCTGCGCCGTGCCCGTGGCGGAGGCGCGAATCTCACGCCCACGTTCCTGGCTTTCGTGCACGGCGTCCTCGATCGTCCGTCCCGACGCGGTGAGCTGCGCCACGGCGGAGCTCGCGCCGGTGAGCACGTCGAGCTGGACGCCTGCACCGTGCGCCATCTCCGTGACCGCCGTCGCGACATGCTGCGTGCTGTTCGAGGCGCCTTCCGCCGCGCCCGCGAGCTCGGACGCAGCACTCGCGACATCGTCCGACTGCCGCTTCATCTCGCCGAGCAGGCTGCGCAAACGATCGCGCGCATCAGAGAGCGCATCGGCGAGCGACTCGTACTCGGCGGCGCCGAGCGCGCTGCGATTCAGCGTGCTGCGGCGCAGGTCACCGCGGCCCATCGCGAGGAGGTCGCTCGTGAGCGCGTCCAACGGGCGCGTGACGGCGCGCGAGGTGGTGATGCTCGACATCACGCCAACGACGAGCGCCGCCACGATGAGCGTGGCCAGCTCCGCCATGTTGCGGTCGAGCGAAGTCTTTGCCGCCGCTTGCTGCTCGCTTAGCCGCTGGTCCCCCTGCTGCCGTAGCGACTCGATCGTCTTGTCCACGTCGTCGAGTGCACTCGCCGTCTTCGTCAGCATCGCCGCGGCATCTGCTGGTCGTCCAACTGCGTTGTAGGCATGCGCGACGCCAATGCCCGCCTCCACGGTCGCCTGAAGCGTGCCAAGATCCTTGAGCTTCTGTCGTTCGGATGGCGAGAGCGCATCAAGGTTGATGGCCTCCCGACGAAGGTGGTCGGCCTCGTCGGCCAGTGCGACATAGCGGGTCTCGTCCTGGGCGAGACCCGTATTGAGGTAGCGCATGCCGGCGGCCGTTTCGCGCAGGATGCGGAACGCCACCTGTTGGGTCGTCTGCTGCTGAACCCGCATTTCCGAAACGATGGCATCGTTGCGTGCACCGGCCCTCAGCAATCCGTAGCCCGCGAGCACGCCGGCGGCGAGGATGAGCGCGAGCGTGATGCCGAAGCCCACCTGCAACCGACCGCGAATCGTCCGCAGGATGCTCATTGACCAACCTGCGCGACGACCACCGGCTTGTTCATCGCATCGTGCTTGTCATCGAACGCAATCGGCCCGGCAACGCCCATCATCGCGGGAGGCCCGCCCGGACGACCAATCGATTCGATGTAGTCGCGGATCTTGCCGCGATCCGTTCCAACCTGCAGCGCAGCACGGCCAATGAGCATGGCGGCATCATACGCGAGCGCGGCGCGCTGGTCGGGCTCCTCCTTGAACGCGGCGGTGTAGGCGGCAACAAACGCCTTGGCTTCGGTCGACGTCGCGCGCCGCGCAAGGAAGAAGGCCGCGTAGCGCGCGGTTGGAAACTCCTTGGCGAATGCCTCGAGGCCGGACGTCGCGTCGCCACCAACGAGCGGCGTGGAGACGTTCACCGCACGCATGGCGCGCAACGCCAATACCGCATCCTCGGTGCTTCCGGGAAAGAGCAGCACGTCGGGATTCAGCTTTTTCATGTAGGCCGCATACGCATCCCACTGCGTGACGCCCGCAAGGTACGGATCGCGCTCCACAACAGTTCCCTTCCCCGCGCGGAACGCCTCGGAGAACGACTTCGACCAGTCCTTTCCATATGCATCGTTCCGATAGATCACGCTCGCGCGCCTGGCGCTCATCGAGTCCAACGCATACTGCGCCATGGTGGTGCTCGTCTGCACATCGCTCGGGCACACGCGAAACAGCCACTTGCTCGCGCCGCTCAGCGCGGGACTCGTCCCTGTTGGCGAAATAGCGACGACGGCATTGCGACCACCGTTCTTTGTATCTGCGTATTCGCCGATCGCATCGAGCGTCGTGCCGCTTTCCGGATGCCCCACGACTCCGACGACGTTGACATCCTCGCGGAACGTGTCAGCGATGCGAATCGGATCGCTGACGTCGGCGGCACCCTTGATCATGCGGATGGGCGCACCGCTGCCGCGACCCGCGTTGAGCTGTTCCACCGCGAGCTGCACGCCATTGTAGATGCTCTGCATTCCCTGCCGGTGCGGGTCGAGCGCGACCGCGATCCCGATGACGTTTCCGGGAGCTCGGCTCGACGAACAACTCGCGAGGAGGATCGCAATGGCAGGGAGTGCAACCAGACGGGCGACCGTGGTCGCCCGACGCGCAATTTCGAACATGTCTCAGGGCGAATGGCGAGGGAGCGTACGGGCTCCGTCGCCCATAGACAATGTCGCGGATGTCGATCCGTCAGCGCAAGCAACGCAGCATGGATTTAGCCTGCGCGGCGACGCTATCTTTCGCGCGCCTCCCCATCGATGCCACCTGTATCACTCGCCATGGCCCCCGCTTCTAATCGCCCTGCAGGCTCTCCGCTGGTTGGCGTGATCATGGGCAGCCGCAGCGACCTCCGCGTGATGACGTCCGCCGTCGAGACGCTTGAAGCACTCGCGGTGCCGCACGAGGTGCGCGTCGTCTCGGCCCATCGCACGCCGGAGTGGATGTTCGAGTATGCCCGCTCCGCCGAATCACGCGGGCTGGAGGTCATCATCGCCGCGGCGGGAGGCTCGGCGCACCTGCCGGGCATGGTGGCCGCGTGCACCATTCTGCCCGTGCTGGGCGTGCCGATCGCCGCCACGCCGCTGAATGGTGTTGATGCGCTGTTGTCGATCGTCCAGATGCCGAAGGGCGTTCCGGTGGGCACCCTCGCCATTGGCGAGCCGGGCGCCGCGAATGCCGCACTGCTGGCGACCGCAATCCTCGCAACGAGCCGCCCCGAATTGCGCGAGCGTTTGCGCGCCTGGCGCGCCGAACGAACCGCGGCAGTGCTGGGCGACACGGACATTTCGTCGTCCACCGCCTGATGGCCATCCTTCCGCCCGCCACCATCGGCATTCTCGGCGGAGGCCAGCTTGGTCGGATGACGGCACTGGCAGCGCGCTCCATGGGCTACGGGGTTCAGGTGCTCGATCCCAGCGCCGATTGCGCTGCCGCGGCAGTGGCGGATCGCGTGGTGGTCGGCGCGTTCGACGATGCCGCCGCGGCGGCGGATCTCGCACGCGAGTGCGACGTGATCACCATCGAGATCGAGCAGATTTCCGCCGAGGCCCTGGAAGCCGCCCAACGCTTCGCACCCGTGCGCCCCGGCGCGGACGTGCTTCGCATGGTGCAGGACCGCGGGCGACAAAAGCATTGGCTCTCGTCGCAGGGCGTTCCCATTGGCGCATACGAAAGCGTAACGAGTGGGGAGGCGCTCGGTGAGGCCATGCGGACGCTCGGCGCGTCGATCTTCCTCAAGGCATGTCAGGGCGGCTATGACGGCCGCAGCCAACTCCGTATTTCCTCTGGCGACAACCCATCTGCGGCCTTCGCTTCGCTGGGCGGGAGACCGGCGGTCGCAGAGCAGGCACTCGCGCTGGCGCTTGAGTTGAGCGTACTCGTCGCGCGCCGGCCTTCCGGGGAAACCACCGTCTTCCCGATCGCCATCAACCATCATGAGCGGCAAGTGCTCGCATGGAGCGTTACGCCGGGCGCGCTCGACGACTCTCTCGCGCGCCAAGCGGATGAAATCGCCCGGCACATCGCCGATGCGCTTTCGCTGGAGGGCATTCTGGCTGTCGAGATGTTCCTGCTCGAGGACGGGCGGCTGCTGGTGAATGAACTGGCCCCAAGGCCGCACAATTCATTTCACGCCACGGAGCTGGCGTGTCCAACGAGCCAGTTCGAACAACTCGTAAGGACCGTGTGTGACCTGCCCCTCGGCGACGTCCGTCCCGTGCGACCGGCGGCGATCGTGAATCTTTTCGGGGACAGTTGGGCGAACGGCGCCGTTCCTCGCTTCGATCGCGCACTCGCGGTGCCCGGCACGCGACTTTTCCTCTACGGAAAGAAGGGAGCGCGCGCTGGCAGGAAAATGGGGCATATCGCTGCGGTCGGCGAGACTACCGACGAGGCGCTTGCTCGGGCCACACGGGCATTCGCCGCGTTGTAGTCGCCCGAGTGCCCGTTGTCATTCACCGCTTGCGCGAATGATCAACTGGGATTCAAACCCCTGATCCGCTTCGACTGTCGCAGGCTGGGGCTCCTTCGCCCGCCCACTCTTTTCCGAAGCCCACCATGCGCATGACCCGCCTTGCACTCATCCTTTCCGTGCCCTCGATGCTCCATGCGCAATCAGTGGAGCGTGTTTCCCTCGAGGGCCGAGAGGTCGCGATCTACAACCTCGTCGGCCGCTTGCATGTCGAGGGCGGATCCGGCGACCGTGTGATTGTGGAGGTGACGCGGGGCGGCCGCGACGCCGCGCGGCTGAAGCTGGAAAGCGGCCAACTGCGCGGGCGAGCCGCACTGCGTGTGCAGTATCCCAGCGACCGCATCGTCTACTCGGGTGCCGACTGGAACGGGCGCACGAACTTCAGCATCGGGGAGGACGGCACGTGGGGCGATCTACATAACGGCAACTCCGACCGCCGGCGGATCGAGGTGAGCAGCCGAGGCGACGGACTCGATGCGCATGCGGACCTCCACGTCACCGTCCCGAAGGGGAAGTCGCTCTTCCTGCGGCAGGGTGTGGGCGAAACCATCATCGAAAACATCGACGGTCGGCTCTCTGTGGACGCCTCGGCGTCTCGCGTACGCGTGGCGCATATCCGAGGCTCGCTGCAACTCGACGTCGGCTCCGGCGGCGTGGACGTTACGGACGTGACCGGCGACGTATCCATCGATGCGGGATCGGGCGGAGCATCGCTCGATGGCGTGCGTGGCGGATCGCTGAAGGTGGACGTCGGCTCGGGTTCGCTGCGCGGCCGGAACATCGACGTCAGCGAGCTCACGGCGGATGTCGGCTCCGGCGGCGTGCGGCTCACCGGCGTGAAGACGGCTCGCGTGCGACTCGAGTCCGGCAGCGGCGGCACTGACCTGGAGTTGCTCGCGTCTCCCGACGACGTGACCATCGATGCGGGATCCGGGGGTGTCACACTCCGCATGCCCGCGTCGATCAATGCCTACGTGGACGTCGAGACGGGAAGCGGTGGCGTAAACAGCGACTTCGACGTGAAGGTGACCCGTGTGGAGAAACACGGCTTGCACGGCACTATCGGCACCGGCAAGGGACGCATCAAGATCGAATCAGGTTCGGGTCAGGTGCGCCTCATGCGCATCTGACCGCATCGACAACTTCTAGGACGCGACCTGCTCGGGCGCGAGCCCGAACCGGCGGCTCCGGCTCCTGAAATCAGCGAGGGCCTCCGCGAGGTCTTCCGCGTTGAACTCCGGCCACATTTTTTTCTCGAACCGGAGTTCGGCGTAGGCGCACTCCCAGAGCAGGAAATCGCTCAGTCGCTGTTCCCCGCCCGTACGAATGACCAGGTCCACCTCGTGCGCCGGCAGCGGATCGTGGTCAACACGCGCGAGCAACTCCGTGAAGCTCTCCCGGGACGTTGGCTCACCGCGCATCGCGGCCGCCGCGCGCAGCATCGCATCGCGCGCCGAGTAGTCGATGGCGACGCGCAGGTGCATCCGGGATCCGGTGATGGTGAGCGACTCCGCCTCCTCCACCGTATGGCGCAGCGACGAGGGCAGCCGATCCCGTCGTCCCAGGATAGTGAGACGCACGCCATTCTTCACGCAGCGCTTGGCCTCGCCCAGCAGCGCGCGCCTGAACAGGCGCATCAGGGCGGTCACTTCGAGCGTGGGACGCTTCCAGTTGTCGGACGAGAATGCGTACAGGGTCAGTGTTCCCACTCCCTGCCGCACGGCCGCCTCGACGATGTCGCGAGCTGTTCGCAGTCCGGCTTCGTGACCAGCTGGGCGCGAGAGGCCGTGGCTGGTCGCCCACCGGCCATTGCCGTCCATGATGACCGCGAGGTGCGGACCACTGAAAGTCGCGTAGCTCTGCGGTCCTGAGTGTCGTGCCGTCGGCATCGGCGTCCTAGCGCTCCCGGGTAGCGCGAATGAGCGCTTCCATGTGGTCAAGATAGCGCTCCAGGGCCTGCCGCCCCGACGCGGTGATGCGATACTCCGACCTCGGCACTCGGCCCTCGAACGACTTCCGGCAGGTCACATACGCCGCGTCCTCGAGCTTGCGCGCATGCACGCTGAGATTTCCGTCGGTGGTCTGCATGAGGCGCTTGAGCTCATTGAACGTGAGCGACTCGTTCACGGCCAATGCACTGACGATGCCGAGTCGAAGGCGCTCATGAATCAGCCGATCGAGGGCGAGGGTGCCACCATTCGCTCCGGCGCCCCGCTCCGTTCCGTCGACCGAATGCAGGCCCTGCGCGCCGAGCGCTGGCTCGGGCTGTGTGCCGCGCCGTCGCGGCGCCGCTCCGTGCTTAGCCACCATGCCTCCGCGCAATCAGCGTCCCAAAAAAGAGGTGCAATGCACCAAAACCGGCCGCCATCGACCAGGCGGCCCACGAAGTCGGCGCGAACAGCGCCACCGTGCCAACCACCATGAACGCAAGCCCCATCACAGGGACAATCCGAACCGAAAACGTGCCCGCGGCAATGACGGCGACGCCGTAGAGCAGCATCCACACGCCCGGCAGCAGGCCGATCAGGTCGCGCTCGAGGAAGAGCAATGTGAGGAGTGCGCCGACCATCATGGGGGGCGCGAAGCTGAAGACCATCTTCCGGGCGGGCTCTGACCAGAGCGGCATCTGCGCCGCACGTGCCTTCAGGCCCATGGTGTAGATGGAGATGGCCATGGAGAGGCACGCCTCGCACAGCCACACGAAGACCCAACGGGTGGGGCTACTGGCCTCCGCGGCGAGAAACACGGCGCCAATAGCTGTCGCGCCGATGAGCACCATGCCCCAGCCGGAGACGGCCGTGAATGTCGCGGCCGCCTCCATCGTCTCCCTGATGAAGCGGAGGTTGTCCATCGCCCGGGCGTGCATCTCGGGCGAGTCGGCTGGGCGGAGCGGAAGTACGCGCGTCATGCCGTACGATGATCCCCAGCGCCTCATCTGTCAAGTGCTTTACCTTACAAAGCACCCAGGCGAATCAGTTCCGCGCCGCTCCTTCGCCACCGATGGCGCTCGGGCCCGGCGGTGGGTCACTCGCGGGAAAGCTTTGCTCGCTGGTCGAGTCGACGCGCATGTCGTCGAACCGCTGTGCGAACTCCTTCACGATGGCCGCGCAGAACCGTGGAAGGTCCTCCGGCTTTCGGCTGGTGATCAACTTGTCGTCGATCTTCACCGATTCGTCGACCCATTCCCCGCCGGCGTTCCTGATATCCGTGGCGAGTGACGGCCACGACGTCAGGGAACGTCCGGCAACCGCCCCTGCTTCCACGAGCAGCCACGGACCGTGACAAATCGCCGCGACCGGCCGGTCAGACAGCATGAACTCACGGACGAACTGAACCGCGCTCGCATCCATTCGGAGCGTGTCGGGATTGGCGACGCCACCTGGCAGCAGGAGCGCGTCGTAGTCGCTGGCCCGCACGTCGCTCAACATGCGATCCACCGGAATGCGGGCTCCCTTCTCGTCGTGATTCATCGCCTGAATGGAGTCCTGCTTCGGCGAGATCAGGTGCGTCAGGGCGCCCGCTTCATCGAGCGCGCGCCGAGGCTGCTCGAGCTCGACCTGCTCGACGCCGTCGGTGGCGAGTATGGCCACCTTTCGTCCCTTCAGTCCAATCTCCATCTGATCCTCGCAGTGTGAGTGCCGTCTATTTCGTCACGATTCGTGCCGCGTTCGGGATTGGTAGCCCGCGCTGCGGCATCTTAGGTTGAAGGTGTGCCATTGCTCCCCATTCACGGCCACGAAGCACTGCGCAAGCGCTTCGACGACGCCATTCGGCGCGACGTACTTCCGGGTTCCTTGCTCCTGCACGGACCGGCGGGCGTGGGCAAGCAGCGCCTGGCCCTCTGGCTCGGGCAGCGGCTGGTCTGCAGCGGGTCAGAGCCGCTGCCCTGTGGCGTGTGCCAGCACTGCCGTTATGCGCTGGCCGGCACCCATCCTGACATTCACTGGTTCTTTCCACGCCCGCGCCCGAAGGACGCCGATTCATCGCCCTCGCGAGTGATGGACGACTTTCGTGAGGCCATCGGCGAACGGGTAAAGACTGGCGTGTACCAGCCGCCTGCGCCGGAGGAGGGCATCTACGTTTCGACGATGCGGGCGGTGGTCCAGTCCGCAGCGCTTGCTCCCGCCCTGGCCACGCGAAAGATCTACATCCTCGGCGAGGCCGAACGGATGGTCCTCCGGGAAGGCCAGGAGGATGCCGCGGGCGCGTTTCTCAAACTCCTCGAGGAGCCGCCGGCGAAGGCGACCATCGTGCTCACCTCCAGCGAGCCGGGCGCCCTCATTCCCACAATCCGGTCGCGTCTCGTCGCGGTCCGGGTCGCGGCGATGGGCCCCAGCGCTGTCGACGCCGTGCTGTCCGAGCCTGCCATGCGCGACGCGATCGTGGCGGCCGGCGGCCCGCGAAAGCTCGAGGAGCAACGCGCGGCGGCCAATGGTGCCCCCGGCGCCCTCGTGGCGGGTGCCGAATGGGCGGACGCATTGGCGCGGGCGAGTCGGATGCTCGACGCCGCCTCGAATCACGACCGCCGCGAGCAAATGCGCACCGCGCTCATGCAGGGCTCGAACAAGGCGCGCGGAGCGTTCGCAACGTCCCTCGATGCGCTGACGACGCTGCTGCACGAGCGCATGCGTGCATCCGTCGCTCGGGACAATGCGGAAGGAGCCAGCGCCGCGGCCAAGGCGCTGGACTACGTCGAGGCCGCCAAGACGCGCGCGACAGGAAACGTCAATCCGCAACTCATTACCAGCGAGCTCCTCCGGCAGATCGAAAGGCTGATGTCATGACGAAGAAACCGAAGTCGGGATTGACGCATGTATCCGCGGATGGAACGGCACAGATGGTGAACGTCGGTGCAAAGCCGGACACCGAGCGAATGGCGCGCGCGACCGGTGCCATCGCCATGAACGAGCGTACGCTCGCCGCCATCCAGGGGAATTCACTCGCAAAGGGCGACGTCCTCGGGGTGGCCCGTATTGCCGGGATAATGGCCGCGAAGCGCACCGCTGACCTCATCCCCCTCTGCCATCCACTCATGCTCACGGACGTCTCCGTCAGCCTGACCGCCGACAGGAAGCTTCCTGGAATTCGCGTTGAGGCGATCGCTCGAACCGTTGGCAAGACCGGCGTCGAGATGGAAGCGCTCACAGCGGTTACTATAGCCCTGCTCACGATCTACGACATGGCGAAGGCGATCGACCGCGGAATGGTCCTCGTGGAAGTGGCCCTGGTCGAAAAAACAGGTGGAGCGCGTGGCGCATACGCAAGCCTTGATGGCGCACAGGTTGCGACTTACCATAAGGAGTAGGCGAGCTGGGCAACTGAACGTAACCCTTTATCAGGGTGCGACTTATGACAGATTTACGAGGAACGTACGTGCATCGCGGCGATCGACTTCGCCGGCGCACACGATTGAAGCAAGTAGCACTATCGGTGAGTTTCTTCAGTGCCGTCGGCTTTCTACTCGGCAACCGTGAGCCAGCCGCTCTCGACGCCGAAGCCGCATCGGTAACCCCACATGGCGCGTTTCACCTCAACGTCAGCAGCGACCGCACGGTCACTGCACAGCTCGATTCGACGCGCGGCGAGCTGGACCTGACCCGGACAGAGCTCGATCGGGCCAATCACATCATCGCATTTTCCACACAGTACGCCATCCCGGCCGCACTGTCCGGGAGCATCATCGACGTGGCGCGAGCCGAAGGGATCGATCCCGAGCTAGCGTTTCGGCTAGTCAAGCTCGAGAGCGATTTCAACGTCCATGCGACCAGCCCAGTTGGAGCAATCGGGCTGACCCAGGTGATGCCATCGACTGCCCGGTTCTACGTGAAGGGCATCACCGCGCAGGGTCTGTACGACCCCAACGTGAACCTGCGGGTTGGTTTCCGGTATCTCAGGGGGCTGGTGCGCGAGAATCATGGGGACATGAAGACCGCGCTGCTGGTCTACAATCGGGGGCCGGTGGCCGTCGCCAAGTCGCTGGCGGAGGGTAACAACCCCTCGAATGGCTACGACCGCATCCTCACCCGCGGATACAAGGGGCGCGGAATTATTGATTAAGTATTAGTGGCGCAACGACTTGGGGTGCTTCCGCTTCGCGGGGGCACCCTTTTTCGTGGCATGCGCCTTCGAAGCCTTGGCCTTTCGCGGAAACTTCTCGATGGCGGGATCCGGCACCTTGAGCGCGAGAGCGGCGACGGACGGCGACGGCAGCAGCACAGCCTGCCCAATCGCGAGTCGTCCGCTCTTCAGCGTCCGCAATCCTGGATTGAACGCCTTGATCGACCGGGCCGAGATTCCGTGGCGTTCGGCAAGACGATCCGCAGTATCGCCCTTTTTCGATTCGACGAGGCGGGTGGCCACGAGTGCATCGTGCGGAAGGGCGGCGAAGGCCTCCGCAAACCCGCCAGCCGAGCCCGTAGGCAGGCGTACAATCGTGGTTTCCCGAGGGGGCGTCATCCCCCGAAGCAGGTGAGGATTGAGCTCGACGATCTCAGAATTCAACGCTCCCGCCGCCTTCGCCACAGCCGCTAGTGGGGTGCTCGCCGGCACTTCGACGGAATCGTACGCGAATGCCGGTTGCACGCGCAGTTCCATTCCGTACCGTGCCGGCTCCTTGCCGATGAGGGCTGCGGCAATGAGCTGCGGGACGTAGTCACGCGTCTCGTTCTTGAAGAAGTCCTTGTCTGCGATCAGGAAGAAGGCGGCGTCGCGGGAGGAGCCTTCCACGTCGCTCGCGTACTTCGCAAGGCCGCGCGAGACGCGGCCCGGTCCGCCGTTGTATGCTGCCGCGGCGAGGTAAAGGGAGCCGAACTGGTCCTTCAGCTCGCGAATGAATCGCACCGCGGCGGACGTCGACCGCACCGGATCCCTCCGCTCGTCGACCCACCAATCCACGCGCAGCCCGGCGTCGCGCGCCGTCGACGTCATGAATTGCCACATGCCGACCGCCGCTGCCCGCGAGTACGCGTTCGGATTGAAGCCGCTCTCAATGAGTGCCAGGTAGTACATGTCCTCGGGAATTCCGCCTTCGCGCATCCGGGCACGGATCATCGCCTCATAGCGAGACCCGGCCGATAGCTGCGCCGCGACATGAGCCTTCGCACGTCCGCTGAAGATCTCGACGAAGTGAGCGACGCGGGCCTCGTTCTCGAAGGACCGTACATCGATGTCCCAGGTCGCCCGCGGATCCGCTGTCGCATGCGCATTCCCCGCAGGCGTAGCAACGACCGAATCGCCATGACCCTCCATCGGAGCGCCCGCGGGAATCACGGTCATCCTGGCGCTACTGTCCCCGGCTTGACCGTGCGCGGCGGCTGCGCCGCACACAATCGCGAGAGCCGCGGACAGGCCGGCAGTCCGCTTCGAAACGCGCATCATCGCGCCAGGATGAAGTTGCCGAGCACCCGGTTGGTCGCGTTCAGGACGGAAAGGGCGGCGCCGCGGACGTTATCCGCCTCCGCGAGATAGCACCCCAGCAGGCGCTCCGGCCCGTCGTCGCCGTGCTGGATGAGCGAGGTGATCACGATGTTGGCGTCGAACGCGCGCACGATCTTGACGCCGATCAGCTCGAACTTGAGCCGCCCTTCGGTGAAGATCTCCAGGGCGCGGACCGCGGCTTCGGCGCCGAGGCGTATATCGCCGGCGGGGCTGGTGTGTCCCTCCACCGAGCCGGATGAAAACTCGGCCGTCCCGAACTCCAGCGTCACCTGACAGGAGACCTTACCGGAGCGCGTACGCTCGAACGAGAAATCCGAGAAACGAAGACGCTCCTGACGGGTAGCCGGAACGGTGCTGGCGCGGGGAGTGCCCGCGGGGCGATCGTCTGTCATCGCAGCAATCTCTGGAAGGGGCCGTGGCCCGAATACGTGGCGGGAAGCGACGTCGCTCTGTGGGGAAAACGAGCGAGCGGCGCGAAAGGCAACCAGATGTGCTACCTGTGGCTTGGGCCGTGCCTATATTCGGCAACATGCGTCGCCTCTGCAACGTGATCACGATCACTTCACTCTTCTTCATCGCGGGCCTTGCTCGCCTCGGCGCACAAGAGAGCGATGGCGTTGACGTGCGCAGCGCCATCACAGCGCGCATCGCCGCGGTACCAGGGGCGCAGGCGGCAGTGAGCTACCGCTCCCTTGGCG
>JALYVY010000013.1 GCA_030852985.1 Gemmatimonadota bacterium | reverse complement strand
CCGTCGCGCACACCGGCCACGCGAGTATTCGATTCGTCGCGGAAGACCCGCCATCCAACTTTGCCGGAATTCTCACGAGCATACCGGCCGCGCCTTACGATGGACGCCGCATCCGTGTCTCGGCGCAGCTCCGCGGAGCGCAGCTCTCGGGGAAGGGCGGCGTCGTCTGGGCGCGCGCGGATGGGGCGACCTTCGCCTTCGCCACAACGCAGGACACGCCGTTGCTCGGCACCACGGAGTGGACGCCGGCGGAGGTCACGCTCGACGTCCCGCGCGGTGCAACGAGCATCGCTTTCGGCGTCTACTCCAATGGCAAGGGCACACTCTGGATCGACGACGTGCGCATCGAGGCTGACAGCGTCGCACCGCTGCAGGCCAGCTTCGAGAGTCCCGCGGAAGTTCGGGCGCCGCGCGTGCGCCTCATGGCGCGCTCGCCGCGTGAAGCACCACGCGAGCTTTCCGCGCACGGACTCGACAACCTCACCGCCTTTGCGAAGATGCTCGGCTATGTGCGCTTCTTTCATCCCGCACCGGAAGCCGTTCATGTGAACTGGGACGAGTTCGCCGTGCGCGGTGTCCGCGCGGTGGAGGGTGCGCCCACTCTCGACAGCCTCGCCATCGTACTGGGCAAGCTGTTCGCTCCCGTTGCGCCAACTGTCGTGGTCTATCGTGACGGTGCCGCTGCTCCGCCGGCGCCGAGCGCACCTTCTCCCGGAGCGGGCGTAGTGTACTGGCAACACCTCGGTGTCGGGACGCCGAGCGGGGGCGTGGTGCCGGCCTCGCAGTCGAATATCTACGCGAGCACTCGGGTGTTGGTGCCCGCCGCCGCTGTGGGCGCACCGGTTGCGCTGCTGCGTGGCGCGCTCGTCCCCGGAGCAAGCCCTCGCATTCCCGATCCTGCTCATCCGCTCCAGCTACCGCTTGGTGCAGGCCTGCGGCTGAGCCTACCGGTGGCGCTGTACTCGATGGAGCAGGTCATCCCCGACAGCATGCAGCACGCGAGCCCTGCCTTGGCGAACGAGCGCCTCATCGCATCGGATCGTGCCACGCGCCTCGCTGACGTGATGCTCGCGTGGGGCGTGTTGCAGCACTTCTATCCCTACCACGAGCTCGAGCGCACCGACTGGCCAGCGGCACTGCGCACATCGCTCACGCGCGCGGCCACCGACGTCAACGAAGTAAAGTTTCAGGAGACCCTCGAGCGCATGATTGCGTCGCTGCACGACGGACACGGGCGAGTGGGCAGCGCCTACATCGAGACCCTGGTTCCCGACGCGCGACTCGGATGGGTCGAGGACAAGGTCGTCGTGGTCAGCGTCGGCGATTCGGCGGCCGCCGCTGGGCTGAAGCGCGGCGACATCGTGCTTGCGGTGGATGGACGACCGGCCGAGGAGCTCGTGGCTGCGACGAGCGAGCGCGTTTCCGGCGCGACGCCGCAGTGGGTGCACAACGTTGCGCTCAGCCGCATCCTCGCCGGGATGCCGCGTACGTCCGTCGCACTGCGCGTGAGCGGGGCGGACGGCACACCACGTGAGCTGCGGCTGTCGCGCACCACCTTCCAGCCGGCCAGGCAACAGCTTCCCGACAAGATCACCGAACTCTCGCCTGGTACGTTCTACGTCGATCTGGGGCGCATCACGGATCAGGACTTCAACGCTGCGCTGCCAAAGCTCACGTCGGCGACGGGTATCGTGTTCGATATGCGAGGGTATCCGAGCCAGGTGAACATGGCGATGGTCCTGGCCCACCTCACGGACACCACCATCCACTCGCCACGGTTTGAGTCGCCGCTGCTCACGTTGCCCGATCGTGCTGACATGAGCTTCACCATCGGGGGCTGGACCATCACTCCTGCCGCGCCGCGCATCAAGGCGCGCATCGCATTCCTCTCCGGCGGTGGATCGATCAGCTATGCCGAGAGTACGCTCGGCACGGTGGAGGACAACCGGTTAGCCGCGATTGTCGGCGAACCGAGCGCCGGCACCAACGGCAACGTGAATCCGTTCACTCTGCCGGGCGGCTACACGATTTCATGGACCGGCATGCGCGTCACAAAGGGCGACGGGTCGCCACATCACGGCGTCGGAGTCGTGCCGACCGTGCCGGTATCGCCGACCATCGCCGGCATCAGGGCGGGCCGGGATGAAGTGCTCGAGCGCGCAGTGCAGGTTGTTGGTGGGTCGATCCCACGCGCGGCAACGTTGCTTCCGATGTAAGCCTTCTGCATTGGCAAGCATTGTTTGGAGGAACCCACCTCCGGCAGCATGCACATCAGACCGCACGGCGTGCCTCACCAGCCCGACACAATTGCTCGAGCACGAACCGGGTCTCCCGATGCGCTCGGGCGTCTCTTCACCGAGCACGCCGACGGGCTCCTGCGCCTGGCGTTCCGGCTCACCGCATCGACCGCGGATGCCGAGGACATCGTGCAGGACGTGTTCATTGGATTGCCGGAGGCGCTGCGGCACTACGATGAACGCGGCATCTTCGACGCCTGGCTGAAGCGCATCACCGTGCGCTGCGCCCTGATGCGCATGCGAACTGCCGCGAGGCGCGTGCACACGTCACTGGACGACGCACCGCAACTGCGCGCACGCACGCCAGACCTCGATGCGCGTATGTCGATCGACCACGCGCTCGAGCAATTATCACCCAACCTGCGCTCCGTCTTCGTTCTTCACGAAGTCGAGGGCTACTCGCACGTCGAAATCGGATTGCTGCTCGGCATTCGGCCAGGCACGTCCGAAGTTCGCCTTTTTCGCGCGCGCGCCATTCTGCGGGCGTCACTGGATGATCGGTCATGAGCGTAACCATTCCACTCTTCCACCCGCGCAACGCCACGCTGAACCGCTACGCGGATCGAACGCTGCCTCCGCGCGCCATGAGGAGCGTGGGCGCGCACATGATCGGCTGTCTCCGCTGCCGTCAGACTGTCGATGAGATCATCGCGCTCCGTACGCGAGTGCGTGACACGAGCGCCCCCACAGCGTCGACGGAAATGTTCGAGCGAATCCTCGCACGCCGGCAGGCGGGCGAGCGAGTCATTCTCCCCACGCCGGATCTTTCGCGGGAGCGTTCCGCCCCATGGGGACGAATTGCAATCGCCGCGGGGTTGTTTGTTATCGCTACCGCGTCCGCCGTGCTGCTCAGCCGCAGCGCCACAGCGGCTACGGATGACGGAGACCTTTCCTTCCTGCCCACGCATCCACGGGCGGGCGATGCGATCGACGCGACGTATAGCCCATCGGAGCGGTTCGTTGCGGACACACTGCTCATGCTGCGCGTGCGCTCTGTCACACCACCGCAGGAGGTGCCGCCGGGGTTCGAGGAGGTCCTGCCGACAGTCTCGCGTCTTCCGATGCGCCGGGGACAGGACGGAGCGTTCCACCTTCGGTTCACATTTCCCGGGAAGGCGGTCTACTCCGCATTCGGGGTCGAGGACATCAGCGCCACACGCCTCGATGCACACCGCGGTAAACGGTGGGAACTGCTCGCGTACGATGCCAACGGACACCCACGGTACGATGCGCTTCTTTCCGCGACGCGGGAGCGTGCCGGTTGGGACGCGCGCCACGAGGCGGCGCAAATGTTCGTCGCGGAGTATCCCGACAGCATAGGCGCGTGGAGAACACTCGCGTCCACTGAAAACGTCGCGCACGCCGCGTCGGATTCGACGGCCATTGCGGCGGCGCGCGCGGCGCTCGCGCGGTTCGACGAATTGGAGCGAAGCACCGGACACTCGACGCCGGTGACGATGTCAGAGCTGTACGCACTCGCGTCGACGCTGCACGACACTACTCGACTCGCTTACTGGCGTGAACACATCCTCCGCGAGGCGCCCCGCTCTCGCACGGCGGCTACACTCCGCGGCGTTCATGCTATCGAGCGGCTCCTTCCCGATCCCCACGCACTTCCTGATGCGCTTCCGGAGCTCGATCGCATCTGGAACGACGTCGGGGCGGTGGATCCCTCATTCACCACCTTCGGCTTGCAATCGGCCATCGCGGCAGAAGATCCGGTCGCGATCTCGCGCTGGGGTACCCGCTACCGCGCCATGACGCGCGATGTTGCGAGCTCGCGCGAGTGGGTGGGCAGCGAGCTGGTGAAGTATTCGCAGTCGCGCGCTGAAGGACTCGCTCTCCTGCGTACCATCCTGGCTCCACTGGACGTCGTCAACGACCCTCGCCGAGGATTGCGCCAAACCGCGATCTCCCGTCAGCGCGAGATCGACGAGCTTCGCGCAGCCACGCTCCAGCACATCGGTGAGGCGCTGCTCGCGGATCACCAGACTCGAGCAGCCCTCGATTCACTGCGACTTGCGGCTGATGTCTCGTGGAACCCGGACCGCTTTCGGATGCTCGCGTCCGCCGCGCTCACCATCGGCGACACGGCCGAGGCGACCAGTGTCCTTGCGCTCGTCGCGGCCGATCCCACTACATCTGCGACGTTCACGGACTCGGCGCGCGTCCTGCTTGGTCGCACCGTGTCGGACTCGGCATGGTCGCGCCACGTTGCGGAAGCGACGCAGACGATGCAGGCGCGCGTACTGGCGCTCTCAACCCACCGGCCGATGCGCGGCGACCGCATTCGACTTCTCACATCCACTGGAGAACGGAGAACATTCGCACAGCTGGCTGACGGACACGTCACGGTCGTTGCCTTCGGCGCCGATCTGCAACAGGCCGGCTCTCCAGTCGACCTGCACGAAATGCAGCGACTCTCGGCGACACTCGCCAAGGATAATGCGCGCCTGGTCGTGATCGCCCTCCATCCGCGCACGGCCGGCATGCCTGAGGCGATTCGCCAGCGTCACCTTTCCATCGACGTCTACTTCGACGAATACCACGAAGCCAATCGCGCTTTCGACGCGTACGGCTTCCCGATCTACTGCGTGGTCGACGCTCGCGGCACGATTCGCTTCACGTACAGCGAGGTGAGTCAGTTGCTCGCGCAGGTTCGCGCGCTCGAACAGGAGCAGCAACTGGCTCAGGTGCGCCGGTGAAGTGGCGACTATGGTTGCTTTTCGCGCTGGCAGCGCCGACCGCCGCGAGCGCGCAAGGACACACCGACATCATCGAGGGAACCGTACGCGGCGACAGCGGCCGTGCAATCGCTGCCGCGACTATCATCGCTACACGCGCGCCTGATCGCACCGTCTTCCAGACGACATCCGACTCTGCAGGCGCGTTCCGCCTTCAGCTCGCGAACGGCACCGGCGACTACTTGCTATACGTTTCTGCCCCCGGCTGGAAACCGCTTCGCAAGCGTATCACGCGCGCGATCCTTTCGCCGCCCGATACCGTCTTCGTGGTGAACGCTGTGCTCACAAACGCGACCGCGCAGAAGCTCGCAACGGTACGCGTCGAGGCGGCGAAGCCCAAGCCGGTGCGGAACCCGGATCCGGGCACGCAGGTCGGCGCAAGCGAGGCAATCGTTGACTACTTCACGGGTGCGGTTCCTCCCGAGCTGGCTGGCGACATCGCCGCACTCTCGTCTACGATCCCCGGCATTACGCCGATGAACGGTGGCATCTCCGTGCTCGGGCTCGATCCCTCCCAGAGCAGCGTGACCCTCAACGGAATGGCATTCGCCTCGGGCTCCATTCCGCGCGCGGCACGCACCAGCACTCGCGTCTCGTCCACGACCTACGATCCTGCCCGCGGATGGTTCGGTGGCGCGAACTCCAACGTGGAGCTGAGCGGGGGCGGTGTGTACACGCTTCGCGATGCAACGCTTTCCCTCGATGCACCCGCCCTCCAGTACACCGATCCAATCTCGGCGCAACTTGGCCAACGCTTCACGAATGTCGATGCGAGCATCGGAGGCATAGGCCCGCTCGGCAATCGCGATCTGTACTTCTACAGCTACGGAATTCAGGGGAGCCGACGGAGCGGAGATGCCGTCTCCCTCCTTTCGGTCGACGCTGACGTGCTCCAGCACGCCGGCATCGCCGCCGATTCCGTCACACGCTTGCGCCAACTCACCAATGCCTACGGCATTCCCACGTCGCTCGCTGCTGATCCAGGCGCGCTTACGACCGAGCGCCTGTCACTCATCGCCCGCTTCGATCGCAACCAACTCGACACTCGCACCTTCCAGCCCGCCAAGCGTGCGAGCGCGATCACCTTCTTCGGGAACTGGAGCAGTACGTCTCCGACTATGCTGGGCGTGACCTCATTTCCCAGTCGCGGCGCAAGACAATGGAATGGCATTGGTGGCACGCAGGCACTGTTCTCCAGCTACTACGGCAACGACTACCTCGCCACACTCCGTAGCTCATTGTCCTACTCCGTCGCTCGCACCACGCCGTACCTCATACTACCAGCCGCGAGCGTGCTCGTTTCATCCACGCTCGACGATAACCAGGGCGGCATTGCTTCACTGGACTTCGCTGGAGGAGCCCGCGAACGCGACTCACGACGGTGGACGTGGGAGTCGATCGCGGAAACGCAGCTGTATGCGACGGGCCGAGAGGCGCATCGCATCTCCGTGACCGGGGACGTGCGATTGGATGGATATGCTGACGCGAACTCCGGTGGCGACGTCGGCACCTTCACGTACAACTCGCTCGGCGCCCTCGCCACGAATCAACCGGCATCGTACACCCGAATGCTCTTCACCCCGGCGCGGACGGGAGGCGAGTGGAATGCGTTCGTCGCACTCGGCGACCTGTGGAAGGCGTCGCCGACGCTTCGGCTACAGTACGGCGCACGCGTCGAGGCGAATGCATTCACGTCCACCGTGCCGCGCAACGCTCTCGTCGACGCCACCTTCGGTGCGCGCAGCGACGGCGTTCCGAACAGCCTGCATGCAAGCCCACGACTCGGCTTCACCTGGATCCGCAGGGGCGCGGGCAACATGGGCGCGATCGTCGGGAACAAACTCGGCGAATTCAACATGAGTCCGACGAGCTATCTTCGCGGTGGCATCGGCGAATTTCGATCGCTGCTCTCGCCGACGCTGCTGTCGGATGCATCCGTAATGACCGGGCTGCCTGGCACGACGCGCAGCATCTCATGCATCGGGAGCGCCGTACCCGTTCCCGATTGGACCGCCTACCTGGCGAATCCGAACAGTGCGCCCACCTCGTGCTCCGACGGAAACCTTGGCGCGCTCGCCGATACCGCGCCGGCGGTCCGCCTCGTGGATCGCAACTTCGCTCCGCCGCGGAGCTGGCGCGCCAACCTCTCGTACGCATCGCAGTATCGTCGGCTCACGTACTCCATCGATGGCACCTACTCCCTGAATCTCGACCAGCCCGGCATCGCGGACCTGAATTTTCGCAACACGCCAGCCTTCACAACAGCCGACGAGGGACGGACAGTGTTCGTCCCCGCTTCGGATATTGTCGCGGGCACGGGCGCGCTCTCGGCAACGAGTGCACGCGTGTCCCCGGCATTCGGCCGGGTACTTCAGGATCGCTCAGACCTTCGTTCTGACAGCCGGCAACTCATCGTGACTGTTGCACCCGACCTGTTCAGGGTGAGCAACTGGTGGATATCGACCTCCTATGTGCTCGCGTCAACGCGCGCGCTCCAGCGCGGCTTCGACGGCACCACATTCGGATCACCGGTCGAGACATCGTGGGACCGTGGGCAGTTCGACGCGCGCCATCAATTCGTCCTGCGCGGTGGATTCTCCCCACCGGGGATCACCGTCAGCGCGTTCGCGCGCGTGATGTCCGGCGTCCCATTCACGCCCATCGTCTCGAGCGATGTGAATGGAGACGGCTTTGCCAACGACCGTGCCTTCGTATTGTCATCGCCTTCGACAGATGCGCTGATTGCATCGTCGGCGCGCGACGTGCGCGATTGCCTCGTTCGTCAGCGCAACGCGCCTGCTGCGCGCAATAGCTGCGAAGGACCGTGGACGACGTCGCTCAACGCGCAGCTCACGATCGAGGGCGCGCACTTTCACCTCGGATCTCGTCTTCGCTCCGTCCATCTCAACGTTGCCAACCCACTCGGCGGACTGGACCAACTCCTTCATGGCAGCAATGCGCTTCGCGGCTGGGGCACCCAGCCGGTACCGGATCCTGTGCTCTACTACGTCCGCGGTTTTGATGCGTCCGCCCGCCGCTTTCAGTACGAAGTGAACCCACGTTTCGGCGCCACGGACCAGGCGAGAACGACACTGCGCGCGCCATTTCGCGCGACGATCGACGTTTCATTCAACCTCACGCCCGACGTCGCGCAGCAGCAACTCGAGCGTTACCTGGGGCCAGGACGGGGTGGACGACCGGGACCGCGATTGACAGTGGATGACCTCATTCGCCGATATTCACGCAACGTCAGCGATCCGTACCAGGCGATCATCAGCGAAGCTGATTCTTTGCTGCTTTCGCGCGAACAGGTGGCGGCGCTCCAGAAGGCCGACGTCAGCTATCGCGCGCAGATCGATGCGCTCTGGCTTTCGCTCGCGACGAATTTTGCAGCGCTCGGGGATCACTATGATGTGGCGACGGCAGTAGCGCGCCAGGAAGATGCGCTCGCGCAGGGACGAGAGATCACACGACTGCACATTCGCGCGACGCTCGGCAACATACTGACCGCGATTCAGCTTCAGTTGATGCCTTACGCGCGGACCTATAGGTCTGAAACGCCATTGGTGCAGGGCGGACGCACTCTGTCACCTTGATTGGTAACTCAAGCTCGGAGCAGGCAGGCTAACCGCGGCTCGTCGGTGCTGCGATCGAGTATGTCATACTCGGGTCCGGCGACGAGCGGTGTTCCTGAACGAGTGCGGATCCCACAGCCTGCCATCCGCATCGGCCCAAGTGCCCCTGTCGCGAAGGCTGGCAGGAAACCGGGCAGTTCGCTCGATACGGTTTCAGCTTGACGCTGGCGAAGTCGACGGATATACTTGTATATCCGGAGCCCAAATGACGAAAGCGCGCACCAGGACATTCCGCAACGGCAACAGCGAAGCCATTCGCCTTCCCCGCGACGTCTCGTACGGAGAGAATGTCGAGCTAACCATCGTTCGCTCGGGCGACGTGATGACAGTCTATCCCGCAACCATATCGATCCCCGAGATGATTGCGCGACTCCAGCAATTGCCAGCACCGCCGAGCATCGAGGAGCGAGAAGATGGGGAGCTTGCCGACAGACCGGGGCTCTGACGCGTGCCCTACGTACTCGACACGAACGTCCTTATCCATCTTCGCGACGGGGATCCTCTCGTCATGCGAGACGTGGCGCAGCTCGACAGCGCGATTCTGATGTCCATGATCAGCCGAGTGGAGCTGGAAGGGGGTGTCTATCGAGAGCCCGCGCACGTGGCCATTCGTCGCGCCCGGCTCGATGTGATCCTCTCCACAATCCCGGCGCTGGCGTTTGACGCGGACTCTTCCGATGCGTACCGGGACATGCTCGCACGCATGGGCTACTCAAGGCGAAAGCTGCTCGACCGAATGATTGGAGCGCAGGCCATCGTGCACCAGGCGACGCTGGTGACGAAGAATCAGGACGACTTCTCGGATATACCTGGGTTGAGCATTCTGGCGTGGTAGGCGTATGACCGGTTCGGACCGTCTCGCGTCCTTATCGGTTTTCAACCAAGCAGCGGCAACGGCGCAGCCGGTGAGCCAATTCCCAATTCAGGATTGCCTGCAAAAACCCGTAGGTAGCGATCGTGACCGACAAAAAGGGCGCACCGGCTTGTTGTCCGTTGCGCCCTTGATGCCCTGTCCACCTGTCACGCTGTCAGACTAATACCGATAATGATCCGGCTTGTACGGCCCATCAACAGGCACGCCGATGTACGCGGCCTGGTCCGGCGACAGCTTCGTCAGTTTCACGCCGAGCTTGTCGAGGTGCAGGCGCGCCACCTTCTCATCCAGATGCTTCGGCAGCGTGTAGACCTTCTTCTCCAGGTTCTGCGCATTGTTGTGCAGCTCGAGCTGCGCCATCACCTGGTTCGTGAATGACGCCGACATCACGAAGCTCGGATGGCCGGTGGCACACCCGAGATTCAGCAGTCTTCCCTCAGCAAGGATCATCACCGAGTGGCCGTCAGGGAACACGAACTCGTCGTACTGCGGCTTGATGTTGATGCGCGTGATGCCCTTCTTTTTGAGGCCGGCCATGTCGATCTCGTTGTCGAAGTGGCCGATGTTCCCGACGATCGCCTTGTCCTTCATCTTCGCCATGTGGTCGACGGTGATGATGTCCTTGTTGCCCGTCGCCGTGATGAAGATGTCGGCGGTGCCGATCACTTCGTCGAGCGTCGTCACCTGATAGCCTTCCATCGCCGCCTGCAGCGCGCAGATGGGATCGATCTCCGTGATGATGACGCGCGCGCCCTGACCGCGCAGTGACTGGGCACATCCCTTACCGACATCTCCATATCCAAAGATGACCGCGACCTTGCCGGCGAGCATCACGTCGCTCGCGCGCAGGATGCCGTCCGTCAGCGAGTGACGGCAGCCGTAGAGATTGTCGAACTTCGACTTCGTCACCGCATCGTTGACGTTGATCGCCGGGAAATTCAGCGTGCCGGCGTTCATCATCTCGTACAGGCGATGCACACCGGTCGTCGTCTCCTCGGACACGCCACGCACATCAGCCGCCACCTTCGTCCAGCGACCAGGATTCTTGTCCTGCTCGGCGCGAATGAGGTCGAGGATGACACCCCACTCCTCACTGTCCGTCGCTTCATTGAACGCGGGCACCACGCCGGACACTTCATACTCGGCGCCCTTGTGCACGAGCATGGTCGCGTCGCCGCCGTCATCGAGGATGAGGTTCGGGCCGGTGCCATCAGGCCACATGAGCGCCTGCTCGGTGCACCACCAATACTCCTCGAGCGTCTCGCCCTTCCACGCGAACACTGCAATCCCCTTGGGGTTGTCGACCGTACCATCCTTGCCGACGGCAACCGCGGCGGCGGCGTGATCCTGCGTGCTGAAGATGTTGCAGCTCACCCAGCGCACATCGGCGCCGAGTTCCGTCAGCGTCTCGATGAGCACGGCCGTCTGCACGGTCATGTGCAGCGAGCCCATGATCTTCGCACCCTTCAGTGGATTCTTCCCCTTGTACTCGGCGCGCAGCGCCATGAGGCCGGGCATTTCCTGCTCCGCCAGGCGAAGTTCCTTGCGCCCGAATTCGGCGAGGGAGAGATCAGCGACCTTGAAGGCCGGTCGGTCGAGGGCAGACTGTGTTCGTGGAGCTTGCGTCGTAGCCATGGTGAAAGCCTCTGTTGAAGTCAAGCGGTGATGCGTGAGTCTGACAGTCGGACTGTCTGACGGTGAACAGGACAGCGGAACTACTGCTTAGAGCGAACGCCCCTTGCCGTAAAAAGGCTCGGTCCCTTCGCTTGCGGGTCTGGTGGAAGAGGAACGATGCGAGCGCGTTCGAAGCCGGCATCGGCAAACCAGCCGGTGAGTTGCTCGCTCGAGAAGCCGAGCCACAGGTGTCCCATCGCCGCGCGATAGTCCTCGCGTTCGTGGGGCAACATGTCGACGATGAGCAGTGGCGCGCCGGGCTTCAGCACGCGCGCCGCCTCCGAGAGCACCAGCGTTGGATCCACGACGAAATGCAGCACGAGCGACAGGACGGCGGCGTCGAGCGATGCGTCATCAAGCGGCAGGTCCTCGAGGCGACCGCCGCGAAGCTCGACGTTGTCGCTGCCACCAAGCCGCTTTCGCGCCGCCGCGAGCATGGCGCTCGATTCGTCGACGGCAATCATCCGTGCGACGAATGGTGCAAGTGCAGCAGACGTCTGACCCGTACCGCAACCGAGATCGCCAACGATCCAGTTCGGATCGAGCAGGGCGGCCAGCGGTGCAAGGTCGGCGGTCGACCCATACAGCTCCGCGCGGACCTTGTCCCACTGGCCAGCGCGCGTGGAGAAGAACGACTGCGACGTTGTGCGGCGCTCGTGCAACACACGCTCGGCCCGCGTGAGGTCCTGGCGCGCCGAGGGTGTGGCGCCGACCTGGTCGCGCACGAGGTGCCAGAGGCGGCGCGCATTGGGATCGAGCGCGGAGCCGGGCATGGTGTAGCGGCGGCTCGTGCCTTCAGCGCGCGCGGTAACCCACGATTCATCCGCCAGCGTCTTGAGGTGCCGGCTCACGGTGCTCTGCGGAAGCTGGAGCGCCGAGCACAGTTCACCGACGGTGAGCTCGTGGCGGTCGAGCAGCAGGAGCAGCCGACTCCTGGTGGGGTCGGCAAGCGCGGCGAGGCGGTCGAAGATCGGGCGGGCTTGTATCATCCGTATATCCGGATGAAAGGTTGCACGCGGAGGCGCTTCCGTCAAGTGCACGTCAGGCTTCACCTTGACCGTTAGCGGGGCGCGACCGCATCATCACGCATGCTTCGCACTACCGCCTTCGGGCCCTACTCATGCGCCGCCGGCCTCATGCTGTCAGCCTGCGGCGGCGCGCCAGAAACCACGACCGCGGTTTCCACGCTCTCGACGGTGAATGTGGTTGTCGCTCCTTCTGCGATTCAGATCAACCAGCATGCGTTTGCAATCGCGAGCGGCGTCGACCAGAATGGCAAGGCAATCGCGCTTGACCAGAACATCACCTGGTCCTCGGCATCGCCCTCGATTGCGAGTGTCAACGCATACGGATTGGTCACCGGGCTCGCTCCGGGACAGTCTTCCATATCTGCAACGTTCGGCGGCAAGGTGGGCAGTGCCACGATTGTTGTTAAGACGGTAGACGCGGTGGTGGGAGATTTCGCTGTCTTCGCGCAGTTTACCCAGGGCGTGCAATCGGCCGACGGATCCATCCCGATGGTGCTCTCTGGTAATGCCGCGGCCGTGAATGTGCTCGTACGTGCGTCAACGCCGCCTCCCGCCCCGATGCAGGTCGTCCTCAGGATCCTTGACGCCGCCGGCACTCTCATCCGCAGCGACACCGCGATTACGAGCGGAGTCTATGGCCCTACCCCCAGCTACAGCGCGCCGAATGCGCAGTTCCTGGTTCCGGCTTCAATACTGAAAGTCGGACTGACGTGGCAGGTCGTGCGAGATCCCAAGGGCGACATCCCTGACGACTCCGTGGGGACTGACGTATTTCCGCGCACCGGCACCGCTCCACTCGCCGTCGTCGACGTGCCGCCGCTCAATGTGCGCTTCGTGCCGATCACGCTCGCCGCAAACGGCGGCGCGACCGGTGCGGTCAACGCCGGCAACCTCTCGCAGTACCTCCGCACCCTGAAGAGCGTCCATCCGCTCGGCGTCATCAACGCGCACGTCGGGCCAGGGATCGTGACGAACGCCAATTTCGGGACAGCGCCTTCCGGTGGTGCAGCCGCCTTCTGGCAGCAGGTGCTCGGAGAGCTCGACCTCGCGCGCATCGCCGACCCCATTGAGCCGGACGCGAACTGGTACGGTGTCGTCGTACCACCGACAGGCTTCAACAACACCGCGTATGGCGGCTTCTCCTACATCCCTTTGAATTCCGCGAACACTGGAGCGGGGACGCGCACGTCGGTCGCCGTGCAGGTCAACTGGTTCTTCAATCCCACGCAAGCGCGCGATCTCGTGGCGCATGAAATCGGACACACGTTCGGTCGGATGCATGCGCCGTGTGGGGCGGCGGGCGCGCCCCTGGATGCGTCGTTCCCCAAGGCCGACGGAACGCTGGAGCAGGCGGGACACGATGTCTTTGCCTGGGCAAGCGGAATAGCCGCGTCGGCGGCGACCATTCCGGCGACGACGGGCGATGTCATGGGTTACTGCAACCCGGCATGGGCAAGCGCGTACACCTATCGCGCCGTAATGGCGTTCCGTGGCGCCACGGTACTCGCGTCGCGTGCGCCCGATCCGGTTACTCGTGTGCTCATCGTCCGGGGAACGGTGAGCAATGGAAACCAGATCGCGCTGGAGCCGGCCTTCACGCTCGATGCGCGACCAACCCCTCCGGCGGAATCGGCGGACTATCGCATGGAAGCACTCGACGATCGGGGGCAGGTGCTCGTGTCCGTACCCTTCACGCCTTTCGTGCTCGATCATGCACCGGATGTCCGGCCGTTCACCATTGCCGTGCCCAGCACGACTGCACTGGAAACGCAGGTGGCGTCGATAGTCGTGCGTGGGCCTGCCGGCGTGCGTCGGCTCGACCGCGCGCCTCAGCGTGGAGCGGTCAGCATGACAGCAACGGTCGTCCGCACTCCCGACGGTGCACTGACGGCAAGGTGCGCCGACGCATCGGCGCGCGGCATAGTGCTTCTGCGTGCGAACGGTTCGGTGCTGGGCTCCGCCGCAGCCGCATCGCTGCGAATGAATGCGGATGCAGGAACGTCAATTGCCGTCGTGTGCAGCGACGGCGTGCGGTCGACACGCAGCCGGATCATCGCGCAGTAGTCCTGCGAACATGAGGGGCAATGCGTTCATCGCGAGCGCCTCGAACACGTCAGTCGTTTCATCGTCCAAGCCACACTCCGCTTCGAATCACATGTCATCTGCCTTCGACCCATCCAGTGTCTCGCGCCGCGGCTTTCTCGCATCGGCTGCTGCACTCGCTGCCGCTCAGGCTCTGCCCCTGAACGACGCGTCTGCGCTGCCAGCATCACCAGCACACCTGTCGCCTGGAACAGCGGACATCGTTGAGCAGGGTATCGCCGAGCTATCCGCCGCGATGCAGCGTGGCGACGCCACCGCGCGTCAAGTCACCCAACAGTATCTCGACCGAATTGCGGCGATGGACCATGTCGGTCCCGCCTTGCATTACGTCATCGAGGCGAACCCCGATGCGCTCGCAATCGCAGATTCCCTCGACGCGGAGCGTCGCTCCGGGCGTATCCGTGGACCGATCCATGGCATCCCCGTCCTGGTGAAGGACAACATCGATTCTGCGGACCGCATGTCGACCACCGCGGGCTCGCGAGCGCTCGAGGGGCACACGCCCACGCGCGACGCACACGTCGTCGCGCAACTGCGTGCCGCGGGTGCGATCGTGCTCGGCAAGACGAACCTCAGTGAGTGGGCAAACTTCCGGTCCACGCATGCGTCGAGCGGTTGGTCGGGGCGGGGCGGGCAGGCGCGCAATCCATACGCGCTCGACCGAACACCATCAGGCTCCAGCTCTGGTTCCGCCGGCGCAACGGCCTCAAGCTACTGCGCAGTCGCCATCGGCACGGAGACGGACGGTTCGATCACGTCCCCCGCCGCGGCCTGCTCGCTCGTTGGACTCAAGCCGACCGTTGGTCTCGTGAGTCGCTCCGGCATCATCCCCATTGCCCATACGCAGGACACCGCCGGCCCCATGGCGCGCTCTGTCACCGACGCCGCCATCCTGTTGTCCGTCCTCATTGGACGAGACACGCGCGATGCGGCGACAAGTCGCGCACCGACGACACGTCCCCTCAGCTACATGCAGGCGCTTGACATGGGCGGAATGAAGGGCGCCCGCATTGGAGTCGCGCGCGCGAAATTCACCGGCTACAGCGTCGCGGCCGACGCACACTTCGAGACCGCGCTCCTCGCGATGAAGGAGGCTGGCGCCGTCATCGTCGATCCCGCCGACATCGCGACCGCCGGCAAGTTCGATGACGCCGAGTATGAAGTGTTGCTCTACGAGTTCAAGACGGACCTCGAGGCGTATCTCGCAACACTGCCGGCTGGTGCGCGCGCGCGCACGCTCGACGACCTCGTCGCGTTCAACCGTGCTCACGCCAGCGAGGAGATGCCGTACTTCGGACAGGAGATCTTCGAGCAGGCCGCGAAGAAGGGCCCGCTCTCGAGTCCCGCGTACAGGAAGGCACTGGCGACCTGCGGACGACTGGCGCGCGTGCAGGGACTCGACGCCACCTTCTTGAAGCATCGACTCGATGCCATCGTCGCGCCCACCCAGGGCCCTCCCGCACTGATCGACCTGGTGAACGGCGATCCCTCGTCGTCGAGTAGCACGTCACCCTGCGCGGTGGCCGGCTATCCGGCAATCACGGTTCCCATGGGCTACGCGTCCGGATTACCGCTGGGCATCACGTTCATGGGCAAGGCATGGAGCGAAGCGACACTGCTGCGGCTGGCGTATGCCTACGAGCAGGTGACGAAGGTGCGCGTCCCGCCCCGCTTCCTGCCGTCGGCCCAACTCTGAGGAGCAACCCACCGCCGCAGTGATGCGGACTCACCGCGCGGGAAGAATTCGCGCGGCAGGGCTGAGATTGCCCACCCGATCGACGCCTGACACCCGCACCTCGAGCGGCAGTGCGCTCCCGCGCGTCGCTATCAATGCTCCCCGATAGCTGCCGGGAAGAATTTCCGTCGTCCAGCCCGACGCACCGTGCACCTGCACGACCCAGAGCGACGGAACTGCCGACGTCGACGGGCGAAAATCCACGTAGTGATCGCTGGTCGTTGCCTCGATATGCGTCGTGGCGGATGGTGCAGGAAGATTCTCGCCAGGCAACCAGGTGCTCGCGGGGGGCAGGGCGGCCTGCGCGTACACATCGTGTCGCAGGCGCCCGTCGAGATTGTCGGGGTCCTGCATGAACACCTTCGCGCTGAAATGCACGTTCCCGCTGGCGCCGGGCTGCGCGCGCGTGAGCCGGATCTGCTCGATGATCTCGTCTGCGCGCCATGCCGCCGAATTCGTGAACGCCACCTTGCCGGTGTAGTTGCCCGGCCAGAGATGTCGGCCCTTCGTGTTCTGCTGCGCCCACCACGCGAGCAGCTGGTCGTAGCGCTGCTGCGGCTTGTCGACCGACCAGTAGAGCTGCGGCACGAGGTAGTCCACCCAGCCTTCGTTCCACCACTTCTTCGCATCCGCGTAGATCTCGGAATACTGATCGAGTCCGCGCACCGATGGTGGATTGCCCGGTCGCCAGATGCCGAAAGGGCTGACGCCGAAGCGTACCCACGGCTTCACCTGGTGAATGCCCTCGTACAACTCCTCCACGAGCAGGTTCACGTTCTCGCGACGCCAATCGTCGCGACCCAGCTTGCCCCCCTTCTTCTGGTATCGCGCGTACGTCGACGCGTCCGGAAAGGGAATGTCGCGGCCGCGCTTTCGCTCGCGATACGGATAGAAGTAGTCGTCCATGTGCACGGCATCGATGTCGTACCGGCGCACCAGGTCGTACACGACATTCTTCGTGCGTTCACGCACCGCCGGATCGCCCGGATCCATCCAGAGGTAGGAGCCGTACTGTCGCACGAGACCCGGGTTGCTGCGGCTGACATGATCTTTCGAGGCAGGTCGTGTCTTCGAATAGCGCGCACGGTATGGGTTGATCCACACGTGCAATTCCAGTCCGCGCTTGTGCGCTTCCGCCACCGCAAATGTCAGCGGGTCATAGTACGGACTCGGCGCACGCCCCATGGTGCCGGTGAGATACTCGGACCACGGCTCGAGCTTCGACGCATAGAGCGCATCGGCGCCCGGACGCACCTGGAGAATCGCGGTGTTCATGCGCAGCTCGACGAGCTTGTCGAAGATCGCGAGGAGCTCGCTCTTCTGTTGCTCCGTCGAGAGGCCCGCTCGCGACGGCCAGTCCATGTTGTCCACCGTGGCGATCCAGACCGCGCGCATCTCCCGCGGTACGGGCGGGGGCGATCCAGCCTCCAACGGAACCTGGCCGCAGGCGTCGCCGGCCAAGCCGGAAAAAGCGACCAGCAAGAGGAACAGCGAACGGCAACGGAATGGCATCCAGATTCAGCGAGGGGGTGTTGAGTCGCAGGGCAGCCCCGCAATATGGCGACGGCGTACCGCAACCCCGAGCTGCCAACGTGCTTCGTGAATACCTCTAACGCACCGCCGGCAATCCAAGCACCCGCCGATAGACGGTGAGGTATCGCGCTGCGCTCTTGTCCCAGCCGAAGTCGCGCGCCATCGCCTCCTTCATCATGGCTTCCCATCCATCCGCATCACGGTACTGATCCGTGGCACGCATCGCGGCACGCATGAAATCGGTCGACGTATAGTCGTCGAACAGGAAGCCCGTCACGCCATCTTCGATGGTGTCGGCAAGACCACCCGTGCGACGAGCCACCGGGATGGTTCCGTAGCGTTGGGCGCGCATCTGCGTGAGGCCGCACGGTTCGTACTGCGACGGCATGAGGCACATGTCCGCCCCGGCAAGCAGCAAGTGCTCGAAGTCGTCCGTGAAATCCAGCTTCACCGCAATACGACTCGGGGCCCGCTCGGCCAGCTCCGTAAGCATCGCCTCGTAGTGCGCGTCGCCGTGACCGAGGAAAACGAACTGCGCGTCGAACGCGAAGTAGCCCGGATCGCCGAGAATGAGGTCGAGACCCTTCTGGGAGACGAGTCGCGCCGTGAGCGCAAAGATCGGCGCCTGCCAGCGACTCAATCCGGTCATGCGCTGCAGGGCGAGCCGGCAGCGCTTCTTTCCCGCCAGCGCCTCGGACGAGTAACGCCGCGGAATGATCGGATCGGTGGCAGGATCCCACACGTCCTGGTCAATGCCATTCACAATGCCCAGGAGGCGATCACGCATGCCGACGAAAACCCCGTCGAGACCGAAACCACCCTTCTCCGTGCGCAACTCGTGCGCGTGCGTGGGGCTCACGGTGATCGCGAGATCGGAGAACACCAACCCACCCTTGAGCAGATTGACCCGGCCGTGCCACTCGAGTTGACGATGGTTGTAGAGCGACGTCGGGAGGCCGATGTCGGACATCGTCTCCTCGGGGAAGTGCCCTTGATACCCCGCATTGTGGACGGAGAGCACGGCGCGAATTCCCTCATAGTACGGGTGCGCCATGAACTCGTTCTTCAGGTAGATGCTCGCCAGCGACGTCTGCCAATCGTGCGCATGCAGGATGCTCGGCGGTTCCGGCAAAACGCGGGGGAGTGAAACGAGCACCGCCCGCGCGAACAACGCATACCGGCGCGCATTGTCGGGATAGTCCCCGGCGGCGTCACCATACAGGTTGGGCCGATCGAAATACGTCTCGCTCTCCACGAAGAGCACGCGCGGTGTGCCGGCCGCGGCTGGCTCCGCCGTTTCATGAATGCGCGCGATCTCCGTACGCGGGCCCACGGTCACAGCGAACGCGGCGCCGAGTGGCTGTGTTTCCACCTTGTCGCGCACCGCGCTGTAGAGCGGCATGAACACGGTGACCGGAATACCGGACGCGGCCTGGTATTTCGCGAGACTCGCGACGGCCTCACCGAGCCCACCCGTGCGCGCATAGGGTGACAACTCGGGCGCGAGATGCACCACCGGCGCCGGAGATCCGTCAGGCCGCACGAGCGGCGCCGCGTGCAAGGGCGCTGGCGGTGGAGCAACGGGAACGTCCGCTCGCCGAGTCCTGCTGCTTCGCCGCATCGTTTCCATCCGTTGTGGCGTCCGGGCAGCGGTCTCTTCGCTGCTCGGTGCCACCGTCGCCCCGTCCACACTGGATGGGGCGGCGAGCGCGGGTTCAGGTACGGTGCCCTGGTTTGGTCCGACGATGTCCATGCGCGAGCTGGCGGAGGCTGCTGGGAAATGCGCCGTTGGCAAGAAAGCCGGCCGACGGAGGAAGCCGAAACCGGCAAACCGTCAGTGATGGAAGATATATAACTGTGTCAAACGCTTGCCGGTTCGCTTGAAGTGCCCATGATGGGCTGATTGTTATGCGCAATTGCAAATGTTCAGGCCGTTGCAACTGGTTGCTTCGGCTCGTGAAGCATGGCGCCTGCGCCGACAAGTGCCGTGGCAAAGGTCGCAACGTTGTACGGCGCTATTGTGCGGGACAAGGACGAAAGAAGGAACGGATTCCGTGAACTTCCATTACATGACGAAGACACGCACCTCGCGCGCCACTGTCATCGAGACGGAACGTGCGCCAGCTTTCCATTTCGTCACCACGCCAACGAAACACGGTGTTCGCGGTGTCGTATATGGATCGCTGGCCACATCCGCCGCCAGCCGTCGTACCCCTCCCCCACCTACCCATGACCAACAGGCGTGATTTCCTGAAGACCGGCGCGGCCGCCGGGGCACTCGCGTTCGCGGGGCCGGTGCTCAACCGGGCAGATGCGTTGGCACAGCGCGTCGCGCCGATTGCCGACCTGCCCGCGATGGACGCCGCCACGAAGGAGCTGCTCATCGAGGCGCTCAACGCCGCCAAGCTCGGCGGCGCGTCGTTCGCCGACGCACGCATCGGGCGGTACCGCAACAACTACGTCATCACCCGCGAAAAGCAGATCGTCAACGTCGTCGACACCGACACGCTCGGCGTAGGCGTCCGCGTGCTCGTGAATGGCACCTGGGGCTTCGGCGCCTCACGCGACCTCACGAAATCGGGCGTGGTTGCGGCAACGAAGGAGGCCATCGCCATCGCAAAGGCCAATTTGCTTCCGGCTGCCGATCGCGTTCGCCTCGCGCCAGCAACGCCCACGCCCGACGGGCGGTACGTCACGCCGCATATGATCGATCCGTTCACGGTGCCGATCGAGGAGAAGGCCGACCTCCTCATTCGCGCGAATACGGAGGCGATGAAGGTCGATGGCGTGAAGTTCGTGAACAGCAACATGTTCTTCGTAAAGGAAGAGAAGAACTATGCGAACACGGAAGGCACCTTCACCACGCAGACAGTGCTGCGGTCGTGGCTGCCCTTCGCGGCGACCGCGGTGAAGCCCGACTTCAGCGACTTCCAGACGCGCACGAACGTCATCCAGCCCGCCGCCCGCGGCTATGAGTACCTCACTGAGTCGAAGCCGGTCGAGAACGCCCGCAAGTGGGGCGAAGAGGCCGCCGAGAAGCTGAAGGCGAAGCCGGTGGACGTGGGCCGTTACGACCTCGTGCTGCATCCGAGTCATCTGTGGCTCACGATTCACGAAAGCATCGCCCACCCCACAGAGCTCGACCGCGCGCTCGGCTACGAGGCGAACTACGCCGGCACCAGCTTCCTTGCGCCTCCGCGTGAAAAGCTGGGCAAGTTCAGGTACGGACCGAGCTTCATGAACATCGAGGGAGATCGCGACCAGACGGGCGGCTGCTCGACCATCGGTTGGGACGACGATGGCGTGAAGCCCGATCGCTTCCTGATCATCAAGAACGGCATCGTCAACGACTACCAGACGACCCGCGAGCAGGCACCGATGCTCGAGTGGTGGTACGACAGCCAGAAGCGACCCGTGCGCAGCCACGGCTGCTGCCATTCCGATGCGTGGAGCGACGTGCAGTTCCAGCGTATGCCGAACGTGTCGTTGCTGCCGGGCGCCAAGGAGCAGAGTTACGAGGACATCATCGGCGCGACCGACAAGGGCATCGCCATCATCGGCGACGGAAGCTTCTCGATCGATCAGCAACGCTACAACGCGCAGTTCGGCGGCCAGCTCTTCTACGAGATCAAGGGCGGCAAGATCGTGGGCATGCTGAAGGACGTGGCCTACCAGATGCGCACGCCGGATTTCTGGAACGCGATGGACACGATCGGTGGAAAGAAGAGCTACGAAATGGGTGCGAGCTTCTTCGACGGAAAGGGCCAGCCTGGGCAGGTCAACGCGGTGAGCCACGGCTGCGTGCCGAGCCGCTTCCGCAACATCAATGTCATCAACACGGGGAGAAAGGCATGAGCGCCCCCAGAAGTCTCTTCGGCAAGGGCAGCGTGATTTCGTCCGCGGACATGATGTCGCGGAACGAGGCGCAGGCTTTCCTCGAACGCGTTGTGAAGCTGTCAAAAGCCGACGCCATCACCGCGCAGCTCGGCGGCGGCTACACGGGCAACATCCGCTTTGCAGCAAATCGCATCAGCACGTCGGGCGGCGTGAGCAATTCGCAGCTTGTCGTGCAGTCCGGTTACGGCGCGAAGCACGCCGTGGTCACCACCGGTGACTTCACGCCGGAAGGCATCGAGCGCGCCGTGCGCCAGAGCGAGGCGATTGCGAAGCTCGTGCCGGATGATCCCGAGAACATGCCGCTGTTGCCGCCACAGCAGTACACGGACGTGAACGCGTATTTCGGCTCGACGGCGAATCTCACGCCGGCCGAGCGTGCAGCCGCCGCGCATACGGCGATCGATGCGGCGAAGGCCGCCGGTGATCTGGCCGCCGCGGGCTTCATCATCGCGGGCAGCTCCTACAATGCGATCGCGTCGAACACCGGGATGTATGCGTATTTCCCGAGTACGAGCGCGAACTACCAGCTCACCGTGCGAACGAACGATGGCACGGGTTCGGGCTGGGCCGCCGCGGATCATCCGGACTGGAAGCAGATCGACTTCCGCGCCGTCAGCGATCGCGCAATCGAAAAGGCCCGCGCGTCGCGCAAGCCGGTGGCGGTCGAACCAGGTCGGTATACCGTCATCCTCGAGCCGCAGGCCGTCGGCGACCTGGTGCAGCTCCTCGCTTTCTCGCTCGATGCGCGCAGCGCGGACGAGGGCCGATCGGCGTTTTCCAGGACCGGTGGCGGCACGAAGATCGGTGAGAAGATCGTGGACTCGAAGGTCAACATCTTCTCGGATCCAGCCGATCCGCAGTTGCTCGGGCAACCGTGGGACGGCCAGGGACTGCCGCTCAATCGCGAAGTGTGGATCGAGAACGGCGTGCTGAAACAGCTCGCGTACTCACGCTTCTGGGCGCAGAAGAAGAATGCGGGCAAGCCGGCTGGCGACAGCAGCCTGGTGCACCCGAACAACGGTGGCCTGGGTGCGGTGAAGATGGTGGGCGGTGATACGACGACGGAGCAGATGATTGCCTCCACGCCGCGCGGCATTCTCGTCACGCGGCTGTGGTATCTGAGGCAGGTCGATCCGCGCACGGTGCTCTACACCGGCCTTACGCGCGACGGCACGTTCCTCATCGAGAACGGCAAGATCACGAAGGCGGTGAAGAACCTCCGCTTCAACGAGAGCCCGCTGTTCATGCTCAACAACCTGGAAATGCTGGGACGTGCGGAGCGCGTGGCCGGTACGGAATCGGGGGGCAACGTGGTCTTTCCCGCGATCAAGGTGAAGGACTTCAATTTTACGTCGCTGTCGGACGCAGTCTGAGTTCTTGAGTCGGGCGGCAAGGGTGCGATCCTGATTGGCGTCGCACCTTTGTTGTTCGCGTGAGGGGCTGGTCGGGAGTTGATCGTTGACACCGCGGATCACCGCGGATTATGCGGATCCCCGCGGATTGCTCCTCTCACCTGACACGTGGTGTCGCCGAGCGTCCGGTGCAAGACCGTGGATTAAGAGAGGAGCAATCCGCGGAGATCGATTGGAGATCCGTGATGATCCGCGTTGACCACGAACAACGCAGCGACAGACGTGGTCCGTTTGAATCGAAAAATGGGACGAAGGCGTAAGGAATGCTGATATTTCAACCCTTTGGAACCCTTCTGTGTCAAAGGGTAAGTCCGCACTCCAGACGGCCGCACTCCACCCACCGTTCCTGATGCGCCTCACAATTGCCACTGCACTGAGCCTCGCGCTCTTCCCGCTCGCAGTGGGTGCGCAGAAAGCGCCCGCCACGTCCGCGCCAACCAGATCCATGCGCGCCGCTCGGCGCACGACACCCATCGTGATCGACGGAAAGCTGGACGACGCAGCATGGGCGACCGCCGAGCCCACCGGCGACTTCGTCCAGGCGTATCCCGCGCCCGGCGTGCGCGCACCAGACCAGACACAGGTGCGCGTGCTGTACGATGACGACGCGCTGTATGTCGCCATCCGCATGTTCGATGCACATCCGGACTCGATTGCGGCGGGACTCGCGCATCGCGACGCCACTGCCGCAACCGGCATCTATTCGGACTGGGCGCACCTCGTCATCGATTCGTATCACGACCGTCGCACCGCCTTCCGCTTCTCCACCACGCCTCGAGGCGTGCAGAAGGACGTCTACACGTACAATGACGGCAACGAGGACGTGAACTGGGACGCCGTGTGGGAGGTCGGCACGCGCATCGATTCGCTCGGCTGGGTGGCGGAGTATCGCATTCCACTCAGTCAACTGCGGTTCGGGGGTGACTCCACGAGTGGGCGCGTGTGGGGATTCCAGGTGCAACGCGACATCGCGCGGCGCAACGAGCGCGATACATGGACACCGTGGACCCCGCAGGACGGCGCCTTCGTCTCACGCTTTGGCGACCTCGCTGGCCTCCAAGGTATCCGCGTGCCGGAGCGGCTCGAGATCACGCCGTACATCAGTTCGACCGTCACCCGCGCGCCGGGCGACCCGGCCAACCCCTTTTACGACCGGACGCACAACAAGCCGTCGGTCGGCGGTGACCTCAAGTACGGGCTGCCCGGCGGACTCACGCTCAGCGCCACGATCAACCCCGACTTCGGCCAGGTGGAAGTCGATCCGGCCGTCGTGAATCTCTCGGCGTTCGAGACCTCGTTCCCTGAGAAGCGTCCGTTCTTCCTCGAGGGAAGTGACGTCTTCAGCTTCGGACAGGTGGTGCGGCAGAACGACTACGGTAGCCAGAGCTTTCTCTATTCACGCCGTATCGGACGCCAGCCGCAGCTCGGCGTACCGGCCGGGACGCTCTATGCCGATCTGCCGAACCAGACGACCATCGCGAGTGCCGCGAAGGTGACGGGGAAGAGCGGACCGTGGACCGTCGGCATCCTCGACGCGGTCACTACGCCGCAGCGCGCGCAGATCCTGACGTCGTCCGGCCTTCGCTATCAGCGTCCAGTCGAGCCACTCACCAATTACCTGGCGAGCCGGCTCAAGCGCGACTTCCGCGGTGGGGCGACGACGGTCGGCGCGATGCTCGAGCGGACAAATCGGTCGATTGCCGGCGACACCGTCTTCTCGTCGCGCCTTCGTTCCGATGCGACCTTCGGTGGAATCGACTTCGAGCACGACATGGCGAAGCGCACCTGGATTGCCAGTGGCTTCCTTGCGGGCAGCAGGGTGCAGGGCAGCCCGCAGGCCATCGCGGCAACGCAGCGCCTCAGCAATCACTACTTCCAGCGCCCGGACGCGGCCGACCTCGGCCTCAGTTACGACACGACCCGCACCTCCCTTCAGGGTTACGTCAGCGAGGTGGCCCTGGCGCATCAGGGACCGACGTTCGGGTCCATTGCGGTGAAGACAAGCAGCCCCGGTCTCGAGCTCAACGATCTTGGGTTCCAGAGCCAAACCGGCTACAGCTCGGTGTCCACCATCATCGGTCGGCAGGACTTCACGGCTGGCGCGCATCTCCGCAACTGGAGCGGCTTCGTCTTCCAGAACGATGCATTCAATTACGGCGGCAAGGGCATTTCTCATGGCTATGGGGGCCGCGTGAACGGCACCTTCCTCAATCTGTGGAGCGCCAGCGCAGGGCTGGGCCACACCGCCGATTCTTACGACGACCAGCTCCTCCGCGGCGGTCCTGAGGGGAAGCAGCCCGGGGTCTGGCAGGCCAATGCCAGCCTCACCAGCGACTCGCGCAGCCGCGCGGTGCTCGGCGCCTTCGCCAGCTTCGTGCACGACAGGCTGGGCGGCACGTACAGGCAGCTCGGCCTATCGGAAGACATGAGGCCGAGTTCCAACGTGCACGTCAGCTTTTCGCCGACGTGGAGTCGCCTGTACGACACCGAGCAGCTCGCGCGTTCGGTTGCGGACCCGCTCGCGACGGCCACGTACGGTCGTCGCTACGTGCTCGCGGCGCTGACGCAGAACACGCTCTCCCTTGATACCCGAGTGGACATCACGCTCTCGCCGACACTCGGCTTCGTGATGTACGTGCAGCCCTTCGTGTCGTCCGGTAGCTACAACGACTACAAGGAGCTCGTCGCACCGGGGACGTACTCGTTCGCGCGCTACGGAACGCAGCAAGGCACCATAACGTACGACGCGAGCAGCTCACGCTACGTGATCGATCCCGATGCAGCCGGGACCGCGCCGTCGTTCACGATCAGCCAGCCGAACTTCAACGTCCGTTCCCTGCGCGGCAACGCCGTGTTGCGCTGGGATTATCGGCCGGGGTCGTCGGTGTACGCGGTGTGGCAGCAGCAGCGCAGCGACTTCGCGCCGATCGGGGAGTTCGATGGGCGACGAGACGTCGGCGCGATCTTTCGGACGGTCCCCACCAATGTGTTCCTGGTCAAGGCCACCTACTGGATTGGCAAGTAGGGATCATCCCGGAGACTCGAGGTAGGGATCATCGCGGTTCCGCAGTTCGGAGCCCTACTACGGAAACAGAACCGGCAGTACGACATCCGTCGTGAACATGCACCGATCATTGTGCCCGCACTCCGGCACGATGATCGCCGTCGCATTGGCATGCAGCGTTTCAGTGATGTACTTGAAGAACGCTTCGCCACGTGCCCGGCGTGTCGGCCCCTGCGCCATCGCGGTCGGTGACGAGTCGAATCCGCCCAGCGGAAGTACGTCCACCTGGCCAAGCAGGTACGTCGTGGGTCGCTCAGCCAGCTGCTTCAACAACCGCTCGTCGGTCGCCCCCGCAGCATAGCCGACGCGGCCTTCGAGACCCGCGGGCCAACGATTGTACGTCGGCAGTTTCGCCGCATCGAACGCACCGAACGTGAAGTCCGTATGCAGCGTTTCTCCGTCCTTGCCGAGTGCCTCCTTGTCCGCGCCAGACGGGTTGGCGTCGCCAGTGGGCAGCGGCCGCACGGCGGCCGGCCACGCGTAGCTCGACGGGTTCGCGACGACATAGGTGATGCTGACGCCCTTCGTATCGTGCACCCTGTTTGTCATCTCGTACCGCGTCACGACCTGACCGCCCGCCGAGTGTCCGGCGACGACGATCTTCGTGAGGTTCGGGAAGCTTTTCTTGTCGGCAAGCTTGCGCACCAGCTCGTCGAGAAAATCGAACGACGTCAGCGCAGGGTGCGATGGCGAGGCGCCTCCCGACCGCCAGTTGTTGTTGCCATTCGGCCACATCACCTCGTTCGCCTTCGCCGTATCCGGCGGTGCGATGAATCTCGGCGAGATGATGATCGAGTTGTCGAGCGCCCCAGCGAGGAAACCCGCCGCCGTTGCCGTCGAGAAGTAATGATCGGCGTTCCGGCCGGCCCCGTGCACCATGATGAGGGCGCGCGTGATCGAGGCGTTTGGCGCAGTGAGCGAGTGTGTTGAGTACACCATCGACCGGGCAGGCCCGCCACCATAGGTCACCCACTGCTGGCATGCGGTCGTCGCGCTGGTGCAGGGCGCTGCGGCACGCTGCGCAGCGGAGGTGTGCGGAAGTACTGCGACGAGAAGCAGGGCAAAAGTAGCGGATATGCGCATGTGCATCAGTGGCAGATGAGGTTGATCTCGTAACGAGTGCGTGGCGCGCCAAGAATAGCGCCATTCACCTCCTTGCGCTCTGCGTTGGTCGCGCGCACGCGGGCGCTCGAGCTTGACTGACTCGTGCGAGGGCCGGAGGTTAGGCTGCATCGAGTCATCCGTTGTCGAACGACGACAGCCTCACAGCCCGGAGTCAAATGCACATCGCGCCACGGTCGCTCCCTGCGCTTCTATCACTGGCCCTTGCCGCCGCAGCGTGTAGCTCGTCTCAAACCGGCAGCATGGCGTCGGCCGGAACCAGTCCAGGCGTCGCAGCGCATCAGGCAACTATCGGCGGGGAGGCGCGCGCCCAGATGGGAGTGCAGCTCTGGAGCTTTCGCGACATGGCGAAAACCGATCCCGCCGGCATGCTGAAGATGGCGCGCGGCATGGGTATCACGCATGTCGAGACAGCGGGCCTGTACGGCATGCCTGTGGAACGGTTCGGCGACATGGTGCACAATGCCGACCTCCAGGTGACGTCCATGCACGTCGGCTATGATGAGCTCAAGAAGACGCCCGAGGTGGTCATCGCGAACGCGAAGGCGCTCGGTGCCAGGTACGTCGGCCTCGCGTGGTACCCACACACGGGCGCCTTCACGGAGGCTGATGCGCGTCGGGCCATTTCCGACTTCAACCAGTTCGGCCGTACGATGAAGGACGCCGGCCTCACGTTCTTCTACCACAATCACGGCTACGAACCCGTCCCGTATCGCGAGGGCACGCTCATGGATCTCATCATCCGCGAGACGGATCCGTCGCTGGTGTCGTTCGAGATGGACGTGCTCTGGGCGTTCCTGCCAGGAATCGATCCCGCCGCGCAGATCAGGAAATATCCGGGCCGCTACAAGCTGATGCACATCAAGGACATGAAGCCCGGCGTGCCGCGCGGATCGCTGTCGGGCGGACTGCCGGCCGAACAACAGTCCGTCATTGGTGAGGGACAGGTGAACTGGGCCGACGTCATGGCAGCCGCGAAAAGGGACGGGCTGCAATACTACTATCTCGAAGACGAGACCCCAGATCCCATCGTCAACGTGCCGAAGAGCATCACCTATCTGGAGCACCTGCGCTACTGAAGAATCGGCAGCAGAGGGATGTGCGCCTCGCAACGACAGCGGGATGCTTGTCGAGAATCCCGCCTCGGCGACGACTACGGTGTACGGACGTCAACCCACGCCCGATCATCCATCACAATGAGGCCGAGCATGCAGAAGATCACCCCATTCCTGTGGTACAACGGGCATGTCGAGGAAGCCGTCGCGCTCTATACCTCGGTATTTCCGAATTCGAAGGTGCTGAACTCGTCGCCCATGAGCGCGACGGTGGAGATCGAGGGGCAGCAACTCATCATCTTCAACGGCGGTAAGCATTACGCGCTCTCCCCTGCCGCATCACTCTACGTGAACTGCGAGACGCAGGCGGAAGTCGATCGCCTCTGGACGCTGCTTGTGGAAGGCGGCGCGGAGAGCCGGTGCGGATGGCTCGTGGACCGTTTCGGGCTCTCGTGGCAGATCATGCCGTCCATCCTGCCAAAGCTGCTCCAGCATCCTGATCGCGCGAAGGCGAAACGCGCGATGGACGCGATGCTGACGATGGGCAAGCTCGACATCGCGGCGCTGGAGTCGGCAGCCGCTTGATCCGGCGTTGCGAGCCGGACATTGGGCCACTTTTGCAAGCGAGCCGAGCCTTGGCGAGGTATGCCTCTTGTATTGACCTAGTGGTGATTCATCCCCACCACCAAGAGGAATCATGCATCTCGACTTGTCCGCCTATCGCCGACGAGGGGCCATCATCGCCGCCGTCGCGCTCGCTTCATCTGCGCCGCTGTCTGCGCAATCCCGCATCACGCTTCCCGCGGGAAGCGTGATTATCGTCCGCACCACAACGCCGCTCCAGTCCGCCACTGCACGCACTGGGCAGACCTTCGAGACCAATGTCGAGGAGAGTGTCGGCGTTGACGACTACGCCATCATCCCCTCCGGTAGCAGGATCCGCGGCAGGATCAGTGTCGCAAAGCCCGCGACCCGCAGCCAGTCGGGCGTCATCGAGGTGGTGTTCGATCGGATCACCTTCGCCGATGGTTCCAGCATGCCGATTTCGGGCAAGCTCACCAGTACCGACTCGGCGGAACGTCGCCAGATCAAGGCGGATCCGAACGCGCACGTCGTTCTCGTTGGTGGGCGCGGCGGCATCGGCGCCGCCATTGCCGGAGCGGGCGCCTCCAGTGGCGCGAACAACATCCTCGCCGCGCTCGGTGGACTGCTCTCCGAGGGGCAGGACGTGGACATGGCCGCCGGCGCACCGCTCGCCGTGGAGCTCGAGCGCGCGGTAGCCCTGCGCGGACGCTCGCGACTCCGTGGGAACGAGGCGAACACGATCTACACCGCCGCGGATCGTATTCGTCAGGCCCAGCAGTCGCTCGCGCAGATGAACTACTACCGTGGAGCCGCGACAGGCGTGCTCGACGACGCCACCCGCCGTTCCCTTTTCCAGTTCCAGGTCGATCGCGGCCTGAGCGGAACGGGCAACCTCGACGGACGCACGGCGCAGGCGCTGGGACTCAGCCTGGATGCAACTGTTGCGGGCACGGCACTGTCGGCCAGCGATGCCTCCTCGGTCCGCCGCGACGCGCAGTCACTCGTCGCGCGCCTCCGGTCGGAGCTGGGTATCACCAGCTCGGGACGCATCGATCAGTCTCGCGCATACGCGCAAGCTGACCTCGAGCTGTGGTTTGCCCAGTCGGCATTTGCCGACAACGCGTCGCTGTACGAGCAGATCGTGCGTACCGGCCGCAACGAGAACGCCTCCACGATCGCCGGACGAGCGCTCGTCAACGCGGCGCGCCGTGTGGACGCCGCGATGCAAGCGGCGCGAACCTCGGCGCCGGTTCAGTCTATCTGGTCCGGTATTCGTCGCTCGCTCACCACGATTGACACACCGCAGTAGTCCGATCGGTAGATGGAAAGGGCGCACGGCACCTTGCCGTGCGCCCTTGGAATGTCTGGACTGAAATTCTGCAACCGGTGTGCTCTCCATTCCTGTGTCGAGCGCTCATCATCCCCGCTCGCTCATCGATCGACGAGCTCCCGAACGCAGCGCCGTCGCGCGTGCGCGAGGTCAGGGCTGTGGAATGTCGATGCGCTCACCGCCCCGCATCGCCGATGCGTGCGCGCACACGCCCGTCATCGTCCAGTTGGCGGACGTCGCTGCATCGACCGCCGCCCGCCGCTGCGCCTTGATGGCGCTCACGAACTCGTGGACGAGGTGCGGATGCGACCCACCATGGCCGCCGCCCTGGATGAACGACGTATGCTCATGTTCCTCGTCGTAGACACCGGCCTGCGTAAACGACCCGATTTCCTTCGGGAGACGATGACCGTAGTCGGGAATCTCGACACGCTGCGCGTCCTCGAAGCCCGAGTAGAGCACCGCCTTGTCGCCGATGAGTTGCTCCCACTCGAACGATCCGCTCGTGCCGTAAACGTCAAAGCTTTCGCGATACTGCCGGATGGTATCGAACAGGGAGCGCGTCACTTCGCACGCGAGATCGGAGTCCTTCAGCCGCACCAGCGCACTCTCCACCGCGAACGGCGACCCATACTGCTGCACGTACTCGTCGCGAATGCGGCCAGACCCGAAGCACACCACGGATTCCGCGCGCGCATTCGCCAGCTTCAGCAGCGGTCCAACGGCATGCGTCGCATAGTGCATCGGCGGCATCCCGTACCAGTAGGCCGGCCATCCGGGAAGACTCATGTTCTGCTGGTGCGCGCCGCGCAGGAACTGGATCCTGCCGAACGTTCCCTTCTGCGCGAGCTCTTCGGCGTAGAGGAACTCCCGCGTGTAGACGGCGGTCTCCATCATCATGTAGACCTTGCCGCTCGCCTTCTCCGCCTCGACGAGCTGCACGCACTCCTCCACGGTCGTTGCCATCGGAACAGTGCACGCCGTGTGCTTGCCGGCGCGCAGCGCTGCAAGCGACATTGGCGCGTGCGCGGCAATCGGCGTGTTGATGTGGATCGCATCAACGTCCGGATCCTTCAACAGCGCCTCGTAACTCTTGAAGCGGCGCTCGACGCCGAACTTGTCCCCCGTCTCCTTTAGCGCATCTTTGTTTCGCTGGCAGATGGCATACAGCTCCGCATCGGGATGCCGCTGGTAGATGGGCAGGAACTCGGCACCGAAGCCAAGTCCCACAACGGCGACCTTGACCTTGTCCGTCATCTAACGCGTCCCGCGGGTCGTCATCGAGTGCGTGTGTAAGGGAGCGATCATTCGGCGACCTTCATCGTGCCCTGCATGATCCGCCAGTGTCCCGGGAACGTGCAGATGTAGGGATAGTCCCCAGCCTGCCGCGGCGCCGTGAATTCGATGGTGAAGGTCTTGCCGGGATCCACGAGCTTCGTGAACCACATGACGTCGGGCGTCGGTGGCACGTAGTTGCGCTCCGCGGCGTCCGGCGTCGCCGCCATCGCATCCGCGAGTGCGCCCACGGCCGCCAGCGTGCCCGGACGCACGATCACCATGTTGTGCTGCATCTCGTCGGGATTGGTCAGCGTCACGCGAACGAGCTGCCCCGGCTTTACGGTGAAGTCCGGGAGCGAGAACTTCATCTGCCCCCTCAGGACGGAAACATTCACTTCCATCGCGGGCCCTGACGCCCCCGGCCCCCTGCGGGCACCGAATTGCGACGGACGCGTGATCGGCCCGACGACATCCTCCACGTTCGCATGCATGAAGCGCTCGCCCACTGGCAGCGGCGGTGGCGGAGCGGCAGCACGTCCCGCCACCTGCCCGGGGGCACGCTGGCCCGGCTCGGTGGGCGTGGGCGGCGTCGTCTCCTCCTTTGCAATCCTGTCCGCAAGCGCGCGGAAGGGAACGCCGCCGACATCCGCTGCATACGCCTTGAGATAGCCGGCGCGGTGATGCGCAGCGCCCGCGAGCACGGCGAGCGAGAGCCACTCGTCGTTCTGCACGGCGGGCGCCTTGCCCAGCGTGTAGAGCAGCGCGCCGATGCTGTCCGAGGCCGGAAGATCAGCGAGCATGAGGAGCGCAGTGAGTCGCGTATGCGGATCACGATCCTCGAACGCGCCGTACCCCTGCATCGCACCGAACGTCGACATGTTCACGGGCAACACCTGGATCGCCGCCTTGCGCACTCCGGCGGCCGGGTGGTCGATGGCCGCGATCGCGGCTGCCGTCGCCGCAGCGTTGGCGCCGTCGAGCTGGCCGAGTCCCTTCAGTGTCCAGAGCGCGTGCAGTGCACCGGGGTTCAACCCGAGCTCGTCGACACTCCTGTTCTTCACGAGCTTGATGAGCTCCGGCGCGACGTCCGCATTGTGCCGCTCCACGAGCAGCCGCTGCGCCGTCATGCGCCACAGCAGGTTGTCGTTGGTGAGGGCACGCACGAGCTCCGCCGGACGATCGGAACGCAATGCCATCGGCTTCGCCGCAGGCGCACCCTTGTAGACGATGCGGTAGATGCGCCCATAGCGGTGATCGCGCAGCGGATTCTCGTATGCGTTCCCCTTGCCGTTCTCGAATCCGGCCGGCGTCGGATTGTGCTGGATGATGAAGTTGTACCAGTCGGCGACCCACACATTGCCGTCCGGCCCAACCTGCGCGTCAACGGGACCCGTCCAGTCATCGGCGCTCGCCAGCATGTTCCAGCCATCCTTCTCGGCGTACCCCGCTCCCTTCGGCTCCAGAATGGCGCGATGCAGCAGGCGTCCCGTTGGCTCGCTCACGAACGCGATCCGATTCCAGTATTCCTTTGGATACGTACGCGCAGTGTAAACATTGAATCCCGCTGCGGCCGTAAACCCGCCGAACACGTCCACCTGTCGCACATTCGGCGTGTTGGGGTGCATCGCATAGTGGCCGTCGATCTTCGCGCCACCCGCGCGCGGCGGCAGCCCGCGTACCCCAGCCAGGTAGCGATTCGGAACGCCGACGTACATCGCATGCGTGTTATTTGCGGTCGATCCGAAGATGTCGAACGTCTCATTGAAGCCGAGTCCCCAGGTGTTGTTGCTGAAGCTCGCGACGTGTTCCATCTGCGTGCCGTCCGGCTGCATGCGCCAGAGCGCCTGGCTGAACCGGATCGAGTCACCGTTCCGGATTGATGAATAGCCGCTGTAGCCAACCGCGCCCCACACCTTGTTATCGAACCCGTAGCGCAGGTTGCTTGGCCCCGCATGCGTGTCCGTGAAGCCGAAGCCGGTGTTGCGCACCTGCCGGATATCCGCCTTGTCGTCGCCCGTGGTGTCCTTGAGGAAGAGCAGGTCGGGCATCTGCGACACCAGCACGCCGCCGTCCACGAACACCAGTCCCGTTGGGATGTTCAGACCTTCCGCAAAGGTGGTGAACTTGTCCGCCTTGCCGTCGTGGTTCGTGTCCTCGAGGATCACGATCTTGTCGCGTCCCGGCTGACCCGGATGAATGTCATTGGGGTAGTCGAGCGTTTCCGCGAGCCACAGCCGTCCGCGCGCATCCCACGCCATGGCGATCGGCTTGGCGATGTCCGGCTCCGAGGCGAACAACTGCAGCTCGAATCCCGGCGGCACCTGCGCGAGCATCTGCGACTGCGCTGGGGGAAGCGGAAGCTGGTACTGAAGCGGCGGGTTGCGGCGCTCGTAGTTGGGGATGCGGCTGCTCGCCTGGTACTTCGCGGTCGGCATCTTCAGGCGAGCGAACTGCGCACGCACCGCCGGCGCCACCGACCACACGATCGCGTTCTTCAGCAACGCGTGGAACATCGGCTGCTTCCATGTGCGCTCGTCGTGACCGTACGCCGTATAGAAGACGCGCCCCTTGCCCTGCGTCCGCACCCACGTCCACGCCTCGCGGCGGTCGCCCTCCACCCGTTCCATCAGCACGGTGCGATCGGGATTGTTGTTCTTGTGGATGTACGTCTCGTCCCACGTCTCGAACGGCGTAATCCCCTTCATCACCTCATGCTCCGGCTTCACGATCTCGGCCGTGAAGGTTCCGGTGCTGTGCTTGTCGAACTGGCCGCCGATCATGCTGATGTAGCGGGCCGAGTTGCGGAAGGAGTGCGACGCCGAGTGAATCGGGAGGAACCCGTGCCCGGATTCCACGTAATCGAGTAACGCCTTCTCCTGCGACGGCGTGATGGAATCGTGGTTCGCGTACAGCATCAGCGCATCGAAGTGCGCGAGCTTCGCGGGATTCAGGTCGTCCGGATTCGTGGTATACGTGAACTCGATGCCGTCCTTCGCCAACGCGGGTGCAAGGAGTCCAAGCGCAACGTCCGACGGATGGTGCGTGGCGTCGTGTCCGAGGAAGAGCACCTGGATCTTGCGACCGGCCTGTTGGGCGGTGGCGCTCGACAGCGGCGCAAGCACCAGTGCCATCAGCGAGACCGATGGCAGCAATGCCCTGAGGATTGTCCTGACTGACTGCATCATGGAACGCTGTAGTTTTGAGGTAGATTCGCGAGGCCGGCACTGATCGACTGGAAGCGATATGCTACCGTGCGTGCCGTCCTGCCACCAGAATGAAGAACGCTGTGAATCCGCATACCGCTGGGTTGCGGATGCCCACCGACCTGCACGCCGCACGCATGCAGATTGCCATGTCGCTCGGCTTCCACATCATCTTCGCATGCCTCTGCAGCCCCGTGCTGATATTCCCGAGATCGTGACGGCGCGCTTGCGCCTGCGCGCCTTCGAGCAGCGCGACCTCGATGCGTATGCCGACATCGTCGCCGACGAAGCCGTCACGCGGTACCTCGGCGACGGCCGCCCGCTCAGCCGCGCCGACGCATGGCGACAAATGGCGATCTTCAACGGCCACTGGACGCTGCACGGCTTCGGCATCTGGGCCGCGGAGCACCGGGCGACCGGCGCGCTGCTGGGTCGCATCGGCTGCTTCTACCCCGAAGGCTGGCCCGCCTTCGAGATCGGTTACGTGCTTGGCCGCGCGCATTGGGGCGCGGGCTACGCCACCGAAGGGGCGGCTGCCGCCCTCGCATTCGCTCGTGACGAGTGCCGCCCAGGGCGAATCATCAGCCTCATCCGCCCCGACAACGCCGGCTCCATCCGCGTTGCAGAGCGGCTCGGAGGCTCACATGATGGCGACGTCGATTTTCTCGGGGCGCGATCTCTCGTATACCGCTACGCAACGCTGGACGATGAGGGCGATAGGATCACAGGGCGGTAGGACGTTCGGATCCCACATGCTGTCCTGCACTCGTACCTATGCTCCTATCCCGGAGACTGCACTACCTTTCGTGTCCTTATCCACCGTCCACGCCGTCCCGATGACCGAGCAGCAATCGCCAGATACCGACCTCGCTTCACCGACGCCCTCGTGTCCAAAATGCTCGGGCGAAATGTGGGACAACCGCGTCGGCAAGCGGAACCCGAAGGCGCCCGACTTCAAGTGCAAGGACAAGGAGTGCGACGGCGTCATCTGGCCGCCGCGTGACGCCAAGCTCGCTGAGGCTCCCGCGCCTGCCTCCGGGAAGGGCGGCGGTGTCGACGCGGATGGCATGCCGCTCTGCCCCATCTGCGGCGGCGCCATGTGGGACGATCGACTCACCAAGCGCAACCCGAAGGCACCGGACTTCAAGTGTCGTAACAAGCCGAAGGAACGCGGTGGACCCGGTTGCGAAGGCATCATCTGGCCGCCGCGCAGCGGTGCGAGTCCGTACCCGGCACCTGTCCCTCGCGCCGGCGGCCGCTCGAACATGGCCGGACCGCCGCCCGACGACGCGCCGCCACACGGCGAGCCACCGCCGTTCGACGACGCACCGCCCTTCGACGACGACGACCTGCCGTTCTGAGCGTATAGTTCACAGCGTGAGCAGCGAGCAGCTTGACCCCGAGAGCGACGCCGCAAACGTGCGCCAGGCCATTCGCGCGGCCCAGGCTGGCGCCGCGTCGAATCTCGTCCTCGCCTTCGCGAAGATCGCCGCCGGCGTATTCGGGCACACGTACGCTCTCGTTGCCGACGGCATAGAATCCCTTGCCGACGTCGTCTCCTCCCTGATCGTCTGGGGCGGCGTCGCACTCGGTGCACAGCCCGCAGACGAGGATCATCCCTACGGACACGGCAAAGCCGAGTCGCTCGCGGCGGCGGGTGTCTCCGCAATCCTGCTGCTGGCCGCATTCGGGATCGTCGTTCAGGCGGTGCAGGAAATCCGCCAGCCGCATCGCTTCCCGGCAGCGTGGACACTCGGCGTATTGCTCGTCGTCGTCATCCTCAAGTCCCTGCTCGCCAAGCGTGTAAAGCAGGTGGGAAAGAAGAGTGGTAGCGCCGCCGTCGAGGCCGACGCCGCTCATCACCTCAGCGATGCCATCACCTCTACCGCGGCCTTTATCGGCATCTCCGCCGCGCTGTTAGGCCGTAAGCTCGGCGGCGGGCCGCGTTGGGCCGCGGCTGATGACTGGGCGGCGCTGGTCGCGGCGATCGTCATCTCGCGCAATGGCGTCGCGATGTTCCTGGCGGCCTTTCATGACCTCATGGATCGAACGCCGGGCGAAGGCGTCCTCACACCGCTGCGCACTGCCGCGCTCTCGGTACCGGGCGTTCGAGCCATTGAACAACTCGCGGCGCGACGTGTCGGTGTTGGGTATCGCGTTACGGTGCACGTGCAGGCCGACCCAGACACCACGCTACAGGATGCCCACGCACTCGGCGGTCGCGTGAAGTATGCAATGTGCCGAGCCGGTTTCAGGATTCAATCGGTGCTGGTGCACATGGAACCGTACCATGCTTACAGCAACGACCTGATCCAACCCCCGTCCACCGCAATGGACGCACCCGTCGTATAGCTCGCGCGATCGGACGCCAGGAAGGCCACCATCGCCGCAAACTCGGTCGGGTCGCCAAGGCGAGCCATTGGAATCTGACCTTCCCACACTGCGCGCTCCGCATCCGGCGACGTGCCCTTGAGCTCCGCATTCTTCCGGGCCAGGTCGTCGACGCGCTGTGTACGGGTGTAGCCGGGAAGCACGTTGTTGACCGTGACGCCAAAGGGTGCAACCTCGTTGGCAAGGGTGCGCGCAAAGCCAGTGACCGCCGCACGGATACTGTTGGAGAGGATCAGGTTGTCCACCGGCTGCTTCACCGCGATCGACGTCACGTTGATGATCCGTCCCCAACGACGCTCCTTCATTCCGGGTAGCACGGCGCGCGTGAGCTCCACGACGCTCACAAGGTTCTGGCGGATGGCTTCCTGCCATACCGCGGCAGAGTGACTCTCGAATGGACCCGCGGGCGGACCACCGCTATTGGTGACCAGCACATCCACATGGCCGAACTCGGCGAGTGCGAGGGCGGTGAGGCGCGCGAGGTCGTCGGGATTCGAGAGATCCGCCGCCACGTCCACCACGCGCACGCCCGACGCGGCGCGGATGGCGACGGCTGTTTCGCGCAGCGCCTCCGCACCTCGCGCACAGATGATCAGGTCCATCCCCTCGCGCGCGAGCTCCTCGGCAACGGCGCGCCCCAGCCCACGGCTTGCCGCCGCGACGAGTCCCACCTTGCCGCCAATTCCCAGGTCCATGCTATTTCGTCCGGTGGAAGTAGCTGTCGGTGCCGTCCAGCCAATCCTGGCGCGGAGGGCTGAAGACATCGACGTCGAGCGTGTCCTCGAGCGCCCGCGCCTCGTGCAGCACGTGCGAAGGAATGTGCAACACCTCACCCGCGCGAACGACCACTTCCTGCGCGCGGTCTTCTCCGATGTAGAAGTGCAGCGCGCCCGAAATGATGTAGGTGAGCTGCTCGTTATGGTGCGAGTGCTGAGGCACGAGTGCGTCCTTCTTCAGGTACACGTGCGCGAGCATCATCTGGTCGCCGGTAATAAGCTTGCGACCTATCGTGTCGGTAACGCGCTCCTCCGGCATGTCAGCCCAGCGGAAATGACGAACGGCGGGTAGGCTCATCTCGACCACGGTGGAAGGGGAAGGCAAAAAATGTAGCCTCACACCAGGTCGAGCGCGCTCCCATCCCGTGCGCCGCTCTTTCGCCGTGCAACCTCGAGTCCCGTCAGGCACGCGGCGAGCCATACGCCCCCCGCTGCGAGGCCGGCCACGATGTCGCTGAAGTAGCGATCACCGAGGTACATCCGCCCGAAGCTGATGGACACGATGAGCACGACCGTCGAAACGGTGATGATCACGCGCGTGGTGTGTCGGCTCGCGAGCAGGATGAGGAAGTACGCGACCATCCCGTACCCGACCAGCGATCCCAGGGCCTGCCCGCTTGGCGTACCGATCGTCGCGATTCCCCCTGACACCGCCACAGTGTGCTCGTGCGCAAAGAAGTGCTTGACCACCGCGTCCAGCACCGCACTTCCCACGAGCGATGCCGCGTAGCCGAGCAGTGGGAGCCAGGACCTGGTGTGACGCGCAAGCAGCGTCGCGAGGGCAACGCCCGGCACAGCCACAATGAGGAGATTTCCCGCACTGCTCACGTGCGACCAGAACGCCACGCTGAACGGTGTCGCGGTTTCATGCATGGCGGCAGCAAGGAACAAGTCGAACTCCGGCACAGCGCCCTGCGACAGCAGCGAATTCGTGATCGCGCTGAAGATCACCAGCGCCACGAAGCTCAGGCCAAGACCGATGGTCAGGTTGAGTCCGAGGTAGTCACCGGGCGTGAACCGACGGAAGAGGAATGCGCGCGCGGCAGGGGAATGGCCGGCAAGCCATCGTATCGGCGCAGACATCAGGATGCGATGCCAGACCGTCCCTTCCGCGCGCCACGCCGCGTCGCTCTCCTCGACCAGCCACCCGCCTGCCACGGCAATGGTGACGATGACCGCAAGGCCTACCGTGACGATGAGGGCGCCCCGCACCAGGCCGTGCCCGAACTTGGGCGGGTGCTGTCCAAAGAAGTAGCCGACGCCGCAGAACACCCCCGACCAGATGGCCGCACCGGCGACGTTGAACACCGTGAACCGGGCAAACGACATCGTCGACAGCCCCGCCAGTGGTGCGATCAGCATTCTCGCGAACGGCACGAAGCGCCCAATGAGGACGGCGGTTCCCCCATGCCGGTCGAAAAACCCTCTCGTTCGGTCGAGGACCTGGGGGCTCACCCGCTTCGAATGTTTGTCGAAGAAGTCGCCGCCCCGTCTCCCAAGCACGAACGCCACCGACGTCCCCAACGACGTCGCCACGGTCGACACCAGGAAGATCACCCACAGCGACAGCCGGCCGTGCGCCGCGAAAGCCGCCGCGGTGATCAACGTGGTGTCGGTCGGGAACGGGATCGCGATGCCTTCCGCGAATATGAACAACGCAACGATCAGGTACCCGTAGTCGCTGATCAGGCGGCTCAGGTGTCCACTCATCGCTTCGCGGTGGTCGTCCGATAATGGGGCATCATGGGGTTGGCCATGGGAATGCACGAACTGCGCTCACAAGGTCCTCGCGCGATTCCTGCATCCGGCCATGGCCCGGTCATCGAATCGCTCTAACCCGTCGCAATCAATGGTACGGATCAAAGGAATGCACTCACGCGCCCTCTTTCTGGGTCTGTCGCTCACTTGCGCCACCGCCAACCGCATCGCGGCACAGGACACCATTCCCGATGGCCGCACCATCGTGCCTCGCGACACGGCGGATGCCCAGCGCCACAAGACGCTCTTCACGTATCGCGATGCAGCGCTGGCCGGAGGCTTCGCGCTGGTCACCGTCGCCATGTTTCCCCTCGACCGGCACATCGCCGAATCCCTCCAGGATGAGGATGTCCGGGCCAACAAGTTCTTCGACAAGGCCGGCAAGGACGTCGAGGCGATCAGCACGCCCGGTGCGTTCATCATTGGCGGTGGATTGTACGCGGCCGGAAAGCTCACCAACCACCCGGATCTCGCAGATCTCGGCTGGCACGGTACGGAGGGAGTGCTCCTCGCCTCTGGAATAACCAGCATTCTCAAGGGCGTGCTCGGCCGGTCTCGACCCTATGTGAACGCCGACACGACGCCGAGGGATTTTGGTTTCCTGCGGGGTTTCGGACGCAACAAGCCCAAGCTTCGCGCCGATGGAACGGCTGTACAAAACGGCGACTACCAGTCGTTTCCGTCCGGCCACACCACCACGGCATTCGCGGCGGCCGCGGCCGTCACGAGCGAGATGCGGCGAATGCACCCCGGCTCCGTGATCATCGTTGCGCCCCTGATGTACGGTGGAGCAACCCTGGTGGGGCTCTCCCGGATGTACCACAACAATCACTGGGCGAGCGACGTGGCCCTGGGCGCGGGAATCGGCACCTTCAGCGGATTGAAAGTGGTGCGCTATTCGCATGCCCACCCCGACAACAAGCTTGATCATTTCCTTCTGGGCGCAACCGTATTTCCCAATGCGGATGGCGGCGGTACCCTCGCATTTTCGTACGCCGTCCCCTGATCGCCGGGTAGCGCACGGCTAGCCCGACCGTCGACGCCTCGAAACGCGTCTGCATGTCCCGATAGCCAGCACGAACGCCTGTGTCAGGCCTTCCAGCTGACCGTCATCAGGTCCAGATCCGACAGGTCGATCCAGTTCTGGGGGAAGTTCCGCACCCGGCGAACGGCGAAATCACCGTTGAAGATGAGCGAGCGCCCACTGCGCCGGTCGTAACCCCCAAACTCCTGTTCATACACGCGCCAGTGCGCCCCCTCGGAATCGATCACGTTTCGAAAGGGGGGCGTACTGCTGTCTGCGGGTGACTGAACTGGAATGATTGGCTCGGCCATGGGATGTACTACACCCGAAGAGCGAAGAAAATGCTCAGCCGGGGCGAGATCGGGAAACGTCGCAAGTATGAAGAGTGAAGTCTACCTTCACAGATAGTTCCCTGCATCCCCCTTGATCGCGCTCCCCTCCGGAGACCTCCAGCAAGACGGCGGTCGGACCTTGGCGCGGCCGCTTCCCGTTGATCGTAATTCAATGGCCCCGCGGGCAGGCAAACGGCAGCTCTGCTAGGCAAAATGCGAATTTGCGGGCGTTTCGCGAATTGGACCAGAAATTCCCTCGGTCAGATTATCTGAAAATCCAAGTGCTTTTTTGACCGGATTCAGGAATTCACGACGGGTTTCGAGACACTGTGACCACAATCGGTCACATAGCCTGTTTTGGCCTTGGCATTGCCTACGCTCATCCCGTCGCCGCGCCGCAAAGCGCTGCGAGACACGCGAATCGGGAGGCACGCAGCATCCTCGCCGCCCGCTGACCACCATCAAACCTGGGCGCATTGCTCGGGGGGACAGAACCATGCACACGCCGATGCAGGCACGCGCAGTAGTCGCACGCTATACAGTTCTGGTCGGAGCGCTGCTTCTTGGCGCTTGCCGAGGTGAGGTCTCCTCGCCCGCAGCTGCTCCCGTCAAGACTGTGCAGGGTTCTTCGATGTACGCCCCGACGGCCGCCGACAAGGCGATGATCGGAGTGGTTGATGGCACCTACTCGGTGACATTCGATCCGAACCAGAGTGAGTCGTTCGCTCTCGGACCGAATCACCTGGACATCCCGGCTGGTGCCGTTTGCGATCTGCTCACCTCAGGTTACGGAGCGGCGTACTGGGACGCGCCCTGCGACCCCGAGACGCACCCCGTGACGTTGACGGTCGTGATCCAGAACGCCGCGAGCGATCACCCGGGCATCAATTTCTACCCGGCGATGAGCTTCAATCCATCGAAGTCGGTCGAGCTGTACATGTACGCACCAAATGTCTCCGTCACAGATGCGAAGAACTGGTTGATGTCCTACTGCCCGGATCTGGGCGGGTGTTTTGACGAGTCCGCGACAGACCACTCCCTGTCGACCGTCATCGATTACACCAACGATATGCTGTTCCGTCGAGTGAAGCACTTCAGCGGCTACACGGTCGCCGAGCGCGGCGAAGACGGTACCATCATCAGCGGTCAGTAGTCTCCACACTCGCTTCTTCCGACACATCAACTCACCTATCGCATGTGGCGCGAGTCTCTCGCGCTGCGAATGCTGGAGACTCTCAATGACCGTCAACGTATGTTCGGGAGCCCTGCTCACCGAAACGCCAGGTTTGCTCTCTAGCGATTCCGGCTACATAATCGCTTCGAGCTGATGTCGTTGCCCCGGCCGGTTCACCCTCGTGTGAGCCGCGCCGGGGG
>JALYVY010000265.1 GCA_030852985.1 Gemmatimonadota bacterium | reverse complement strand
GCTTGGGTGTCGGCGCGCCGCGCGCCGGGGCCGACGGTGCCGCGCCAACGGGTGCGTCGTTGAATACAGACGGACCCGCGGGCCCGCCGCGCTGCGCCATCGCCAGGTCCTGCGACAAGGCGGAATCCACGGGCTCTGGCGCCTTCTCCCGGCAACTGACGAGGAGCAGCGACACAGCGAGCAAGGCGACTGGGCGGCGGGATGCGAACATGACGGGCTCCGGATGGTGTCTTGACCAGAATGTATTACACGAAGCCAGCCATGAAGTTCGTACGCTCAGACCGCCAGGAACATCTCCGTCTGGGGAAGCACCGGCTCGAGCTGCTGGCGCACGCGCTGCGCGATCGCATCGATCGCCCGGGGGTCGGCGACGAGGTCATACTCACGCACGTCGAGGCTGAGAACAGGACACGAGCGAAACGCGCGAATCCACAGCTCATACCGCGCATGCACCGCCGCCCAGTAGCTCTCCGCCGTCTCCTTCTCCTTCGGGCGGCCGCGCAGGCGGATACGATGCAGGATCGTCTCGAGCGGCGCGTGGAGATAGATAAGCAGTCGCGGCGGCCGCGCGGACGGCGAATGCAGGAGCTCGACGTACAGCCGCTGGTACAGCTCCCACTCCAGCGACGACATCAACCCCTCCTCGAAATGGCCGCGCGCGAAGATCTCCGCGTCCTCGTACCATGTGCGGTCGAGGATCCAGCTGCCCCCCGCACCGCGCATGCGACGCATGCTCTCGAAGCGCGTCGCGAGAAAGTGCAGCTGAAGGTGAAGCGCATGCGCGCGCATCGCCTCTTCACCGCCGGCATAGAACTGCTCGAGCCATGGGTTGTCCTCGTCCACGCTTTCCAGTGCGTGTTGCAACCCGAAGCGCGCCGCCAATGCCCGAGTAAGCGTGCTTTTTCCCGACCCTACCATTCCCGCCACGCCGATCAGCATTCTTGCTCAGGAGCTGGTCAGGATCTCCGTCACGCGAATTCCTTCAGCACGACACCAGCTAACGTCGTCGCGATCCACAGAAAGGCGCTCAGCATCGACACACGGCGAAGCCGGTTCCACTGCTCGTCGTCGACTGCATTACGCGCCAGCGCCGTCTCGATCCGCAAGAGTACGAATCCATTGATCAGCAGCAACGCCACGAATCCCAGCTTGATCCAGATGTAGATCGAGCCCAGGAACGTCTCGACGTCGGACAGGAAGAGCAGGATGCCGCTGATGAACGAGACCGCCAGGCCGAGCACCACCCATCGATGCGTCGCCGCGAGGGCCGCGACCTGCCGCGACCGTTCTGCCGCCCCAGCCCGGAACGCGCGAAGCGTGGCGATGTCGGCAGCGAAGGCGACTCCACCGGCAGTAATGAGAGGCACCAGGTGAAAGAACAACGTGCCCGCCGAGACGACCTTGGAATGCGAGAAGACCTTGTTCCAGGGTTCGGCAAATGTCGCAATGGATGCCGCAAGACCGCTTGCTTCTGCTGCCGGTGCTATCATCGAGCGCTTTCCTCAGGCGAGAATTTCAATTGCCGATGCCACCAGGCTTGGTGGAGAGCAGCGGGACGGGCGCGGCACGGGCCGGTTCGAGGACTTTGGGCAGAGGCGGTTCGAGATGCAAGGGCGCCATTCACGGGGCGCCCAGCCTCCTGCGGAAAGATCGCCGCCTCACTCAGGACACACATGTCGACCCGGACTCTACGTCCACACGCCGAGCGCCAATGCCTCACACGCTCGGCACTGCCAGCTTGCTGCGAAGGGTCCGTATGCTCATGCCGAGCAATTCGGCCGCCCGAGTCCTGTTCCCGCCACTCACCTCGAGCGCACGCGCGATGAGCGTTCGCTCCGCTTCTCTCACGTCGAGCGTTGCGAGCACGACGCCCGCTGCTGGCGCTATGGACTGGCTATCACGTTCCGCTTCAATGAGCGCGGCGACCGTGGGCAGCGTACGGCGCGGCGACGGACCCGCTCCCGTTTCCGTGAGCCCAAACCGATGTGCGTCGAACGACTCGGGTTGGAGGACAGTGTCCGCCGAGAGGATCACGGCCCGCTCGATGGCGTGCTGGAGCTCACGCACGTTGCCAGGCCACTCGAAACTCTGGAGCATCGTCATGGTCTCCGGCGCGATGGCCTTGACCTCCTTGGCCAACTCCGCTGCCACGCGAGTCGCGAATCGAGCCGACAGCAGCGGGATGTCGCCAGGTCGTTCCCGCAGCGGTGGAATGGAGATCGGTATCACACTCAGCCGGAAGAACAGGTCGCGGCGAAAATGTCCGGCAGCGGAGAAGGCCGCGAGGTCGCGGTTCGTCGTCGCGATGATGCGGACGTCGACCTTGATCGGCACCGTGCCGCCCACACGCTCGAACTCCTGTTCCTGGAGCACGCGCAGGAGTTTCGACTGGAGGTCGAGTCGCATCTCGCTGATCTCGTCGAGCAGCAACGTTCCCCCATTGGCACGCTCGAACGCGCCCTCCACGCGCTTGATGGCACCGGTGAACGCGCCCTTCTCGTGTCCGAACAGCGCGCTCTCGATGAGCCCCTCGGGGAGCGCGGCACAATTCAGCTTGATGAATGGCCGGTCGCGTCGGTCGCTCGCGTCGTGGATGGCCCGCGCAAAGAGCTCCTTGCCCGTGCCCGATTCACCCTGCAGCAGCACCGTCGCCCGGGTAGGTGCGGCGGTGACAACGGTCTGCATCACGCGCCGCATGATCGCGCTCTCGCCAACAATCTGGCGTTCGCTGCGGAACTCCATTACCTCGCGCCGCAACACCGTGTTCTCGCGACGAAGGCGCGAGAATTCCAGTGCCTGGTCGACGGAGAGCTCCAACTTCTCTGCCAGCACCGGCTTCGTGATGTAGTCCATGGCGCCCGCCTTGATCGACTCCACCGCATGTTCGATCGTCGCGTAGCCCGTAAGCATGATGAGCGGGACGTCATACCCTTCCTGCCGAAGGAGCTGCAGGAACTCGAGCCCGCTCAGCCCCGGCATCCGGTAGTCCGAGATGATCAGGTCGACGCCACCGTTCTGGAGCGCCTGGAGTGCCTGCGGAACGCTGCTCGCGATGATCGGTGAATGACCGGCGCGCTCGAGCGTATCCTCGAGGATCATTCCGATTGCCGGCTCGTCGTCAACACAGAGAATCGTCGCCATTGCATCCAACCTAACAGCGCGTCCAATCTCCACCGAGCGCGAGCATCATGGCACAGCTTGAAGAGGTCGCGCCGCGGCGTTGATTGGCGGGGCCCCGCTTCGTGTGCATAGCAAGTGCAGAGCTATCCGTTTACAGACCTCAGCGTCAGTGTCCAGTCAGGCATGGCAGATGCGTATGATAACGGCCCGCATAGCTTGCACGGGATGTCCTCGAACATGCGCTATCCATCGCTATCGGGAACGAACGTCCGATCATCGAGCCTCTGTTCAGGGAACGTGGATTGAAGGGCGCAACGACTTGATTCCACAGAGAAACCGGGCGATCGCTAAAGTCTGCGCCTCAACGTTCCGAAAGCTCAAGGAAATGACCACACCAAGAGTGCCGGATCTAAGCAGCGACGAGATGCTGGGCCGTCCGAGCTCGGCTACCGCGGCTCCGGATGCATTCGACATGGAGAGGGCCGTGACTGACCATCGCACCGACGCCCGCGCTCTCGTCGCCGGACTTCCAGCTGGCGCGCTCGGTTCCCACTTCGGCGACCGCATCCTGCAGATCCGTCGCCGGATTGCCGAAGGCGTCTACGACAACACGGCGGTCATCGCCGCCGTTGCCAGCCTGCTTCTCGACAGCGGAGAGCTCGGCTAGCCCGATTTGGTCCCAGCGCAGCGATCCGCTACATACTCGATATGGATCCTGCATTGCATGGCACTCGACCAATGATGACCGTGGCGGTCAGTGGCGCCACGGGCATGATCGGCACTGCGCTCGTCACCAGCCTCCGCGCCGGTGGACACACCGTACGACGGCTCGTGCGTTCGTCGCGGGACGCGCAGCCGGGCGACATCCCCTGGGACCCTGCCCGCGCGCAACTGAGCCCGCAGGCGCTCGCGGGGTGCACGGCCATTGTTCACCTGGCAGGCGCACCTGTCGCCCAGCGGTGGACGCCCAGCCACAAGCGCGAAATCCTGGAGAGTCGCGTACTCGGCACCTCCCTCATTGCCCGCGCCGTCGCGGCGATGGACGTCAAGCCGTCCGTGGTGTTGAGCGGCTCCGCGATCGGCTACTACGGCGACCGCGCCGCCGAACTGCTCGATGAGTCCAGCGCGCGCGGCGGCGATTTCCTGTCGTCCGTCGTGCAGCAGTGGGAAGAGGCCGCCGCACCCATCGCCGAGTCCGGAGTTCGGCTCGCCCTGCTCCGCTCGGGGCTGGTTCTCTCACATCACGGCGGCGCACTCGCGAAGATGCTCCCGCCCTTCAAGCTCGGCGCCGGTGGAAAGATCGGCGGCGGACGGCAGTGGATGAGCTGGATCGCCCTGCACGACCACGTTCGCGCCATGGAACACCTGCTGTTTGCGCATGACGTGCGAGGTCCCGTGAATCTCGTTGCACCCAATCCCGTCACGAACGAAGACTTCACGGCTACGCTCGGCCACGTGCTGAGCCGTCCCGCGGTCCTGACCGTTCCCGCGTTCGCCCTCGAACTGGCGTACGGCGAGATGGCGCGCGCCACATTGCTCGCGAGCCAGCGAGTGGTCCCAGGCGCCCTCGTCAGCGCCGGATTTGCGTTCGATTTCCCGAGCCTGGAACCGGCACTGCGCAGCGCGCTTTCCGAGTAGAGCCGCCCGTTCGACCGCTCATTGTTTGGGCGCATCATGTCGAGACTACAGTGGGAATGCTTCTCCCACACCGATGCCAATGGTCAGCCTGGACAATTCCCTTCTCGAGTTGCTGCGTGGCGTACACGTGGATCTCACGCGCGCGGTCGATGCCAGCACTACCAGTCTTGCGAGGCCGCGCGCGCGACTCGCGTGGATCGCGTCACTCATCCCACCCGAATGCGTGCAGCAACGGAAATTGCTCGACAGCGCCGCGCAGGTCGCCGCAGAAATCGGCCTCGGCCACGTGGGAGGAATTCATGACGCGACCCGCCTCGAGGCCACTGTTGCGGCTGTGAACGCCGTGGTCGAGTATTTTGCGAATCCCAGGTCAGAAGAGGGCAGGCGAATGATGGAAGACGCGGTGCGGCAACTGGCGTATTCAGGATACGTGTCGTGATTGCGGCGTCCGGCGGCAACACGCTCGCGAGCGACACGACGCTCACGGGTAGCTGGACGGTCCTGTACGAGGACCTCGTCGCCGGAATCATGCACGCCATGAACAACAGCGTCACGGTACTCGCCGTCTCCCTCGAGCTCTCTTCGGCGGGTGACGTGCCGGGGGACGTCCCCATGCTGCGGCGAGAGCTGACGCAGCTTACGGGCCTCATCGGGTTCACCTCGGCGCTGTCGAGCCGCTCGACTCGTCACGAGGCGCTCGACCTGAGCGGCGTTCTCGAATTGGCCGTCACGATTCATGCGCTCGGCCCCGCGATGCGTTCCACGGTGTGCAGGGTGCACGTGACCGGCGTCGTGCCTCCGGTTCGCGTATCGCCCGCGGTGTTGCTGCGTGTCCTGCTCCTCATGATCGACGGCGCCAAGCGTGCGAGGGTCGACGGCAGTGCGGCTGTCGCCATCGACCTCAGCGGTGACACGGAGAGCGTCGCGGTTGGCGCGCCCCTTCGCGGCAGCGTGAGCCCTGACGCCGTCGTGTTGGCAGCGTCGTGCGGTGGAACGCTGGTGGTTCAGGAGGGACGAGCTGTCTTCACGCTCCCGTCCCTTGCGAACCTGAGGCGCGCAAGCCTGACGGGCGGTCGCACTACGCCGAAGCGCGGAGCGGGGTCATGATCCTGCGGAGCTCCGCGAGCGCCTTCGAACGAATCTGCGAGACGCGGGACTCGCTGACGCCGAGCACGTTGGCGATCTCGCGCGCGTTGAGGTCCTCGAAGTAGTGGAGGGACAGGACGGTGCGCTG
>JALYVY010000264.1 GCA_030852985.1 Gemmatimonadota bacterium | reverse complement strand
ACCCGCGCCCGTGACGCGGGTGGGCAACTAGCCCATCACGCCGCGGCGATCTTCTTCAGCTGCTCCAGCGCTGCCTTTGCGGCGGGACTCTCCAGCGCGGCCGACGCGGCCGCCTTTACCAGCTTGTCGTCACGGTGGTAGAGATCGTTGCCGAAGAACAGCTGTCCGTCGCGGATAAACGCGGTGCCGTAGGTGATGTATACCGGAATCTTCGCCGGCAGCTTCACGGAGGTGTTGTCCTTCCCATTGTCCATCGCCTCCTGGACCTTCGCAGCATCCCATCCGAGCACCCACTGCGCGAGCTCATTCGGCTTCTCGACGCGAATGCAGCCGTGACTGAACGCCCGCACGTCCTTGTTGAACAGGTCGTGATTCGGCGTGTCGTGCAGGTAGATGTTGTACTCGTTGGGGAACAGGAACTTCACGAAGCCGAGCGCGTTCTTCGGGCCGGGCTTCTGGCGAATGCGCGTGGCGCCGCCGTCCTTGAAGTACTCGAGGTTCTCCGCGTCCATGTACCCGGGGTTCGCCGCGATCTTCGGTGCTATTTCCTTCGCCTGGATGTCCGGCGTGATGTTCCAGTACGGACGGAAGACGACCGTTTCCATCGAGTCGCTGAACACCGGCGTAGCCTTGTCCTCGTACGATTGCCCCACGATGACCTTCATCTCGAGCGTCTTCTCGCCGCTGTCGAAAGCGGTGAGCTCGAACGCGGGGACATTCACGAGCACATAACGCGAGCCGAGCGACCGCGGCATCCAGCGGTAGCGCTCGAGGTTGGCGGCGATCTGACCGAGCCGATATGCCGCAGGCACGTTGAGCGCGTTGACGGTTTCGGGGCTCAAGGTCTTGTCGACGGTAATGGCGTGGCGGGACTGGAACTGTCCGATCGCCTCGGCCAGGCCGGCGTCGTAAACGGAGCCGCCGGCGGATGCTGTCGACCGTGCGCGCTTCGGCGCAGCGGAGTCGGACGTCACGGCCGCCGTCGCCTCACCTCCAGCAGTAAGTCCCTCTGCCGCGAGTCGCTCCCTGAGTGCTGAAATGCGCGATGGCGAGTCCGACTGTCCCTGCCGAAGCGTCTTGCCTGCGGGCACATGCGGGAAGTCGCCCTTGCTCACGATCTCGCGATAGCGCGCGAGCTCCTTCTGGAGTGCGGCGTACGCCGGTTCCGGGGGCCTCATCTCGGCGATCCCTCGCGCGAGAGTGTCGCCGAGGGAGTGCACGAGGGCGCTGTCAACGTCGTCTTGATCGGGGTTGATGTGCCATGCCTGACCGACGTCCTTTGGTGAGATCTGGCCGATGAGCAGGTCCTCGCCCAACGATGCGTACATGGTCGAGAGGAGGACGTCTGCATTCGCGAGCTGGTCCGCCGTGGGTTTCGCGACCTTCACCGCACCGAGCGCGTTCGCCAGCTCGACGATGGGATAGGCGTCGGGGCGAAGCGCGTCGTTGCTCACACTGAGCACGGCATCGGTGAGGTCCTTCGCGCGATCCTTCGCGACACCGTCGCTCGTGAGCCACAGCGGCGTTTGGCCGAGGCTCTTGTAGAGGGCCTGCGTGTGGTGCCATGCATCCTTGTCGACGCCGGCGGGAGGTTCGGCCGCGAGGCGTTTCGTGAGCGCGATCTTCAGGTCAGCAATGGGAACCCCCTGGACATCCGTGAGGGTGGCGGGGGACCAGACTGCTGCGTGATGAAAGCGCTTGCCGCCGGCCACACGCTTGGCGGCCGAGACCTGCTTGGAGCAAGCTGCGGCGATGGAGAGGGCAGCGAACAGGAGAGCGGTGCGGCGCGCGAGCGCCGTCGTCGCACGTGATGTCATTCGTATTCAGGTTTGAGTCTCGGCCGCGGCAGTCGCGCCCGATCATTAGATGGCGAAAGTTGGGCCAATATCATCGCCGAGTACGCTTCTACTCTGGCCGCACGTCGGATTATGATCCACCTTGGCAATTCCTCTCTCCGAACATCCGATTAAGTGACTTCTCATTTCCGCGTCCGGTGGCCTTGGGCGCGCTGGTCGCTGGCGCGTCAACTGCCGGTGATCACGGCGGCCGTCGTCGTACTCGTCATGACGCTTTCACTGACGCTGACGTACCAGGCGTTGGTGCAGGCTCGTGCCGACGCCTTGCATCTGCGCATTCAGGGTTTGCTGGGCGTGCTGGTACAGTCGGGCGAAGCGGCGGTGAAGACTCGCGTGGCGTTGCTTCACCAACTGGGAAGGGATTCACTGCTCGTGCGAGCAGTTGATACACCACAAGGGAGTGAATGGTCGGCCAGGGATGATTCGGCGGTGGCCACCGCGCTGGGCAAGGTAGCGGTGCCGGCGGACTCGGGGCTTCCGGTGGAGCTCTGGGCGGCCGACGGCCGCCGTGTGGCCCACATTGGTGTCGACGTGCGAGGGGATTCCATTACGGCGCTCGCGCCAGAGCTTCGGTCGCGGATTGGCACGCGCGTGAGCGAGGTTCCGGCGGCCGGCGCCATGGATACGGCCGTCCAGATGGGAGCGTTCTACCCGTCGGGCAACCACGTGTTCTACTGGACGGTGGCGCCCGTCATGCGTGACGGCCGGCGCATTGGCGCCATTGTGCAGCAGCGTCGGATCGTGTCGAATCCCCAGGTGAAGCAGATGATTCGCGACCTGTCCGGCGAGGAGTTCACGGTCTACCTGCGCAACTCGACGGACCAATTCTGGTCGTCGGTCGACGGGCATTCCGTGGTGCCGCCGCTGAGAAGGGATACGGCGGAGTATGGGTACATCGCCACGCGGCCGTCGAGCGAGCCGCAGCTCGGCACCGAGCACAGGGTGCAGGGGACGCCGTACATCTACGTACTGGAAGCGCCGAAGAGCGCCATCGTTGCCGGGCCGCGCAGGACGCTGCGGCGGCTGGCGCTGGTGAGCGTACTACTGCTCATCGGCGGCGTGGTGATTTCGTGGACACTTGCTCGCCAGATCACGCGGCCGCTGGGGGAGCTGGCTACGGCCGCGGAAGAAATGGCCCTGGGCCTCTATGGCCGCCGAGTGGAGACAACGCGCTCCGCGTCTGACGAGGTGCAACGATTGAGTGCGAGCTTCAACCGCATGGCGACGGAAGTGCAGGCATCGCAGCACGAGTTGGCGTCGCAGGTGGAGGAGGCGATGAGCACGTCGGAGCAGCTGGAGCGCACGAACGAGCAGCTGCTGATCGCGTCGACGGCCGCGTCCGAGGCACGCGATGCCGCGCTCGATGCGAACCGGGCCAAGAGCGATTTCCTCGCGGTGATGAGCCACGAGCTCCGGACGCCGCTCAATGCGATAGGGGGATACACCGAGATCCTTCAACTGGGGATCTACGGCGATGTCAACCAGTCGCAGCGGGATGCGCTGCAGCGCATCGAGCGCAGCCAGCAGACGCTCCTGTCGCTCATCAACGACGTGCTCAACTTCGCGAAGCTCGAGTCCGGGGAGGTGCGCTACGCCATTTCCAACGTGCCGCTCGGGAAGACGCTCAGCACGATTGACGACTTCGTTGCGCCGCAGCTGCGGGATCGCCGGCTGTCGTACTCGGTGGAGACTTGTGGTGAAGAGGTAACGGTCCGCGCGGATGTCGAGAAGCTTCAGCAGGTGCTGATCAATCTCCTGTCGAACGCGGTGAAGTACACGAACGAAGGGGGACGCATCGACGTCCGGTGTGAAGTGTCGGACGCGACGGTGAGCGTCCATGTGCGTGACACGGGCATCGGCATCGCGCCCGATCGTGTCGAGCGGATCTTCGACCCGTTCATCCAGGTGGGGCGTGCGTTGAACCGTCCGCACGAGGGGGTGGGGCTTGGCTTGTCCATCAGCCGCGACCTGGCCACGGCGATGGGAGGTTCGCTGTCGGTGGAGAGCGTGCTGGGGCAAGGAAGTACGTTCACGCTCACGCTTCAGCGCGGGACTCGCGAGCCCTCCTGACGTGCGCTTCGTTGGCGCGTGTCCTGCTACTGTACGGGCTGTGTCCAACATCAAGTACTCAGCGCGCCTCCTGGCGTGCGTGTTCATTCTTCTCCCCTTGCGGCAGGTCGAGGCGCAGCGAAGCGACTCGACGTTCGTCTGTACGGGCGAGCTGGTGAGTCGTGTCGATATCGAGCCGTCGCCACCGCCCTTTGCGGGTGCGGCGAAGAAGTGGCAGGCGGCGGCTCGGGCGATCGGGCTGCACCATGCCACGACGACGGCCGACGTCGTCGCCGCGTTCCTCTCGCTGTCGCCGGGGAAGGCGTGTACCGAGCGACGGCGCACTGAGTCGGAGCGTGTGCTGCGGGCGCAGCCGTTCCTTTCGGACGCGGTGGTGCGAGTTGTCCGCGACACCGGAGGTACGGTGGCAGTCCGGGTCTCAACGACCGATGAAATTCCGGTGCTGGTGAGCGGGCGATTTCGCGGTGTCGTACCCGATGCCTTTTCGCTGGGGAATGAGAACATCGGTGGACAGGCCTTACGGGTAGTCGGGCGCGTGGAGCGCGGACGTTCGTACCAGACCGCGTACGGGATTGGTGTGGAAGAGGATATGCTGTTCGGTCATCCCTTTCGCCTCGTGTTGAATGCGGACCGGTTCCGGATCGGCGAGCGCGTCGTAACGGAGGTGGAGCATCCGTTCTTCACGGACCTGCAGCGCGTGTCGTGGCATGCGGGTTACTCGACGGGCAATGGCTATCGCGGGTTCGAACGCGCCGGTCGTGAGCCGCTCGCCCTGCAGGTCGACGACCGCTCGTGGGACGTGAGCTCGTTGACGCGATTGTTCGGCACGCAGACGGTCGGGCTCCTCGGCGGTGCCCTGACCGGACGGCGAGTGGATCCTGCCTCGGCCGGCATCGTGATCGACGACACGGGTCTTCGCGCCGACACAGGGACGGCGTTGCGAGGACGGTATTCGTCATTTCGCGCGGTCCGGGTCGGGATCCTGGGCGGAGTACGTCGCGTCAGCTTTCAGAGCGTGAATGGTTTTGACGCACTGGTGGGCTCACAGGACGCAATGCGTGGCGCCGCGTTGGGCGTGTTCGCCGCGCGCGGGCTTGCACGATTCGGCGAGGAGGACTACCTGCTCTCCGGCGCGTTCTACGCGGGCACCGCAACGCGCAACTTCCTGCTGGCAAACCTGGCACTCGTCGAGGGTGCGCACGACCCCAATGGCGAGGGATGGAACAGCGTTATTGGAAGCAACCACACGAGCGTGTTCTGGGGGAGCGCGCCGGGTGTCGTGCTGGCGCTATCGAACGAGTACTCGGGTGGATCGAAGTCGGTGCTGCCCCTTCAGGTGACGTTTGCCGACCGCGACGGAGGGCTCATCGGGTATCACTATTCCGGGCTTGCCGGTGCGCAACGCAACGTGGCGCACGGAGAGGTGCGCTGGAGCGGAGCGTCGGTGATGCGTCACGCGGATATCGGATTCGCGGCATTCACTGAGGTGGGAACACTCTGGGCGGGGGACGCGCCGTATGGCGTCAATGCGACTCGGGCGAGCGTAGGGGTGAGCGTGCTCGCGGCGTACCCGTCGCATGCGAAGCGGATGTACCGGGCCGACCTCGCGATTCCGCTCACGCGGGCGGGTGAAGGGAAAGGGCGCATCGAGCTGCGCTTCAGCAGCCTGGATCGCACGCAGTCGTTCGCGACGGAGCCCCCGGATGTATCGGCGGCGCGCACTGGGACGGAGCCGGCCAAACTGTTTGCGTGGCCCACACGGTAGCCGGAACGAGCGGAACAACGGAATCGCGACGACAGTTGGCGGACTTACGGAAAAATGCGGACATCGGACTTGGATCTCGGATGCTCATTCCGATATCCAGGTCCGATGTCCGTATTTTTCCGTTCGTCCGCCAACTGTCGTCGCTTTGGTCTGGGCTTCAGGGTCCGCCCCCTAACCTACTTCGGTCGCTCCACCTCTAGACCGGCGCGCGCCCATTCCCCGAATCCACCGACCAGGTTCGCCACATCGTCGAAGCCGTTCGCCTTGAGTATGCCGGCGGCGATCGACGAGCGGCCACCGCCCT
>JALYVY010000263.1 GCA_030852985.1 Gemmatimonadota bacterium | reverse complement strand
TCCGAACGGTTCGTGCAACTCGTGACCGGCTACGGCCACAGCTGCGGCTTGACGGCGGCGGGGGACGCTTTCTGCTGGGGGTCGAACGTGAGCGGCGAGATCGGCGATGGGACTGGCACCGGGTCGTACGGCGACGGCACCACGCGCCGACCGTCGCCCGTGAAGGTCGCTGGCAACCTCAAATTCCAGCACTTGGCGGCCGGCGCAAACCTGACGTGTGGCATCACCCGCGACGGCGCTGCGTATTGCTGGGGCAGCAATAGCGGTGGGCGGCTGGGTACCACGCAGGTTGGGGTCACCCCAGCAGTATTCGCGGCTGCACCAACGGCGGTGCTGGGCAGGGTCACGTTCGCGCGAATCGCCATCAGTAGTGGGTCGGTGTGCGCGCTGACGGCGGCTGGCGCGGCATATTGCTGGGTGGGTGGGACATACAATGGTGATAATCTCGGACCTTCCGTCTTCAGCGAAACGCCAATCCCGGTGGCCGGCGGACAACAATTTCGGCGCCTTGGCGCTGGTAGCGGCGGCGAGGAATGCGGCGTCACTACTTCCGACCGCCTCTTCTGCTGGGGTGCTGGTTTTCCCGGTGTAGGCGACGGAACGTCCCTACCCAAGGCAGTGCCAACGGCCGTCGCGCCGTCCCTCGCATTCTCCACGGTGAACATCGGCCAAAACAACGCCTGCGCCCAGTCGGCGACTTCGGAATTCTATTGCTGGGGCTATGGCACCGGCACAGGAGTATCGGGCAACACTGTCACGGTGCTCGTTCCGACTAGGCTCACCATACCCTGACCGGCGGTAATCGAGCGAGGCTCGACGACAGATGCGTCGGGTCTCTGAACGGCCTCACCCGCGGAATGATCTACGTGATCCTCGGGCTCCATTCCTACTCGACGAGCACGCCAACTCACTGCTGCACTCCGGCATAATGGGGCGGCGACCGTCGCTAGCCTCACTCCCTGACCTTTGGCAGTCGCCGACGCGTGTCGAACGTGCTTGCTCAATCAAATAGCGCTCGGTTGAAAGCGGATGCGGAATAGTGCACGCCCGCAAACACCGAGTCGACGACGGCTGGATCCGGCAGATGGAAATAGGCGTATCCGATGGTCTGCATTAGTACCGCAGGAGCAGCGTCGTCCCCCTCATGCAAAGAATGCGCACGGTCGAGCGCGGCCGACTGTTCTTTCATCCCTCGCGCGCTCGCGTTCGCGAGAATCTGCCGCGGATAGTCGTGCCCATGGGCCGGCGAGCAGAGGATCAAACCCACGATCGTCTCCGGATAGTTCAAGGCAAATTCTTGTGCCCAAAAACACCCACGAGTCTGTGCGAGCAGCACCCGTCAATGTCCAACCGCGTGCGCAGTACTCCGCGTCTCGCACCCGTCATCGGCGATGTATGGTGGATCCATCGGCCGGCGACTCGGACGGCCCATTGCCCCGGTGATCATTAGGATCAGCCCGCACGCATCACCGGGCGTTCCAAGCTAGAAACGCAGTGGCGACTGGCGGAACCCCAAGCGCTCATGCCTGCAGAAGATGGGACGTCCTCGTCCTCTACGCTCTAGCAGAGCCGAGCCGCATCGCCCACTCGGGCAGCAGAACTGCCGCAGGAACACCCCAGCGGGATGCCACGCGCAGCTTCGCCAACACACTTTCGGTGTGCCGCCTCGACGGGGTGCACGCTCGCTCCAAGAGTCTGCTCCATCACGCGGTTCGATTGCCCCTCTGACAAAGTAGCAATGCCGTAGGCTGCAAGCGCCGCCGTCCGCGCTGACTCCATACGTGTTTGTGCGATACTGATGGCCGCGACGAGTGCGGTCGCGACGAGGACAAGCCCAACGAGCTTCGCCCGCAGGGGCATAGGATTCCTCGGGAGGGAGTGGGTGTCACGCGTCAGGAGCGAGGAGGATCTGCCGAAGGAAATGCAGCATGATCATCAGCTCGTCGACGATCCGTTCGACGCTGCCACCTAACCACGCGCTCACCACGCTCGGTCTCGGCAGACATGAGATGGTCGATCGCTTCGAGGTGCCGATCAATCCCTCGAAGCTGGCCGCCGATTCCTCGCGGTACGCCTTCACTTCGGCGCCCACGTTGTGCTTGGTGTTCTCCATCTCCTACCGCCACACGCCCAGGCGATAGACGAAGACGGTCAGGGTACTGAGAAAGGTGGCGAGACTGACCAGCTTGACCGGGTCGGGCGGTAGTATCGGTTGCAGGGATTGCAGCGTGCCGAACCACGCGACAAAGGGAATCAGGAAGAGCGAAAGGATGGGCCGTATGGCTGGCACTTGTGCGCTGTCGCATCAGGCGGCTGGCGGTGGGAGAGACCAGCGCCGTGGACGGCGTCGGCGTCGGCGTGGGCGTGGGTGTGGGCGTGGGGTGCAGGAGTGGACGACGTCGTCGCAGTGGTGCGAGCACGGACGCGCTGCACGCGCTTGACCTGCTCCCAGTTCGCAAGGAGTGGCGGATCACTCTTGAGCGATGTCTTCACGAAGGCGTCGAGGATGTGAATGACCTTGCGGCCTTCCGTGAGCTTGTCGGCGAGGCCCTTGGTGACGCCGCTCCTCTTGCCGCGGCTCTGCACCGAGTCGCCCACCGCCGCGATCATGGCGTCAGCCGCTGTGTTGAGTTGCGCAACGAAGTCGGATGGGAGGCCAGCGGCGATGAACACCGGGGCGAAGGGACGGCCGCCTTGGCCATGCCGTGTGCCGCGGTGGACAGGCGCTCCGTACTGAGGCGCACCCTGGCATGCGGAGTGGCTCGATCGCCGGTGTGTTCGGAAGATCGGCCCTGGCGACACGAGCAATGGGGACATGTGATCGCGCAGCAGCACCGTGCGCAACGCACCCTGCTGCCTGGTGGAGCCTTGCGACGCGATGTGACTCGCGTCCTGATCGGATGCATGGGTGGCCAGTTGGGTGATCGCGTCGTCCAGGCGGCGACACTCGCCGGTCTGGACGACGGCATCGAGTGCCGCCGTGTTGTCATCGAGGAACGCCTGCACGTTCCGCAATGATTGCAGCATGTTGCCTTGTTTCATCTGCATGATGTCGAGTTTGGGAAAGATCGAAAAGGGTGCGAACGCGGCGCGCGCGGGTGCGTCCGGCGTAACCGGGGATGTCGTGCGTACCGATGCAGCGGGCCAACGAGGCCGCCGCGTGTGCGAATGCCACGCGCGGCTGTGCAAGTGCGGTGACGCGTGAGGAATGCTCGACGCGACCGCGGACATGCCTCATGGAGGCGAGTGCTTCCGTCTTATGCGATGAGACGGATCACGTGCGCATCGCGACCGATCGCCTGGCGCGGCGCGCAAGGCGCATGGAGCAGGGTGCGATGCTCCTCACTGCACGTGGCACGCGGCCCATGCCTCCGAGCCATGCTCGATGTCACACCGTGCAGCCTTGGCCGACCGTCGTGCAACATCGCGCGAACGGCGAGGCAAGCGTCGCGTGCGAGCTACCAGCTCGCTCGCGCATGATGTGGAGACGCGCGATCATGATGCGCCATCATGTGTCTGCAGCATCACGCGAGGTGATCACAACACCACGCCAACTGGTTCATGCTGACGCGCGAGATGATCCCCACTGCATCGCCGGGCGGCCGCACCGCCACGCTGACTTGGCGAACGAAAGCGGCGGGCGGTCAGTCCGTCACGGCATCGGCTCCAGCTGATCAGTGACGCGGCTTTCCCATGACGCAATACGTCCGGACTGCGAGGACGAGTAGTGTCTCTGATATCCGAGACACCGGCGACGCCATGTGGAAGGTGTACCGCAATTAACCGCGAACTGTGACGCACTCACTTCCGCCTAACCGCGCGCGGCGGCACGCACTCGTGTCTACGGAATGTTGACGAGCGGCCACATTGTGGCAATGTTGACGAACGACAACATTTGCGCTATGTTGATGAGCGTCAACATCACTGCCATGTTGAGGATCATCAACATCTGCCGCCATGCCCACCAACGTCAACGCCGCCACCATCGGCTCGCTGGTCCGCGATACACGGACCGCGGCTGGACTCACCCAGACCGAGCTGGCTAACCGCATCGGCGCGAGCCGGTTCTGGGTCGCCGAGTTCGAGAAGGGAAAGCCAGGCGCCGAGCTCGGACTCGCCCTCAAGGCGCTCGCGGCCCTTGGACTCGTGCTGCGATTCGAGCCGAAGGGCGCAGCCGTAGAGGAGGCGCGACCCAAGGGAGCGCAGCGGAAGAGCGGGCGCGTCGGCCTTCTTGACACCGTGATCGCCCACACCACGTTGACGAAGGCAGCACGGTCCTCCATCCCTGGATGGCCAACCGCCTCAGCGACAACACGGCGGTTGCCCAAGCCATGATAGAGCATGACCGGCGCTAAACGGAGCCGGCTCACAGGGTCGGCCCGCCCCGAGCTCGCCGTCGTGTTACACGGCGCGCTCGCCGGTCACGTGTTCCAGTCGGCGAGCCGCAGGCTCACCTTCCGCTATGACGAGGCGTGGAGCACGCACTCGGACGCCTTTCCGCTCTCGCTCTCCATGCCACTCGGCGCGGTGGAACACGGTCACCGCGCCACGTCGGCATTCCTCTGGGGATTGCTGCCTGACGACCCGAAGGTGGTGGAGCAATGGGCGCGGCTGTATGGAACGTCCCGGACAAACGTCGTCAAGATCCTGGCACATGTCGGAGAAGACTGCGCCGGCGCTGTCCAGCTCGTCGGGCCCGATCACTCTGACCGTGTGCTTGGGACCTCCACGCCAAAGGACACTGCGATGTCAGTGGAATGGCTGGCGAGGGATGACGTCGCCTCTCTGCTCGCGGGGCTGCGCCGCAATCCGGCCGCGGGGCGATTCAGTGACGAGCAGGGGCAATTCAGTCTCGCCGGCGCGCAACCCAAGACCACGCTCTACCATGACGGTCGCCGCTGGGGTATTCCCCGAGGGCGCGTTCCGAGCACGCACATCCTCAAGCCGCCGGTGCTCGATCTTGAGGATCTCGCGTACAACGAACATTTCTGCCTGCACCTCGCGCGCGAGCTTGGTATGTCCGCCGCCCACTCCTCCGTTCAACGGTTCGGCGACGAGGTGGCGATTGTCGTCGAGCGCTACGACCGCCACCGTTCCGCCGGTGTAGTAATCCGCGTTCATCAGGAGGACATGTGCCAGGCGCTCGCGGTGCAGCCGACGCGAAAGTACGAGTCGGACGGCGGACCTACGCTCAACCACATCGCCATGCTGCTCGCTCGCCACTCGTCGGACGCCATGGTGGACGTCGCGCGCTTCCTGGATGCGAATGTCCTCAACTGGCTCATTGCCGGCACGGATGGTCACGCGAAGAACTACTCGATGCTGCATGGACCCGGTTCCGAGCATCGCCTTGCGCCACTCTATGATGTCATCTCGGCACTGCCGTATCCGCGGCTCGTAAAGGGCGGGGCGAAGCTGGCGATGGCTATAGGCGGCCAGCGAGCAGTCGCGTCGGTCACCGGCAATCATTGGCGTGCGGCTGCCCGCGCTGCGGAGCTGCCCGCTGACCTCATCATCGAGCGCATCAAGGAACTGGCCGAGAGAATGCCCGAGGCAATCCAACGCGTGATCGAGCATCCCGACGGCGTCGGCGAAACGCGCCGCATCATGCAGCGCACTGCGGAGCCGGTCATGGCACACGTCAGGCGCTGCCTGAAGCGCCTCTAGCCACATGCAGCCGCTCATCGTTTCCGAGGAGACGCGTCAGAGTGTCGCTGACTTCCTCACAACCACCTTTCCCGCGACCACCCCGGGCTTCGAATCGCTCACGGCGCGATTCGCACAAAGAGACTTCCCGCCTTGGCCAGAGTGGCGAGCGGCACGGCGTCCACGCCTTCGTCGAGCGGATAGCGCTTCGCACCCGGGTACACGACCTCTACGGCGGAGAGCTGGAGGTCCGTCATCGCAATGCGGATGGAGGGCGTCATCCGCGGGGCATCGGCTCGCTTGCATTCCACGCCGAAGAGCTGATTACCCCGGCGGAGAATGAGATCAACCTCGGCCCACGAGGTCCTCACCCTCTTCGG
>JALYVY010000262.1 GCA_030852985.1 Gemmatimonadota bacterium | reverse complement strand
TCGTGCAGGAGCTTGAGGCCAAGCGCCGTCAGTGTTCCGAGAAACGTCATCGTCAGCAGCAGGCCAACGATGTACGCTCTGAGCGAGCTCGCGCAGTCGGCCAGCACGTCCCGCACGAGGTCGCGATGTCGTGGCGGAAAGAGCGCAATGAGCCATTCGCGGTACTGCGCGGGATGGATGGACAGGTAGAGGCCCATCACGATCACCGAGAAGAGGCTGACCAGCACCTCGACGAGGCTGAGGACCTTCGGCACCACATTGCCGAACTGTCCCGACACCTGAGCGTAAACGGCGGTAAGGATCTTGTGCTCACCGGGCTTGTAGACCCCCTGCAAGGCGGGAATACGCTCGGCAAGCCTGTCGATTGCCGCTTCCCAACCCCCGATGTAAGTCGGAAGGACCTTGACGAGATCCTGCGTCTGTTGGATGAGCGGCGGTATCAGCGCGTAGAAGAGAACGACCACGCCGCCAAAAGACAGGAGCACGGCCAGAAGCAGCGAGAAGCCTTGGGGCACTCTCGCCTTGCGGTGCAGCACGCCCGCGAGCGCGCCGAGGAACAGCGAGATCAGGACGCCCAGAAACAGCAGGAGAAAGACGTCGGCGACCCTGAGCCAGAGCCAGAACGCGACGATGGTGAAGACCGTAGCGGCGAGGATGGGGCCGAACGTGAGTCGAACCGACTTTGTCGCTCCGCCCTCCTTCACGAAAGCTTCCGTTGTCCGGGACGTTCGATCTCCGCCGCGATCTCCTCCTCATCCCTCTGGCCTGCCCCGAGCGCCTTGCTTGGCGCCGCGGATCCCGAGGGCAGCACGCCCATCTTCTGCTTGAGCGCGAGGAGTCTCGAGTCGACGGAAACGGCGCCCGCACCTTTCTCCAGCGCCTTGAAGTCACGCTGGAGCGTATCGCCGGTGAACTCGTCCTCGATCTCCGCAGCGGCCTTGATCTGGCGCTCGTTGGTCTCGATGCGTTCTTCCATCCGCGAGAACGCCTCGAAGGCGCTCTTCTCGGACAGCGAGGACATCGTCTCCTGGATGCGCTGCTGCGCCTGCGCACGACGCTGGCGGGCGACCAGCAGATTCTTCTTCCGCTTGGCCTCCTCGATCTTGTCATTCATGTCGCGGAGCTGGCCCTTCAGCTTCTCGGAGTCCGCCTTGGTGGCCTCCCACGTCTGCTCGAGCTGCTGCCCATGCGAGAGGTGTTCGCCGTGACGAACCAGCGCCTGCTTCGCGAGGTCGTCGCGGCCTTCCTGCACCGCGAGCATCGCGCGACGCTCCCAGTCTTCGGCCTGCTTGTACTCGGCGTCTGCCTGGTCGCGAAGGCACTTCTCGTCGGCAATGGCGACGGCAACCTGCTGCTTGGCCTTCACGAGCTGGCCGCGCAAGTCGTCGAGGATCTGCGTCAACATCTTCTCCGGATCTTCTGCCTTGGAGATGAGGTCGTTGATGTTGCTCTTGAGCAGCTGGGAAATACGATCGAATAAGCCCATGATCAGCGTGCCTCGCGGAACGAGCCGAGCTCGCGCAGGTGCGAAGCGAGTGCGAGGGTCATGCTCTCGTAGCTCGCCAGAAATTCCTCGAAGTCGAGGGCCGATAGCTCGAGCGCTTCCGTCAGCACGATCTGCTCGTTCTGGATGCCGTAGGCACCATGAAGCAGCTCGGACGCATTCAGCTCGAGAAGCCGGCGGGTGAGTGTGGCCGTGTGCGTGGCGTCGTCTGGCAACGTCATGACGTCGATGCGGAGGAGCACCACGGGCGGTGAGTAATTCACGGCGAGCGAGAGGTCGCTCTCCGGGTTGGGACGCACGATCCAGAAGCCCGGCTCGACCTCGGAATAGGTCGCGCCGGTTGCGCTGAGACGGATGAGGAAACTCTCGATGTCTTCTTTCGTGAGCATTGGTACACCCTTCGTGCACTGGTTGTCGTCCACTACGTGTACGGCAGCGCGCATGGTTTCAGCGCTAGCGAGGCACGTGCGCAAACTACGGGCGCGGCCCGCGCCGGGGAAGACGAATGTTACTTCCTCTTTATCTGCACGAGTCGCTCTTTCGCGAGACGTCGGCCGGTGGGCGTCGCCGCGAGGCCGCCGCCCGCGGTTTCGCGATAGCGCACATCCATGTTGCGCCCGATCTCACCCATGACATCGATGACTTCATCGACGGGGATCTTGAACTCGATGCCCGCCATGGCGAGCTCGATCCCGGTGAGGGCGATCGCGGCTCCGGTCGCATTCCTGAATACGCAAGGCAACTCGACGAGTCCGCCCAGCGGGTCGCAGACAAGGCCGAGCGTGCCTTGCATGGCGAGGGCGGTCGCGTGCCCGACCTGCGATGGCGAGCCACCGAGCATCTCCGTGGCGGCGCCAGCGGCCATGGCGGCGGCCGCGCCCGTCTCGGCCTGGCATCCGCCCTCGGCTCCCGAGAGTGAGGCGCGTTCGGCGATGACAGCGCCGATGAGTCCCGCGACCGCGAGTGCGCTCACTAGCGCCTCGTCGCCAATGTTGCGCGCGGCAGCGAGACCGGTAAGCACGGCGGGCAGAACGCCCGCGCCGCCGGCCGTCGGGGCGGCGACGATGACGCCCATGGCGGCGTTGATTTCCTGCACGGCAAGCGCACGGGCAAGGATGTCGCGGAAGGGTGTGCCAGCCAACGGACCATCGGGACCGGTGCGCAACTTGGCCGCATCGCCGCCGACGAGGCCGGAGGCGGAGTAGTGATCGCCCGTCATGCCCTGACTGACCGCGCTCCGCATGACGTCGAGCGCCCGCTGGAGTGCCGAGCGGATGTCGTCAACCGTGCGTCCCTGGTCGCGCGCCTCCGTAGCGAGGGCCAGCGTGGCGAGGGTTACCTTCTGCGCTTCTGCGTCGCGTATGGCGTCGGCGAGAGATTTGTACATACTGAATGGTAGTCATTTTCCAATCCACCACTTCCCGAGCTCCCATCCTCACATGGCACTGAAGCACGTTGTCTACGCGCTCTTCGCGCTTGCTTCCGGACGCGTGGCGGCCGCGCAGTCGGCTGTGGTTGTTGCGGACACGACGGACGCCGACCCCCGTACGATGGATTGGGTATCGGCGAATGCGTCAGCGGTCCAGGCACTCGACGCCAGGGCCGACGTCAGGGACCTCGAACAGTGGGACGCGCTGACGGCGGGGGCGCGCATTATCGGGCTGGGCGAACAGACGCACGGCAGCAGCGAGTTCTCGCGCATGAAACTTCGGCTGATTGAGCACGGCGTTCGCACCCAGCATGTGACGGTCATCGGGCTGGAGAACACGCCCGCTCCGGTGGCGGCGATCAATCGCTACCTGCACGGCGAGTCAGCGGACATCGACTCGCTGATGAGCAAGCTCACGCGACTGTGGCGGACCGAGGAGCTCAAGGCAGTGGTCGTCTGGTTGCACGAACATAACGCGGAGCAACGGCAACTTGGCGGGACGCAGGTGGACATGGTGGGCATCGACGTGCTGAACAGCTCGCCGGCGCGAGACAGCGCGATGGCGGAGTCCATCGCGGCGGAAATCGCAAAGCGGCCGGCGAATGACCGCGCCATGTTCTGGGCGCACAATGTTCACGTGTCCTACCTGCCGAACCGGATCGGCGTGCAGCTCAGGAAGCTGGTTGGCACTCAGTATGTCGCGCTCGGCTTCGGGACCGCGGAAGGCACGTATCGCGCACACGCGCCGTCAAACCCGCTGCCTGTGCAGAGCGATGGTCACGTGTTGCCAGCTTCGACGCCGGGCAGCGTTGAAGTGAATCTTGCGCGGCTCGCACCGCGGATCGGGGGCGTGGCGCAGCTCTACGATGTCCGCGCGATCGTAGCCGACGCGCGCGGTGCGTGGCTCGCGACGCCGCGAAGCTTTCGTCATGTGGGGACGAATGCCGCGCCGGTGATTCAGGTGGAGAATGTCGGCGCGATGTTCGACCTGCTCATGTTCATCCCGACGACGACCTCATCGCACAGCGTTCCCGGCATCCAGCAATAAGACCATCCAATCGCGCCCTGACGTCGATCAGTCGTGCATGCGCCGACTGGGACAAGCGTACCCGGTATCCGCGGGAGTGACGCGAAGGCCGACGGACGTGGACTGGCTCGTCAAGCGCTGACCTTGTCGAGCCGGAAGGCCCAGCGCACCCAGGGGAGCGCCCGCACCTCATCGCGGACCTGGTCGCCCGCGAGATCGTCGATCTCGATGACCATGAAGGCATCGCCGCCACGCTCCTTTCTGGAAAGCTTCAGCGTGGCGATGTTGAGGTTGTGCTCCGCGAGAATGGTCGCGATGCGCGCGACGGAGCCCTTCACGTCTTCAGCGACCAGCACGATCGTGTGGTAGTTGCCCGTCACCTCGACGGGATAGCCGTCAATATCGGAGACCAGCACCCTGCCTGCGCCGAGTGACGAACCGGTCATGACGGCGTTGCGATCACCGCGCTCCAGCGTGATGCGGACGGTGTTCGGGTGTGCTTCCTCGCTGATCGTGGTCTTCTCGAACGAGAAGTCGAGTCCCTCCTTCTCCGCAATCTCGAGCGCTGTGCGGAGGCGTTCGTCGTCGGGGCGAAAGCCCATCAGGCCGCCGACGAGTGCCTTGTCGGTGCCATGGCCTTCCCCGGTTCGCGCGAAGGAGCCATGCAGTTCCATGCGCGCGCGCTGCGGCGTTCCGCCCACGAGACAGCGGGCCAGCAGGCCTATGCGACACGCGCCGGCGGTGTGTGATGACGACGGCCCAACCATCACGGGGCCGATTATGTCGAGTAACGAAACCATTTTGTAGGCCTTGGTCGGACAGTCAGACAGTCTGACTGTAAACGGGACTGCGGAACTGCGACATAGTGAATAGCTGAAACGCTGAAACGCTGAAACGCTGAAACGCTCTAACCCGCCTTCCTCTGCCGCATCGGCTTCCTCTTCAACATCGATTTCAGGTAGTGCCCCGTGTGCGACGCCTCGATCATCGCAACATCCTCGGGCGTTCCCGAGGCGACGATCGTGCCGCCGCGCGTGCCGCCTTCGGGGCCGAGATCGATGATCCAGTCAGCCGTCTTGATCACATCGAGATTGTGCTCGATGACGAGGATCGTGTTGCCGCGATCGACGAGGCGATGCAGCACCGTGAGCAGTACGCGGACGTCCTCGAAGTGCAGTCCGGTGGTCGGCTCGTCGAGGATATAGAGCGTGCGTCCCGTATCGCGCTTCGAGAGCTCGGTCGCCAGCTTGATGCGCTGCGCCTCGCCGCCAGAGAGCGTCGTCGCGCTCTGACCGAGGTGGATGTAGCCCAGCCCGACGTCGTTCATCGTCTCGAGCTTCTGGCGCACCCGCGGCTGGTTCTCGAAGAACGTCGCGGCATCTTCTACAGTCAGTGCAAGCACATCGGCGATGCTGAGACCGCGGAAGCGGACCTCCAGCGTTTCGCGATTGTAGCGTTTCCCCTTGCAGACCTCGCACGGCACGTAGACGTCGGGCAGGAAATGCATCTCGATCTTCACGAGACCGTCGCCCTGACAGGCTTCGCACCGGCCGCCCTTCACGTTGAACGAAAAACGCCCGGGACCGTACCCGCGAATCTTCGCCTCGGGCAACTCCGCGAACAGCTCGCGGATCGGGGTGAACAGCCCCGTGTACGTCGCCGGATTGGAGCGCGGCGTGCGGCCAATGGGACTCTGGTCGATGTCGATGACCTTGTCGATGTGCTCGAGCCCCGTGATGCGGTCATGCAGCCCTGGAATCACTCGAGCGCGATAGAAATGCCGAGCCAGCGACTGATGCAGGATGTCCTCGATCAGCGTGCTCTTACCCGACCCTGACACGCCCGTGACCGCGACGAACAGGCCAAGTGGAATCTCGGCCGTCACGTTTCGCAGGTTGTGCTCGCGCGCATTCTGGATGCGGATCATGCGCTTCGTGTCCACCGGCCGACGCTCGGCAGGGAGCGGAATCTCCGACTCGCCGCTCAGGAACTTACCGGTAATCGACCGCGGGTTGGCGATGATCTCGTCAACCGTGCCCTCGGCGATGACTTCCCCGCCGTGCTTGCCGGCACCGGGCCCCATGTCGAT
>JALYVY010000261.1 GCA_030852985.1 Gemmatimonadota bacterium | reverse complement strand
CCGTTGGTCCGCGCCACGATATCCGTCTTCATGACCTTCTGATCGCCGTTGACGTCCACGACGATGTACGTGGGCGTCTCTTCCTTCAGTGTGCCGAAGTACTTCTTGCCGTTCTTCAGCGTGACGAACACCGGTCCGTATCCCGGCGCGATGCGTGCGCTCGGATCCACGAGCGCCTCGAGCAGTTGCTCCCGTTCCAGGCGCGACGCCACGCCGACGAGCTTCGGACCGACCACACCGCCTGCCGCCCCAAAGCTATGGCACCGCGTGCACTCGGCCGTCGGCGAAGTGTTGACGATTCGCTGGCCGCTCCGTGCATTGCCGCCATGCAACGCGTCCGCGTACGCAACCACGGGCTTTTCGGCAGCGCGCGTCTTCTCCAACGCATCCATTTTCGCGATGAGCGGGGCACTCTCCGACGCACGCGCCGCTTCGGCGACCTCGAGTTGAATTTCGGGAGCCACCTTCCCCGCCACCAACTGGTCGACCAGTCCGGTCATCGCCTCCCTGCCCGCGGTGCCGTGAATCTGCGCGAGAGACGTGAGGGCAGACTGTTTCTCGGCCAGCGATCCCTTGCTGATGACGGTCGACAACAGGCCGGCCGTGGTCGCGTCGGGCAGGTGCAATGTCGCGATCGAGCTCAGGGCGACCGTGCGCACCGTGGGGTCCTTGTCATCGAGTGCAGACTGCACAGCCCCCGCCACGCGCGTATCGCCCATCACGATGAGCGCACGCAGCGCGGCGACGCGAACTTCAGCGGACTGCGCGGACTTCGCCTTGTCGAGCAGGGTCGGCACCGCATCGCGAACACGCAGCTTGCCAAGCGCCTCCGCGAGCGCGACCTGCATCGCAGTGCTGCCGCTGGTGAAAACCTGGGGCGTGATTGTGGCGAGTGCGGCGCGCGCCACGGCGGAGTCGCGCTCAACGATGCCGCGATCCGTGCCATCGACACGGTCGAGGCGCGACGGCTTCGGCCACACGCTCAACGCCGAGATTGCCTCGGCGCGAAGGTCGTCCGTGCCGGCGGTGCCGCCTGCGTATGTCGCCAGACGCTGTGCTGCGGGCACGGTGCCCAGCAACAAGTTCGCATTGATCGCCCGACGCACGAGCGGCTCATTGGTCGATGGCCGTACGAGGACGGCGGCCAGGTCCGCATTCGCTCCTTCAATGCCCCCGTCGTCGTTGATGGCGCGCGCCGCCTCGGCGACGATGTATTCATCCGCATCGGCGAGAAAGCGGCTTACGCCGGGATTTTGCATCCTCCGCAGCGCAACGACGGCAGCAATGCGCACCGCGCGGGACGGATCGGACGCGAGCGCAATGATCGGTTCGGCGGATCCGATGCGTGCGAGGGCTGTGGCGCCCGCATGCCGGAGGTAGGTGTCTTCGTCGTTGTTGGCGCGGAGCATCACGATGATCGGCTGAATGGCGGCCGTCTCCTTGATGCGCCCAAGTGCCTCGGCGGCGAAGAAGCGGACGCGCGGGCTCGGGTCGCGCAGCATGGGTAGCAGCGCGCTCGACGCGGGGCCGTACCGGATATCTCCGATGAGCTTGGCCGCCTGGGCGCGAATTTCCGGATCACCATCGGTGAGCAGGTCGACGACCGGCGCGATCTGGCGCGCGTCCTTGCGGGACAACTGTCCGATGCCCCACATGCCGTGGATGCGTGCGAGCTGATGATCCGTCTGTCGAGTGGACGCGATCAGCTCACTCACGGCCATACGATCGACGAGCTCGAACTGCGCCTTCGTGCGCACGCGCATGTCCGGGTGGCGGAGCAGCGCCGCCACCTCCGCATTCGATCGGTCCTTCAGCGTCGACGCGATGAGCGCCTTCGTCTCGGCGCGGAGCCGCGTGTTGGCCGTGCCGTTGACGTCCACTTTCCAGATGCGTCCGCGCTCCTTCGGATCCCATCCCTCGATCCAGTCTTCGGAATACAGCGCTCCGTCAGGACCGAACTTCATGCCGGTCGTGAGCAGTCCGGCCGTGACCATCTTGTCGTCGACGAGCTTGAAGCTCGCGCCCGAAGGCTTGAGCGAGAATGCCTGCACGCTTGCGCGCGCGGGTGCGCCCGTGAACACCGCGCTGAAGAAGTAGCCGTTCCAGCTTTCGTCCAGCGCCGTGCCTGGATTGTAGGCAAAGCCGGCGGGGCCGGCATGCCAATTCGCAAGCGGCGCAGTGTAATAGGCCGGCTGCGCCGCGAAACGCGGCTTGAACATGTTCTCCGCCATCCAGGGATTGTACGTGTTGTTGTCGGGATCGACGTACTTGCCGAACTGCCAGTTGATGCGCCATCCGCTGTCCATGCCGTCGACGATGTAGACGAGCCGCTCGAGCTCACCGGGATAGTCACCGTCGTTGTCGGGCGAGATGATGTTGCCATACTCGTCGAACGCGAACTCCTGCGGGTTGCGCAGGCCGTGCGCGAAGATCTCGGCTTCCGTTCCATCGGGGTTCGCGCGCAGAATGACGCCGCTGTTCGGGTTGTAGAGATGGCGTCCGTCGCGCGTCGTGATGTTGACGCCGAGGTCGCCTTGCTTCCAATAGATGCGACCATCGGGTCCCACAAGCGGTCCGGAATGCCCGTGTCCACCGAACCCGATGTGGATGCCCGACCCATGCGTAATCGACTCCTTGGTGTCGATCACGCCGTCGCCGTTCGTATCGCGGAGGCGCCACATGTCCGGCGAGATGGTCAGGTACAGGTCGTTCTTGTACGCAACCACGCCGTGCGCAACGTCGGTGACGAGATCATGAAAGTCGTCGAGGATCAGCTGCGAGAAGTCAGCAATGCCATCGCCATTAGTGTCCTCGACGCGATAGAGCTTCTCGGTGTGCACCGTGAGATCGCGCCAGTCGCGCGATCCATCACCATTCCAGTCCTTGAGCCACATGTTCTTCGCGCTGTTCTCCGGCGCGAGCACGCGCTGGTAGAAGGCACGCTTGTCCTCGACGTCCTTGAATCCGATCGACGGCACCATCCAATCGCGATGCGCACGGATGTCGATCTCATCGCGATTCGTGCGCGCCGTGCGCGTCACATAGGCGCGACCAAGGTCATCGAAGCCCAGGCCGACCGGATCAGAGATGAGCCCTTCCGGCGCCCACAGCGAGAGCTTGAACGCCGGGTTCACCTCGGCCGAGACGGCGGCGCGTCCCGCCGCCGCAAGCTTGGCGGCCGAGTCGGCGGAGAAGCGGACGATGGTGGGCGTGAACTGCGGAACCTGCTCGACGACCAGTGGACGAATGGACACTGGCGCGGCCATCGGTTCTGGCGCCTGGCTGGCATGGCACGAGGCCAGCACGGCGAGCAGCCCGATGGACACAAGGCGCGACAGCGGGTTCGGTGCCGCTGGGATTTCTGTGACGAAGAATGGCATGTTCGGCACAAGCAGTTGTGATGGGGAATTGGGCATTTGTTCGGCGCGGGAACAATGGCTAGACACTACGCGGTAGGCAACACTTTTGTTAGACGCGAGGCGCGATTCCTGTCACCGTTCGGTGGAATCGCCTGAAACGCGAACGGCGCGCCCGAAGGCGCGCCGTCCGTGTTCAAACCTCGTCGAGCATCAGCTCTTCGCGGCTCCGCTTCGTGCCGACGCGGGGAACTCCTCTTCCTCCGCCATCGAGAAGACATTCGGCAGTGCATCAGGCAGCGGTGCCAACTCCACCTGCGGCACCTCCAGCCCTTCCAGCTCCACATCCTGGTAGCGGTACATACCTGTACCCGCCGGGATGAGATGGCCGATGATGATGTTCTCCTTCAGGCCGAGCAGGTCGTCCTTCGCGCCGCGGATGGACGCGTCGGTGAGCACACGCGTAGTCTCCTGGAACGAAGCCGCCGAGATGAACGACTGCGTGGTGAGCGAGGCCTTCGTGATGCCGAGGAGAAGGGGCTCCGCCGTGGACGGCGCTTCCTTCTTCTTCTTCATCCGATCGTTCTCGTCGCGGAAGACCTGCTTGTCGACATGCTCGCCCTCGAGGAACTCCGTCTCGCCCGCTTCCATCACGCGGACCTTCTGGAGCATCTGGCGGACGATGACGCCGATGTGCTTGTCGTTGATCTTCACGCCTTGCAGGCGATACACCTCCTGCACCTCGTTGAGCAGGTATTCCTGCACGGCCCGCGCGCCCTTGATGCGCAGGATGTCGTGCGGGTTCACCGGTCCCTCAGAGAGACGATCACCAGCGCGCACGCGGTCGCCCTCGTGCACCCGAAGATGCTTGCCGGCCGCGACCTCATACAACTGCGGCTCGGCCGTTTCGTCGATCGTGAACTGATCGGCGCCTGTTCCGCCGCGCACCGGCGCAACGAAGATCTCGCGCTTGCCGCGCTTGATGTCGCCGAACCGAACCACGCCGTCGATCTCGGAGATGGTCGCCGGATCCTTCGGCTTGCGCGCCTCGAAAAGCTCGGCAACTCGCGGCAAGCCACCGGTGATATCCCGCGTCTTATATGCTTCCCTTCCGAGTTTAGCCAGCGTGTCGCCGGGGAAGATGTCCTGACCGTCCTCGATCGTGAGCTGCGCGCCCACCGGGATGACGAAGTCGCGGATCTTCTTCTCCTTCCCGCCCTTCGTCTCCCAGATCTCGATGTGCGGATGCAACTTCTTGTCGCGGTCCTCGATGACGACGCGCTGGCGGAGGCCGGTGAGCTCATCGAGCTCCTCGGACACCGACTCGTCTTCCACGAGATCCACAAACACGATCTTGCCCTTCACGTCGGCAATGATGGGATTCGAGTACGGATCCCAGCTGAAGATGACCTGGTCCTTCTTCACCTCCTCGCCGTCCTTCAGCGTGAGGATGGCGCCGAGCGGCACCTGCAGGCGCGCGCCAACGGCGGAGTGCGGGTCATTCGACGCGCGAATGATGATCTCGCCCTCGTAGCCGGTGACGATCGACTGTCCCTCGCGGTTGGTGACGTACACCAGCCGGTCGCTGTACTCGATCTTGCCCGCCACCTTGCTCTTGCGAGCGGTCTGCTCGGCGATACGAGCAGCCGTTCCACCGATGTGGAAGGTGCGCAGCGTGAGCTGCGTGCCCGGCTCGCCGATCGACTGCGCCGCGATGATGCCGACGGCCTCGCCGATGTCGACCATGAACATGGTGGCCAGGTTACGGCCGTAGCACATGCGGCACAGTCCGCGCTTCGCCTCACACGTGAGCACGCTGCGGATACGGACCGTCTCCAGTCCGGAATCCTCGATCTCCTGCGCCGTCTCCTCGCTGATCAGCTCACCCGACTCGGCAAGCATGAGCGGACGACCCGACTCGTCGATGGCGTGCGGATCCTCGATATCCTCCGCGGCCACGTTGCCAACGATACGCTCGCCCAACGGCTCGATGACATCCTCGCCTTCCTTCAGCGCGCCGACCTCGAGACCCATAATCGTACCGCAATCCTCCTCGGTGATCGTCACATCCTGCGCGACGTCCACCAGGCGGCGGGTGAGGTAACCGGCGTCGGCCGTCTTCAGCGCCGTATCCGCGAGACCCTTGCGGGCGCCGTGGGTGGACGTGAAGTACTCGAGCGGCGACAGTCCCTCGCGGAAGTTCGACTTGATGGGCGACTCGATGATTTCACCGATACCACCTGTCAGCTTCTTCTGCGGCTTCGCCATCAGTCCGCGCATACCGGCGAGCTGACGGATCTGGTCGCGTGAACCACGCGAGCCGGAGTCGAACATCATGAACACTGGGTTGAATCCGTCCTTGCTCTCGCGCATGGCCTTGACCATGGCATCGGCAACGTCGGAATTCGCGTGCGTCCAGGTGTCGATGACTTTGTTGTAGCGCTCACCGTTGGTGATGTTACCCGTCTGGTAGGCGCGGGTGAAGCGCTCGACGCGCGTCGTGGCCTCCTCCAGCAGGGTCTCCTTCTCCTTCGGGATGTGCAGGTCTTCGATGCCGATGGACACACCGCCGCGCGTGGCGTTGGCGAATCCGAACTCCTTGAGGCGATCGAGGAACGACACCGTCGCGGCGAGTCCGGCGAAGCGGTAGCTCTCGAACACGAGCTCCGACAGCGCCTTCTTCTTCATGTCGTG
>JALYVY010000260.1 GCA_030852985.1 Gemmatimonadota bacterium | reverse complement strand
TGCCGGCACCGGGCCCCATGTCGATCACATGGTCGGCGGCGCGCATGGTCTCCTCGTCGTGCTCGACGACGATGACGGTGTTGCCGAGGTCGCGCAGTTGCTCCAGGGTGGAAAGCAGCCGCGCGTTGTCGCGCTGGTGCAAGCCAATCGATGGCTCGTCGAGGATGTAGAGCACACCGACGAGGCGCGAACCGATCTGCGTCGCCAGCCGGATGCGTTGCGCTTCACCGCCGGAAAGTGATTCCGCCGAGCGACCGAGCGTGAGGTAGTCGAGTCCGACGTCCACGAGGAAGCGGAGTCGCTCGCGGCATTCCTTCAGGATTGGGCCGGCAATCTCGACGTCGACCCCGTTGGGCTGATCCGCACTGCGGAGAGGAATGTGCTCGAAGAAGGTGAGCGCTTCCGTGATCGCGAAGTCCGTCACCGTGCCGATGCTGCGTCCGTCGATGGTGACGGCGAGCGATTCGGGCTTGAGCCGATGTCCCCCGCACGCCGTGCACGGCACCGCGAGCATGTACGCCTCGAGGTCGATGCGCACCATGTCGGAGTCGCTCTCCTCATAGCGGCGCTCGACGTTCGAGATGATGCCTTCCCAGGTGCTGTCGCCCTTCTTCTTCTTGCTCGTGGATCCATCGCCACGCAGCAGCGTTTCGCGCACCGCAGGGGTGAGCTCACCCCACGGCGTGTTGAGGTCGAACTTGAACTGCCGCGCCAGCGTCGGCAGCACGACCTTGCGCAGATACCCACTCGGCTCGCCCCAGGGCAGCACGACACCCTCGAGGATCGAGATGCGCGGGTCGCCGAGCACGAGCTCCTCGCTCACGCGGCGACGGGTGCCGAGCCCCCCGCACTTCGTGCAGGCGCCAAAGGGCGAGTTGAACGAGAAATGGCGCGGCTCGAGCTCGGGCATGGAGATGCCGCACACCGGGCATCCGTATTTCTCCGAGAATGTCTCGATCGCGTTGGTGTCCGAATTCACGACTTCGACGAGTCCCTCGGCGAGCTTGAGCGCCGTCTCGATGGAGTCCGTGAGGCGACCGCGATCATCGGCGCGCACCACGAGCCGGTCGACGACGATGGAGACGTCGTGATTCTGGCGCCGGTTGAGCTTTGGTGGGTCGGCGAGCTCGATGAGGACGCCGTCGACATAGGCGCGAATGAACCCTTGCTTGCGCACCTGCTCGAACAACTCGCGGAACTCACCCTTGCGCCCCTGGATGAGCGGAGCGCGCACTTCGATCTTCGTGCCTTCGGGCCACGCCAGCACCGACGCAGAGATCTGCGCCGGGCTCTGTCGCTGCACCGGCCGTCCGCAATTGGGGCAGTGCGGCGTACCGGCGCGCGCATACAGCAGGCGCAGGTAGTCGTAGATCTCGGTGACGGTGCCCACGGTTGACCGCGGATTGTGGCCAGCGGTCTTCTGCTCAATGGAAATTGCGGGCGACAGGCCTTCGATGGCGTCGACGTCCGGCTTCTCCATGAGCCCGAGAAACTGGCGCGCATACGCGGACAGTGACTCGACGTAGCGGCGCTGTCCTTCGGCGTAGATGGTGTCAAAGGCCAGGGAGGACTTTCCTGAGCCTGACAACCCCGTGATGACGGTGAGCCGGTCGCGGGGGATGGTTACGTCCACGTTGCGCAGGTTGTGCTCGCGTGCGCCGCGGACGATCAGTGCGTCTTCTGCCATAACCAGGTAAACTTCGCGTCAGGACCACCTTCAGACAAGTCAGTCGGTACGCGCGCGAGGCACTCGCGCGTCGTCGGCATTGGGCCGGCTGATTAGATTAAGCGGCGATGTTTCCCGCTGCTCCACGCGACGCGCTCGCGAGACAATTCACCGCGCCAACGCCGCGCACCGCCACGCCTCATGCCGCATACTGACGCGATCGTCGTCATGACGACGCTGAGTTCCTCCGACGAGGCCGTTCGGCTCGTCCGCGCCCTGCTGGAGCGACGGCTCATTGCGTGTGGCACCGTATTGCCTGGCGGACGCTCGCTCTATCGCTGGCAGGGAAAGATTTCCGACGAGCAGGAAGTCGTGATCCTGCTCAAGACACGCTCCGCGCGACTCGAGACGCTTCAGATGGCGTTCGACGAGCTCCATCCATACAAGGTGCCCGAGCTCCTCGCACTCTCGGTCACCGCGGGAAACGCGAAATACCTGGACTGGATCAATGCCGAGACAACACTTGCCCTCGCATGATCCGAGTGAGCCGCCTATGAAGCGCAACGTAAATGAGGATGCTGAAAGCGCCTCGCACGCATCCGATCCCGCAGCCGCGCCGCAGGTCAACCTCGAGCTGAACGACGCTCGTCCCGGTGGCGCCGCCGCGGCGGAGCATGAGGTCGCTGACAACGGCGTACTCGCCCAGACGGAAGAACAGCCGGTGCATGCCGAGCCGGATCTCATCACCCAGGCGGGCGAGCTGGCGGCACGAGGCGATATGAGCGCAGCGCTCACGATGCTGCGATCGCTCGTAGCGCGTGAGCCTGGGAACGGGCGTGCGCGCGCCGCGATGGCGTCACTACTCGAGCGGCGTGGCGATGTGGAAGGCGCGCTCGCGGAGCTGAGTCGTGCGCTCGACGTCCATCCGGATGACGTGACGCTGCTGTGCGCACGGGCGGCGCTGCTGGCCTCCCGGGCGCGCTACGACCAGGCTGAGGTCGACTTGCGACGCGCGGCGAAAGTGAATGACCGAAGCGCCGAGGTCCAGGTGCAGCTCGGCATGTTGTTTTCCAAGCGCGCCCGCTGGCGTGAAGCCCTCGAGCCGCTGCTGGCCGCCGTCGCAGCGGATCCGTCACGCGGTGATGCGCAGTACTACCTCGGCGAAGCATACAACCACATCGACGACCTGCCGTCTGCGTTGGCGGCGTACGAGGCAGCTGCGACACTTCAACCGGCACACATGCGCGCCTTGAAGGGAATCGGCATCGTGCTGGATCGAATGGGACGTCCCGCCGAAGCAGCGGCGGCGTATCGACGAGCGCGCGACTCGCAGAAGCGCTAGCCCGAATGGCGCGCCGGTTCGGCAATCGTGGCCTGCTGGCGGCCGGCATCGTGGTCTTGTGGCTCGTCGCGCTGGGGTTGCTCACCCAGCGCGAGCTTTTTCGTCCGCACACCGAGCAGCTTGCGGAGGCGGGACTGCGTGTCACGCCCGGCGCCACGTATTTCGCGGTGCTCCAGAAGGGGGAACAGATCGGCTTCGCGTCGACCACGGTGGATACGGTTAACGGTGGCATCACCGTGGCCGACTACCTCGTCGCGGATCTCGCGGTTGCCGGCAAGCTGCACAGGGCAAGTGCGCGAACGACGGTAAGACTCTCCCGCGCGCTGCGCGTCAGTTCCTTTTCCCTCGACGTCGACGCTGACCTCAGCCCGGTGAAGGCCGAGGGTCGTGTGCTTGGCGACTCGCTCCTCCTGCTGATGGTGAAGGGCGTCGCTGGTCAGGCCGCCGACACGCAGCGCATTCACCTCACTGGACCGATCCTCCTGCCGACACTCGTTCCCCTCGCCGTCGCACTCGGTGAGCGACCGGCCGTGGGCAAGCACTACACGCTGCCCATCTTCGATCCGATCGCGATGGCGACGAAGGACGTGCGCGTCGCGGTGCAGGCGGAGAGTGTGTTCGTGCTGCAGGACAGCAGCGTGATCGACGCCGCGGGGCGCTGGCACGGCGCATTGCCCGATACCGTTCGCGCCTGGCGCCTGACGTCCGACGGCAGCGCAACCAGCGGGTTCACGGGGTGGGTCGACGAGCAAGGCCGCGTCGTGCTGGCCACGCAACTGCTCGGCCTCACGCTGGAGCGCCGTCCGTATGAGGTTGCCTTCGAAAACTGGAAGAGCGACGTCGCGAAGCGTGGGACTGAAGCGTCTGCCGATCGCGACATCTACGAGACAACGGCCATCAGCGCGAACAAGCGGTTGCAGGAGAATCTCGCGGAGCTTCGACTGCGACTTACGGGCGTGGACCTCGACGGGTTTGACGTGAAGGGCTATCGGCAACGACTGCGCGGCGACACGCTGACCATCACGCGCGAGGCGCCCGAGGCGCTTCAAAGTGCGTACGCGCTTCCTGACGGCGCCGAGTCCACCGTGATGAGCGTGTTCCTCGATGCCGAACCACTGCTCGAGGTCGACAATCCGGAGATCAGGGCGCTCGCGCTTCGGTTGCGCGGCACCGAGAAAGATCCGCGCGTCGTCGCGCAGCGTATCAATGCGTGGGTCTACGATTCGATCGAGAAGAAGATCACGGTGGGACTGCCGAGCGCACTCGCGACGTTGCATTCGCGCAAGGGTGACTGCAACGAGAACACACAGCTTTACATCGCACTCGCGCGTGCGGCTGGCATTCCCGCCCGTGTCGCGGCGGGGCTCGCCTACCTCGACGAAAAGTTCTACTACCACGCCTGGCCGGAGATCTGGCTGGAACGGTGGGTCGCCGTGGACCCCACGTTCGGACAGTTCCCCGCTGATGCGTCGCACCTGCGCTTCACGATCGGTGGTCTCGCAAAACAAGCCGAGCTGCTTCGGCTCATGGGCACGTTGAAGATCGACGTCCTGTCTTCCCGCTGAGCGCACCGCACTCCTTCATCCGCCCGACATGATCAGCCTGCGCCAGCTCACGAAGCGATACGGCAGCTTCACTGCGGTCGATCAGATCGACCTCGAGGTGCCGAAGGGTGAGCTCTTCGGCTTCCTCGGGCCGAACGGCGCCGGGAAAACGACGACGCTACGGATGATCGCCGGGATCCTGAAGCCGAGCGGTGGGTCGATCTCGATTGCGGGCGTGGACCTCGCCGCGGATCCGATTGGCGCGAAGATGCGGCTCGGCTTCATTCCCGACCGGCCGTTCATCTACGAGAAGCTCACGGGTTCAGAATTTCTGCGCTTCGTCGCTGGCCTGTTCGACCAGGAAGGCGAGGAAGTGGAGCATCGTGGGCGCGAGCTCATGGCGTTGTTCGACCTCGAGGAATGGCGCGATGAGCTGGTGGAGAGCTACAGCCACGGCATGCGGCAGAAGCTCATCATCTCCAGCGCGTTCGTGCATCGGCCCGACGTGATCGTCGTCGACGAGCCGATGGTGGGACTCGATCCCAAAGCCGCGAAGATCCTCAAGGACCTCTTCCGCGAGTATACGCGACGCGGCCACACGATCATGATGAGCACGCACACGCTGGAAGTCGCGGAGACGCTCTGCGACCGGGTCGCGATCATCGCCAAGGGGAAGATTCGTGCGTGCGGCACCATGCCAGAGCTACGCGCGGAAGCGGCGAGCACCGGAGACTCGCAGGGACTCGAACAGATCTTCCTGCGACTGACGGGCGAGAACGCCGCGCGCGAGCTCGTCGAGGTATTGAATGCCTGACGTGGGCGCCCGCCCGAATCCTCCCATCGAGTTGTTGCTGCTTCCCAAGTGGCTCACGGCGCGCGCGCGCACGATGGCGAATGAGCGTGGGCGCGGCGCGCGGCTGACGATGCTCGCGAGCATCGGGCTGCTGTTCTGGGTTTTCGTGTTCGCGGTGCTGTACAAGCTACTCGTCTATTTCCGGAACGTGCCCGACCTCGGCCCTTTTCTGGCCGGCAAGCTGCTCGGGCTCATCCTGATCGGCTTCTTCTCGATCCTGCTGCTGTCGAACATCATCACGTCGCTGTCGAGCTTTTTTCTCGCCAAGGATCTCGACCTCCTCGTGGCGTCGCCGGTGGATTGGCTGACGCTGTACGGCGCGAAGCTGCTCGAGACAGGCGTGGCGTCGAGCTGGATGGTGGTGCTCATGGCCGTGCCGATGTTCTCGGCGTTCGGGTTCGCGTATCACGGTGGATTCGTGTTTCCGCTGCTCGTGATCGCGGTGTTCGTGCCGTTCCTGATCGTGCCGTCGGTGATTGGCAGCGCCATTACGCTCATCCTGGTGAACGTCTTTCCGGCGCGGCGCACGAAAGACATCCTCAGTGTGATCGCGGTGCTCGCGGCGGGTGGTATTGTGTTGCTCTTCCGCATCGTGCGCCCGGAGCGACTCGCGCGTCCGGAGGGATTTCGGTCGCTCGTGGAATTCGTGACGATCCTGCGCACCCCCACAT
>JALYVY010000259.1:4157-6085 GCA_030852985.1 Gemmatimonadota bacterium | reverse complement strand
GGGTGGCTCCGACACCCGGAGGACTCACCACGGGATTCGTCACCAACTTCTTCGATACGCTCAGCATCGGGTCCTTCGCGACGACTACCGCGATCTTCCGCCAATGGCGGATGGTGGTTGATGAATGGATACCCGGAACGCTCAACGTCGGGCACACGCTGCCGACGATTACCCAGGCCATCATCTTCACCAAGCTCGTGCCGGTGGACGGCGTCACGCTCGCGCTGATGATTCTCGCTGCCGTGCTGGGATCGTGGCTTGGAGCGGGCGTCGTCTCGGGCTGGCCGCGCCGCAACATTCAGATCGGGATGGGGAGCGCACTGCTCATCTTCGCGATTCTGATGTTCATGGGCATGCTCAACATCGTGCCGGGGGGAGGCACGCTCCTCAAGCTCGAGGGCACCCGGCTCGCGATCGGGTTGGCTGGCAACTTCATCCTCGGCGCCCTGATGCCGATGGGCATCGGCCTCTACGCACCCTGCCAGATCCTGATCTACCTCCTCGGCATGGATCCGAAGGCCGCGTTCCCGATCATGATGGGCTCCTGCGCCTTCCTGATGCCGATTGGCAGCGCGCGCTTCATTCGAGAAAAGGCATTCGATGCGCGCGCGGTGCTCGGCCTGGCCATTGGCGGTGTGCCCGCCGTGCTGATCGCGGCGCTGATCGTCAAGTCGCTTCCGCTCACGTATGTGCGCTGGCTGGTGCTGGTCGTCGTGGTCTACACGGCCGGGACGCTGCTACGGTCGGCCATGGCCAGGCAGAACGCGGTCGCCTCGGAGGAAAGCGGCGTGACGTTGTAGTCACGTCTGGCATTACGCGCAGCGTCCGGTGAAATTCCCTCCTCCGGGCAGGTGTCTGAGTGGTTGAAGGAACCGGTCTTGAAAACCGGCGAACCCGCAAGGGTTTCGTGGGTTCGAATCCCACCCTGCCCGCTGTACCACAACGACTGACCGATTGGCGGCGCCCACTGAGGTGCCGCTTTTCGTTGTTGCGGGCCGGGAGTGCGCCAAGGTTACGCGACTGTGTTCATTTGGCAGAGGACGTTGATGCGGTCTGCAAGGCCGAATCCGTCCGACACTCGCTATTTCGCTTGCTGACGGCAGCCGCCCGAGCCGACAGGTCCTTTCCCTTCGCGGTTGCCGCTCCAAGCGACGGAGGCGACCTTCCGCGCTATGGAATGGGAGCAATGGCCCCGCGAACGCCTGCTGGACCTGCGCATCAAGGACCTCGGCCTGCGGCTCGAGGGGACGTGGGTGGACGGGTGCATCGAGGAGCTCTACGGCCAGCTCGCGCACCGTGGCATTGCACTGCGTCCCCACTGCTGGCTCTCCGACGAGTGGTTCTCACCAACGAACGTGCCGGGCATCGGGATACCATTCTACCTCGTGCACCCGCGGCTCGTTCGGCTCGAGCGCAGCATGATGCACGAAGCCGAGGGAGCGTCGCGCGCCGAGTGCATGCGTATCCTCCGGCACGAGGCTGGACACGCGATCCAGCATGGCTACCGGCTGCACCGCCGCCCCAGTTGGCAGCGAACCTTCGGCAAGTCGTCGACGCCCTATCCGCTCTCGTATCGCCCCAAGCCCGCGAGCCGCAACTTCGTGCATCACCTGCGCGCGTACTACGCGCAAGCGCACCCGGATGAGGACTTCGCTGAGACGTTCGCCGTGTGGATGCAACCGCGCCGTGCGTGGATGAAGCACTACGACGGCTGGCCTGCGCTGCGGAAGCTCCAGTATGTGGACGAGCTCATGGCGGACCTCGAGGGCGTGCGCGCGCCGGTGAAGACGCGCACGCGCGCGTATCCGGTGTCGAGGAACGCGATGACGCTGCGCGAGCACTACGAGAACAAGCGTGCCTTCTACGCGGTGGACTACCCGAGCACGAACGACGCGGCGCTCTGCCGCGTGTTCTCCACTGCGCCCGGC
>JALYVY010000259.1:0-4147 GCA_030852985.1 Gemmatimonadota bacterium | reverse complement strand
CCCGGCCACGCCGCTCGCGAGCCGGCGTGGCGCTTCATCACGCGGAACCGCATCGAGATCCGGCGGCTGGTCGGACGCTGGACCGGCGAGTCGGACTTCACCGTCGACCAGCTGCTGCACGAAATGATCGGACGCAGCCGCGACCTCAAGCTCCGGGTGGGCGGCCGCGATGCCGCGATGCTCCTGGACTTCGCCGGCATGCTGGCCGTGCGGTCCGTGCACTTCCTCTACCGCAGACGCGTTCCCATTCCCCTATGAGCCCGTCCCGCCGGCGCCTCCGCGTGCTCGTCCTCATCGGTCCCGGGTTGACGCCGCCCGACGACATCGAGACGCGCAGCGAACAGGAGCAGCACACCTTCAAGACGGAGTACGACATCCTCGCTACGCTCCGCGCGCTCGGGCACGACGCGCGGCCGCTGGAAGTGCGCGATGAGCTTTCACCCATCCGCCGCGAGGTGTACGAGTGGAAGCCGCACATCGTCTTCAACCTGCTGGAGGCGTTCTTCGACCTCCGCGAGTTCGACCAGCACGTGGTGAGCTACCTCGAGCTGCTCCGCCTTCCGTATACGGGGTGCAATCCGCGGGGGCTCGTGCTCGCGCGCGACAAGGCACTCGCGAAGAAGATCCTCACATACCACCGGATTCCCGTCCCGCGGTTCGATGTGGTGCACCAGGGCCGCCGCGTGCGGCGCCCCAGGGCGCTGGGATTCCCGCTCATCGTGAAGAGCCTCACGGAGGAGTCGTCGACGGGCATCGCGCAGGCCAGCGTGGTCCGGAGCGACGAGGAGCTCGACGCACGCGTGCGGTTCATTCACGAGAGCATCACCGGCGACGCGTTGATCGAGGAGTTCATCGACGGACGCGAGATCTACGTCGGCGTGTTCGGCAACAAGCGCCTCACCGTGCTGCCGCCGTGGGAGCTGTTCTTCGAGAAGACCGCACCGGGCAGCATGGCCATCGCCACGTCGCGCGCAAAGCACAACCTCGACTACCAGCAGCGGCATGGCATCTCGGAGGGACCGGCAGCGATGGAGCCCGCCCAGCGCGACCGGCTCATGGCGGTGGCGCGGCGCATCTACCGCGCGCTCTCGCTCGACGGCTACGCGCGCCTCGATTTCCGGCTTCGTGCCGACGGCACGGCGTTCTTCATCGAGGCCAACCCCAATCCGGAGATCGCACGGCGTGAGGAGTTCGCGCAGTCGGCGCTGCACGCGGGATTGACGTACGAGAAGCTCATCGAGAGCATCGTGTCCCTCGGGGTGCGGCGCGGTGCCATCTGAAGTTCGGCGCAACGAACGCCCGCACGCGCCGCCGACTCATCGCCTGGGCATCGCTCCCTTCTGCGCCGCTTCCCGATCCGCGATCCACGCGTCGAGCAGTTGGGGACGCACGTCGTTCGTCTCGCGCGTGGCCTGCGGCGCGAGCGCCTTCATGACGCGACGCGCGCCCGCCACATCTCCCAGCGCAAGCCGCGCCATTACGGCCCCTTCGCGCAATTCGTCGATCGGCATCCAGTGATCGCGGTTCACGGCCAACGGCACGAGCACCTCGGACGCGCGCCCCGCCTGCACGAAATCCCAGCTTGCCATGCCGTGCAGGAACGCAACCGTGGCGCGCGCGGCGGGCGGCGCATTCTGCGCCACCATGTAACGGTCGAGCGCAGCGAAGTAGGCCGTGTCTGCAACACCTGATGCGCCACCGCTTCGCAACTCCTCCGACTCGCGAATCGCGGCGGCCCACACATGCCAGTCAACGGGCGCAACAGAGTTCGCCACGAGCCGATCGATCGCATGCGAGCGCTCCGCGGCGCCGAGCATTTGCGGTGTCGCGCCATCGAAGCGATTGTCACGCGCCCGCGCCGCGAGCTCCATCGCCTCGAGTCGCGGCACGAACGGAATGGGCGTGTAGCGCTCGCCGGTGACGCCAACCCGACGCTGTTCGAGGATTGGCGCAATCGCGAAGCGGTCGCTGATGAGGCCCACCATTCCCGTCGCGCCCTCGTTCATGTAGCGCGTCTTCTCCGCGCCGAGATCGAGGGTGGGATAGAAATCGGAGTTGCCTCCGCCGCCGCGCACGAGCGGCGCGAGGGTGGAGGCGTCGACCATGTGGAGCGCGTCGAGGATCGGATGCGTGAGCGGATACACGCGCCGCAGCGCATCCGCAATCGGCGGTAGATCGAAGACACCCCAATCCGGCTTGCGCAGGTGCGGGCGGTTCGTCGCGACGATGAGGATGTCGCGATTCCCCACGGCATACACGGTGTAATCCGGAAAATTCTCCGCGACGGCGCGGATCACGCTCAACACCAGGCCGTCGTTGATCTCGGAGAGGTGCAGCCATTGCCCGAACACGCCGTCCGGCGTCATGAAGCGCCGCACGTGGGCATAGAACTCGGTGGTGAACAAGCCTGACACGCCGGCAACCCACGGCGTCGACGGCTCCGAGAGGATCAGGTCGAAGCGCTCGCCCTGGGCGGCGAACCAGGAACGCGCGTCGTCGATCGCGAAGGTCGAGCGCGGGTCGTCGAACACGTTGCGGTTCGCGGGATAGAACTGTCGCGACGCGCGAATCATTTCGGGCTCGATCTCGATCGTGACGACGCGCTTCAGTCCGGGATCGCCAAGCAGCGTATGCGATGACATCCCCGAGCCTTGCCCGATCACCGCGGCGGTCCGCGCATCTGGCGCATGCGCGAGGAGCAGCAGCGGCAGCAGCATCTGCGTGGACGCGTCGTGGGTGAACGCGCCGCGTGTGGCAGGCGGATGAAACCACTCCGGTCCCAGCGACGCATCGGGCTTGCCGTTGGTGGCGAGCGAGAGTCCACCGCTCGAAAGAATCCGTCGGACGCTCACCGTCGCGGTCCGCCCCTCGGAATAGAACGCCACGTCGGATTGCCGCGGCGCCTTGGCGGAGCCATAGCGGAAGACGCCGCTGGTCAACACACCCTGGTTGAAATCCGCCCTCGCCCCAACCACGAAGAACAGCGCCACGACGGCAAGCGCGGGCGCCCAGCGTCTCTTCTGCGGCCACCACTGCGCCCTCCCCGTGTCCTGCACCAACAGGGCAATACCCAGCACGACGTCAACCCCTGCGCCGCAGATCAGCAGCCACTTGAGCCCGAGTATGGGAAGCAGCACGAGCGCGGCAAGCGTCACACCGACGATGGAGCCGAGTGTGTTTACCGCATAGACGACCCCGATGGCGCGTTCGCCGTTCGGTCCGCGCAATAGCAGTCGTGTGATGAGCGGCAACGTCATGCCCGCGCAGAAGGTCGCGGGCAGCATGACCACCAGGCAGATCGCGTAGCGCGACATGCTGAACGCGCGATAGCCGGCGGGGCTGCGCGTAAACGCGGCCATGAAGTCCGCCATCCATTGGAACGACTGCACGTAAAGCGGCAGCGTGGCTACCGCGAGCGCACCCATCGCGAGCTGCACGTAGCCGAGTGTCTTCACGGACGCGGCACCCGTGTCGCTGCGCCTGCGTATCGCAAGCGCACCGCACGCGAGGCCGAAAATGAACGCGGACAACATCAACTCGAACGAGTGCGTCGCGGAGCCGAGCACCAGGGAGAGCATGCGGATCCAGCCGATTTCGTAGATGAACGACGACAGCGCGGTGCCGAAGCTCACGGCCAGGAGGAGCCGCCGAGTGCGATTGGAAATCCACGCGCCCTCGTCGTTGACCGCCGAGGGCGCAACGACCCCGGAGGCCGCATTCGCCAACGGCTCGCTCACATCGCGCGACACGAGGAACACGCCCGCGGCCACGATCAGGTTCATCGCCGCCGCGGCAGCGAGCGTCCCGGGAAGGCCGGCCATCGCGATGAGCACGAAGCCCGCGAGGAGCACGCCGGCCGATGCCCCGACGCTGTTCGCGAAATACAGCAGCGAGATCGTGCGCCCCGGATGCGCGGTCGAGCGCCGCAATGCACCAGCCGTCATGAGCGGGAAGGTTGCGCCGAGCAACACCGACTGGGGCAGGATGAACAGCGCGGCGATCGTCCACTTCACCAGCGTGTGCATCGGGCCGGGTCCGAGTGCCGGAAAGATCGCGTCATACGCGGCGTGGGTGGACCAGACAAACACATCGTGGAACACCAGCCCGATGACCCCGACCGCCAGCTCGACATACGCATACCAGCGCA
>JALYVY010000096.1 GCA_030852985.1 Gemmatimonadota bacterium | reverse complement strand
ACTCCGTCCGAGAGGACGCGGGAGAGTAGGCCATCGCCGGCACCTTGTAGAAACGCCCTCGAGCGCTCCGCGCTCGGGGGCGTTTCTTTTGACGGTCAGACGGTTTGAGAATCAGACAGGAGAGCGTGAGCCCACTCCAGCTCCACGACCGACAGGCAGACGCGCCACCGCCAAGCGCGAGTACAGACGGCCAAACACTATCACCCCTGCTCAGCACCCCGCACGCCCGCCGCCCCGCGGTAGAGGCAGGGAGCGACTCTTGCCTCCCACGCCAGCATGCAGATTCCAAAATCCGCCATTGCGATTGCCGCCGGCAGCGTTGCCGCCACCGCCCTTCTCGCCCGCCGCGAACGGGCAGGACGACTCAGTGCAGAACGTTTCGCCGCGGCTGCGCTCGAGACGCTCCTCAACGCCATCGATGCCAATGACGCGGAAACCGGCGCCCACGTGAGGCGCGTGGCCAATTACGCCCTCGTCCTCGCGGACGCCGCAGGACTCGACGAGCACGAATCCCGCGGCGTCGAACGCGTGGCGCTGTTCCATGATGTCGGCAAGATCCACGAAGCGCTGTTCGACATCATTCACGACGACCGCGAGCTTGACCAGGCCGAACGGCGCGCCATCCTCACGCATCCGCAGCGCGGCGCCGACGTCCTCGCTCCGCTCAACGGCTTCTATCCCGATCTCGCGCGCGGCGTCCTGCATCACCACGAGCGGTGGAACGGTACGGGCTATCCCCGCCAACTCAAGGGCAAGCGAATCCCGCTGACGTCGCGCATCGTGGCGATCGCAGATACATTCGACGCCATCACCTTCCGTCGCCGGTACCGGAAGGGCAGGTCGGTGGAAATCGCGCGCGACATCATCCTGCAGGAGCGCGAGAAAACATTCGACCCCGAGCTGGTCGACTTGTTCATCCTGCCCCCAGTGTTCGCGCGCATTGTGCAGACCGAGCGGGAAGTCACCACGTGGAAGGTGCCGGTGCACCAGCGACGGACCGGGGTTGAGGAAAGGAACGTTCCCGACATCAGCTTCCGCTGGCGTCCTGGGCGGCACGGAGGTCGCGGGCAGCCCGCATCGGATCAGCCGCGGAAAGCAGCGCGCTGATCACAGCGATACCGGAGGCGCCCGCGCTCATGACCGCTCGCGCATTCTGCTCGGAGATGCCCCCGATCGCGACCGATGGAATTCCGCAACGGCGCGCAATCTCCGCAAAGCGTACGAGGCCGATCGCACCAGCCGCGCTGGCCGTGACGCCCGCGCCGAATACCGGGCCGATACCGACGTAGTCAGCCCCGCCAACGCGTTCCGTTTCTGCCTCGTCTCCCACCGACGTGCCAATGATGAAACCGGACGGCACGAGCCGACGCAGCGCCGATGGTGTAATCCCGTCGACATTCACGTGCACGCCCTGCGCGCCCGCCGCGAGCGCGACGTCCGCGCGCTCGTTCACGAGCAGCGGAACGTTGGGCACTGCTTCGCGCAACGCGCGCGCGACGTCGATCAGCGTGCGGGGATGCTCCTCCGCAAGCCGCAGTTGAATCATCGTAGCGCCGCCGGCCACGGCACGACGGGCGCGATCTGTCAGGCCGGGAATTCCCTCGCGCAGCGAATCCGTAATCGCAATGAGCCGGAGCACCGCTGGATCGAACCGCGGGAGCGAGTCCACTACCGCTTCTTCAGCGGGTCGCGAACTGGCATTGCCTGCGGTGAGGCTACGGAACCGGGAAGAACATTCGCGGGAACTACCCGCGACGTATCGTGCCGCACGGCCGCTACCGAATCCCATTCCTGACGCGCGCGCTTCACCGCCATCGCGTGCGCGGCAAAGTCCCTGGTGAACTCGTGATGCCCGTCTGGATGCGCCACGAAGTACAGGTAGGGCACGTTGGCCGGATTGAGCGCCGCCACGATGGACGGACGCCCGGGCGAGGCAATCGGGCCGGGCGGAAGGCCCTTGTTCCGGTACGTGTTGTACGGAGAGTCGATCTCGAGGTCCTTGTACAGCACGCGTGACACGTGATGCCCGATGGCGTACTGCACTGTGGGATCGGCCTGAAGACGCATGCCAGCCTTGACCCGATTCAGGTACACCGCCGCAATCACGGGACGCTCCTCCGGCAGCTTCGCCTCCTTCTCCACGATGGCTGCCAGCGCCATGATGTCGTTGCGGCTCATCGCACGCGCTTGAAGCTGTTGATCCCACTCCGGCTGCCACACCTGACGGAACCGATCGACCATGAGCTTCACCGCGGCGCGCGGCGTCGTGCCGTCAGGAAACACGTACGTATCCGGAAACAGGTAGCCCTCGAGCGTCTCGGTGGGAATGTCGAGGGAATGCAGCAGGGCAGTATCGCGGACGGCGGCGCGAACAGAATCGAGGGGCGCGCCCAGCACGTGCGCCAGTTGCGGGACGATCTGCTCGAGCGACCAGCCCTCGGGAATCGTGATGCGCTGCTCGACGCTCTTACCGCCCTGCAACACGTCGAGGACTTCGCCCCAGGAGAGCCGGGGACTGATGACGTACGTGCCAGCACGCAGAGAGCGGTCGCGCCGCTGGAGCATTCCATACAGCCTGAACGCGGTGGCGTTACGGATGACGTGTGCCTTCGCGAGCGACTCCGCTGCGACGCGCAGATTTGCCCCACGCGGTATGACGACCTTCACGTTGGCCGGATTGACGTCCCGACAGGACACGAGCGTGGCGATACCCACGACCGACAGCAACGCACGCACGTACAGACTACGACGCATCCGCATCCACGCCCTCCAGGGGATTTACGGCGGGAAGTTCGTGCATGCGCATCGCCTGTTGGAGAAGCACCGTGGCTGCGAGCGCGTCGACGTCCGCCTTCCGTTCCCGCGTCTTGCCTCCCATCGCGCGAACGGCGCGGAGTGCGACGGCGGTGGTGAAGCGCTCATCCACCAATGCCACCGGCAGCGCCGTCCGCCGCGCGAGCTCCGAGGCAACGCGGCGGCACTCAAGGGAGCGAGGCGTGTCGTCGCCCTCGCCGTCCAGCGGAAGCCCCATGATGACGCCGAGCGCCTCGAGGGCGGTCGCGCGGCGTACGAGCTCGGCGACAGGGGCACGCTTGCCGGCGCGCCGCTCGATCGCGCCTGCTGGACTGGCAATGGTGCCGGTCGGATCGCTGATGGCAAGACCGATGCGCCGCTCGCCCCAGTCGATTCCCATCCAGCGACCGCGGTTGGCGGGCATCATCGTCATGGTGCGCGACTCACCCCTCACGCATCTGCACGAAGAACTCCTTGTTGTTCTTCGAGCGCGACATCTGCTTCAGCAGGAACTCGATGGACTCGGCTTCGGGCATGTGCGCGAGGAAGGTGCGCAACAGCGTGACACGATTGAGTTCCTCTGGCGTGAAGAGGAGTTCCTCCTTTCGTGTGCCGGAGCGGTTGATGTCGATGGCGGGGTAGATGCGGCGCTCGGCGATCTCGCGTGCGAGCACCAGCTCCATGTTGCCCGTGCCCTTGAACTCCTCGAAGATCATCTCGTCGGCGCGCGAGCCAGTTTCGATGAGGGCCGTGGCGATGATGGTGAGGGAGCCGCCGTCCGCGACATTGCGCGCCGCGCCGAAGAACTTCTTCGGCTTCTCCATCGCCTTCGCGTCGAGGCCACCCGACATGATCTTGCCGCCGCTCGGGATGACCGAGTTGTGCGCGCGGGCGAGGCGCGTGATGGAGTCGAGCAGGATCACGACATCACGTCCCGACTCGACCAGGCGCTTGGCCTTCTCGATCACCATCTCGGCGACCTGCACGTGGCGTGTTGCTTCTTCGTCGAAGGTGGAGCTGATGACCTCGCCCTTCACGTGCTTCTGCATGTCCGTGACTTCTTCAGGGCGCTCATCGATGAGCAGCACGATGAGCACCACCTCCGGATAATTCTCGGCGATGGCGTTCGCGAGCTTCTGGAGGAGAATCGTCTTGCCGGCGCGTGGCGGTGCGACGATGAGGCCACGCTGCCCCTTTCCGATGGGGGCAACGAGATCCATGACGCGCATGCTGAGGTCGCCCTCGGCGGTCTCGAGGCGCAACCGTCCGTCGGGATAGCGAGGGCGGAGATTCTCGAACTCGACACGTGTGTTGGCGGCGTCGGGCGGCCCACCATTGACTGACTCGACCTTCAAGAGTGCGAGGTATCGCTCCCATTCCTTGGGTGGCCGCACGTGTCCGCCGACGGTATCTCCCGTGCGCAGGTCGAAGCGCTTGATCTGCGAGGGAGAGACGTAGATGTCGTCTGGGCTGTAGAGGTAATTCCAGTCCTGGCTGCGGAGGAATCCGTACCCTTCGGGCAGCACTTCGAGGACGCCTTCGCCGACGAGCGTTTCGCCGTTCTCGAGCAGCTTCTGCTCGATGCGAAAGGTGAGGGTGTGTCGGTCGAGCGCATCTCGCCCTCCGAGCTCGAGCTGGCTGGACAGGATATTCAGCTCGCGCAGCGACTTCCGCTTGAGCTCAGCGATGTTCACAGGGCCGACGGGAGCGGAAGGCGGGAAGGGCGGGTCACGTGTGGCGGCAGAAGTACGGGCACGAAGGAAGACGGTGTGCGGAAGTTCAGAACACGATGTAGCGGAAGGGATGCTTCTTGACGTCGGCGAACAGGAGTGTCATCTGCCGTTGTGCCTCGATCACGGCGTTCCCGATGGCACTGTCGTGGAGCGCGCGGCCGGCCGTGCCGCGCGAATCGTCAAGTTGCGCGCGAACGAGCGACAGCTCGTCACGGATTGATCCGACCTCGGCCAGGAGCGTGCTGTCCTTGCGAAATCGACCGAAGGAGGTGTTTGGGGAGTCGAGCAGGGCGCGAACCGAGTCAACGCGAGCAAGAGAGGCGGAGATGTGTTGAGCGAGACCACCCGCACGGACTCGACCGACCGTTCCATAGCCGTTCAGCGTTGCATACAGGCGACCAGTGAGGGCGACGGTGTGCGGCAGCGCGGGCAGTCCTGGTCCGCCCGGTCCGTTCAAGAACGCGCCGGCGCTTCCCCTCGTTGTGGAGAGCAGCCCCGCGAGCAATTTCACGTTGTTGATGATTGCCGGAAACTCCCGGGACGCGACGCTGAACTCTCCGGTGGCGCGCTCGGCATCTGCTTGTGGATGCGTGGTGACGGTATCGCCCGGACGAATGACGCCAGTTCGTACGGTGCCTGGCGTGAAATAGACCACGGGGGCGCCGATGACCGATCCGCCCGCCTGAATCTGCGCAACGGCGTCGCGGTGAATCGCCTGGCGATACTTCTCGAGCACCGCCATGCGAAGTTCGATGCGTGCCGAGGTGTCCGCAGTCTGTGGCGGGCGGAAGTTGATTTCGAGGACCTTGCCTATTTTCTGGCCGCTCAACCAGACCTCGGACCCCACCAGTAACCCGCGCGCCTCGCCGACGTGCGCGACGAGCACCATGGTGTCGCCATGCAGGGTACCGAGCCTGGAGTATTTCAGGATGGCGGCCGAAATGAGGACGATCGCGATTACCGCGATCAATCCCCCGCGGACGTCAAACCATGAGAGCCGGCGCGCCATCGGGCGTTTTGTAGGGAGGGGGCGTGGCAGGGAGGGTTGCTCCCAAGGGGAGCAAGTGCCGGACCAGTGCGTGCCGAAGAGCGGAGTGTCGAGCGCCGACGGGTTGCAGCTCCGCCGAAGTGCCTGGACAACGGGGTCTCGGCTGGTCGATGCGCGCGGCGGGAGTCGAACCCACGACCTCTTCCTTCGGAGGGAAGCGCTCTATCCAGCTGAGCTACGCACGCAGTGGGGCAGGTGCACCCCGATCGCGCCACCAGCACGCGAGCCCTGAAATTAATCCATCGTCGGGGCGCTCACAAGCAAATTCGGGACTGATGCGCTACGATGGCATCGGTCGGAAGGGCCGATGTGACGAATGCAGACGTTGCCGTAGTTGTTGAGGACAGATATGACAGAGCGCGCAATCATCCAACGAGTGCTGGCCGGCGACACCGAGGCATTCGGGCTCCTCGTGGACCGCCACTACGATCGCTGCGCGCGAATCGCCTACCGCATCCTCGGCAATCGTGAGGACGCGGAGGAGGCAGTCCAGGACGCCTTTCTCAGGGCGTATCGCGCCCTGTCGAGCTACGAGGACCGTGAGCGCTTCGTGGCGTGGGTGACACGCATCCTCGTCAACCAATGTCGGACCGTCCGCGCAAAGGCGAATCGGCGCGAGGCCGTGTTCAACGACGATGTGGACCTGGAGTACGCGTCGCGCCGTGCAGGAACGGACAACGAAGACCCGGGCTGGCCCGATCTCGATGGTGCGCTCGCCATGCTGCCACCCGAGCAGCGCGAGGCCATCGTGCTCCGCTATACCGACGATCTGACGTACGAGGAGATGGCGCGCGTGACAGGCGCCGGCGAGTCGGCGCTCAAGATGCGCGTCCAGCGCGCGTTCGTGCGGCTCCGGATGATTCTTCAGGAGGTCACCAGTGTCTGACATCGAGTTCGAGCGTCGGCTGCAACACGCGCTGAATGCGCCGGTCGTTGTTCGGCCGCACGCGAAGGAAGCGCTCATGGTTCGCGTGCGCCATGCGGCCCGTGAAGACCAGCGGCGGCGCATGATCCCGCCGTCATTCGGCCGCACGGCGCGGCACTCGCTCGTCGGTCTCGCGCTCGCGGCGGGGGTCGGGTCCATCACGACCCTGTCCGGGCTCACGCCCCTGTCGGTGGCGCGCCACGAAGGCGGTACGGCAACGAGCGTCGTGATCGGGGACTCCGTCGTCGACCGCTTGCGCGACACATTGCGGCTCGTCCGACTGATATTCGACGATTCGGCCGCGCGGCGCGTTGCCGTCGTCGGTGATTTCAACGCGTGGAGTGCAGACGCAAATCCGCTGACGCGTGACCCGCAGAGCGGACGTTGGCAGACGCGCCTTGCGCTGCACGATGGCGAGCACCGGTACGCGATCGTGGTCGACAACACCAGATGGGTTGGCGATTTCGCCGCGAAGCAGGCCGGCGCGCCAGGACACGTCTATTCACTCCTGCACGTCGTTCGCACGTCGAACTGACGCAGGTTCGGCCGTAAAAAACCACAACCACGGAGCACCCTGGTGCGAACGCCAACCATCGCGCCGGCTGGCCGCGCGCGACTCGTGCGCGCAGCCGCGGCCGCCGCCTTGCTCATCGGCTACGTCGACCTCGTGCGGGGCGGGACGACCATTGCGCCGACCCTCCTCGCAATGGGCTACCTCGTTCTCGTACCTGCGGCAATCGTCACATGGCGATGAGGCCAGGCGTGTCGACGCAGTTGAACGCCGCGCCCTCGTACGGCGTGGCGGCGATGGTGGGAGTGGGAATCCTGTGTCTCTACCTCAGCACACTCGCCCCGACGACGGCCATGTGGGATGCCAGCGAGTACATCACGGCCGCCTACACGCTCGGGATTCCGCACCCGCCGGGGAATCCGTTCTTCGTGTTGCTCGGGCGCGTGGCGTCACTCATTCCCATCGGATCGGTCGCATTGCGCATCAACGCGCTCGCCGCCGTCTGTAGCGCCGCCTCTGCCGCGCTGTGGTTTCTCGTCGCCGAGCGTGTGCTGGGCGCGTGGTCATCGGCGCGGTGGACGCGGACGTTGGCGTCCGTCGTCGCCGCGGTGCTCGGCGCGACCGCATTCACCGTCTGGAACCAGAGCGTCGTGAATGAAAAGGTCTATACCGTCTCCCTGGCGTTCTTCGCGGTGGTCTCGTGGCTGACGGTCAGGTGGTGCGACGCGCCAGACGGACGTGCCGCTGACAGGCTGCTGGTGATCATCGCGTACCTGATTGGCCTGGGATACACCAATCATCCGGCGGGACTCCTGGTGGGGCCGGCCGTAGCGGTCGCCGTGCTGGTGCGGAGACCGAGAACGATCCTCCGCTGGAGGCTCATGCTCGCAGGGAGCCTCGCGCTCGCGCTCGGGCTCACCCAGTTTGCCGTCGAGCCCATTCGCGCGGCGTGGCATCCGGTCATGAACGAAGGCGAGCCGACGGGATGCACGACGTCCATCGGTGTTGGCTGCACGTTCTCGCACACGACCGCCGTCAGGCTCATGGCGAACATCAATCGCGACCAGTACGGGAAGCCGGATCTCTCCCTGCGGCAGGCACCATTCGGTGCGCAGATGGGGATGTGGTGGCTGTACTTCAAGTGGCAGTGGCTGCGTGATGCGCGGGGTACGCAATCCCTCGCACAAACCATTCTAGCACTGACGTTCCTCACGCTCGGCGTAATCGGCGGTATCACACATTGGCGACTGGAGCGTGCGTCGTTCTGGTTCTTCGGACCGCTGGTGCTCACCGTGACGTTCGCGCTCGTCTACTACATGAACTTCAAGTACGGCGCATCGCAGTCGCCGGAGCTCACCAACGTCGCGAGGGAAGTGCGCGATCGCGACTACTTCTATCTCTGGAGCTTCTCGACGTGGAGTGTCTGGGCGGCGCTGGGGCTGGCGACCCTCTGGCGCACCTTGGCCACGCGCGTGCGCGCGGGCGGCACTGCGCGATGGGTGACGACCGCTCCCGTGCTGCTGCTCGGCATAGTTCCCCTCATCGGAAACTGGCGGGATGCGTCGCGTGCGGGCGAGACCGCGACCCGCGAATGGGCGCACGACCTGCTCAACTCCGTGGAGCCATACGGCATCCTGGTCACGATGGGCGACAATGACACCTTTCCACTCTGGTATGCGCAGGAAGTGGAGGGTGTGCGCAGCGATGTCACCGTTGCCGTCACGTCCCTGCTCAACACCGACTGGTATCCGCGCGGGCTTCAGCATCGTGTGCTGGCGACGTACGACGCCGCGAAGGGACCGGCCGTCTACAGAGGAATTGCGACGACGCGGCCGTCCGCACCACTCTTTTCGCTCAGCGATGCGGAGCTCGATGCCGTGCCCGAGTACATCGACGTACGAGAACCTCAGGTATTCCAGGCAGGCACGCTGAGGGCCATCGTGGACCCACGCCAACTGGAGTTCGGTGTCTCGACACGCGGTGACCTCATGGTGTTGCGGCTCATCAAGGACAATCTCGGTACACGACCGGTGTACGTTGCACGGACGTCGGGCAACTATGTGCAGGCGCTCGGCCTCGCGCCCTATGCCGTCATGGAGGGGCTCGCGTTCAAGATCACGCCGACGCCGGTTGAGTCGACGCGCAACTTTCTGCCGACCGCCGGCGGCGTTCATCTCGACGTCAGCCGATCGCGTGCGCTATGGGATCAATTCGGCGCACCCGCGGCTATCGTGAAGCGCGGCGATTGGGTCGATCGGCCGTCCGTCAGTATTCCGTTCGTGTACATCACCACGGCACTGATGCTCGCCGACGCGGTCATGACGCAGGGGGATAGCGTGGGGGCCGCAAAGCTCAGCCACACGGCGGTGAATCTTGCGGAGGCCACGCGCCTGCTTGATCTCCTCATGCCGCAGTCCGAGGTGGCGCGGCCCACAGCGGCGCCCGCGAATGATCTTCCGCGCGCCAAGGTCGTGCCGGTCAAGCCCTAGCATCACCTCGTTCGACGCTGGCAAGATCATCAGCGTCTTCCCATGTTTGCACATGCATCTTGCAGACGTGGCCCGCTGGAACCAGCAAACACGATTGGTGCGATGCTGCGCCTCCTGACCTTCGGAGGACTCAGTCTCGTCAACGACGGGATTCCCGTGACGGGCGCGGCCTCGCAGCGGAGCAGGCTGGCGCTGCTGGCCGTGCTTGCGTCGTGCGGGTCAGCGGGCATCTCGCGCGACAAGCTCCTGGCGTTGTTGTGGCCCGAAAGCGATGAGGAGCGCGCTCGCCACGCACTGAAGCAGGGCGTCTACGCGCTGCGTCGCGACCTCGGCAACGACAGCGCGATCGTCGGTACGGCGACGCTTTCGCTCGATCCCACGGTTGTGCCGAGCGACGTGCGCGAATTCGATGATGCAATCGTGCGGGGGGACGACGCCGCGGCGGCAGCACTCTACACGGGCCCGTTTCTCGACGGCGTGTTCATCAAGTCGGCCGCGGAGTTCGACCAGTGGGCGGCGAGCGAGCGCAGTCGCCTCGAGCGCGTACATCTGGATGCGATCGGTCGGCTCGCGCGCGCGGCGGAGACGTCGGGCGACCAGGCGGCGGCCGCACACTGGTGGCGCCGAGCCGCCGCCGCCGAGCCGCTGAGTGGGCGCGTGGCGCTCTCGCTCATGCGCGTTCTGGCCGATTCCGGAGACGTGAGCGCCGCGATTCAACATGCGCGTGTTCATGAGGCGATCGTCAAGGGCGAGCTCGATTCCCCGGCCGATGACGCAGTCCTCGCGTTTGCGGAGGAACTGCGGCGTGGGGAGTATGTGCCTGCATCACGACCGGTCAAGATTGAACCGGCACGTGTGACAGCGGGCTCGCCCTCGAGCGACGGACCCGATGTACCAGCCCAGTCGGCGGTGAATGCGATTCGCGTCGATGCGCCTTCCGCGATGCCGGCCACTCATCCGGATGTCGCCGAACGCATCGATGCCACTGGCAGCCCCGCTGTAAGACCGCGACCACGATGGCGCAGGCCGCTCATTGCGGTCGCGCTTGTCATCCTGGGTGTGGTCGTCGGTCGTCTCCTGCTGCCGTCGTTGCGCAACGGGAGCTCGGCGTCAGCTGGCAGCGTTGCCGCGAATGCGAGCCGGCGCATTGTCGTCGCCACCTTCGACAATCGAACGGGAGACAGCCATCTGGATCCGCTCGGCGAGCTCGCCGCGGACTGGATTGCCCGTACCATGCTCGAAGCGGGCTTCGAGGTGGTGGACGCGCGCACCTCGGCGACAATCAATCGCATGCTGGGCGCGTTTGGTCCCGCCGGCACCGCGCACGATCGCGCTGCGGCGCTCGCAAAACGGACCGGCGCCGCGACCGTGGTGACTGGCAGCTACTACCGATTGCACGATTCGTTGCAGTTCGAGGCGGACATCATGGATCCCGTTCGCGGCGTGATCCTCCATGCCGTCGGTCCGGTAAAAGGACGACCCGACGATGCGCCCGCGCTCATCGGCGCACTATCGAACCGTGTGACGGCGTCGCTCAGCGCTTCCACAGACTCGACGGCTGGCGCGAGCACGGCGCGCCTCGGTGAGCCGCCCTCGGTGGAGGCGTTCGAGCACACATCGCGCGCGTGGGAGATGTTCTTCGCACGACCGGCCGATACCGCGGCGGTCTTCGCCGAGCTGGCAGTGTCGTCCGCGATCGATTCTGCGTACGCTGCGCCGAAGCTGATGCGCGCCTATGTGCTGGACGTGAAGGAGCAATGGGCGTCGCTTGCCACGACCGTCGCGGAGCTCGAGCCGCGTCGCGGCCGAATGGGGCGGTCGGAACGCGAAGCACTTGCGCTGTTCGAGGCTGACCTTCGGGGCGATTTGCTTGGACGCCTCCGTGCATCGCGAGAGCTGTCACGCCTGAGCCCTGGCTCGGCGGACATGGCACTGCTCGTGGCGGTGTCGTCAACGTATCTCGGTCGGTTCGCCGACGCGCGGGACGCACTGGCGGCGGTGAGTCCCGACCAGGGAATCAGCCTCGTGTCACCGATGTATTGGGCATGGCGCGGACTCGATGAGCACCTGCTCGGCCGACACGCGGACGAGCTTGCGTCGGCGCAACAGGAGTGGCGTAGATTTCCGACCAGCGCGACCAGTGCGATGTCGGTGGCGCGATCGTACGCGGCGCAGGGAAACGTCACGGGACTCGACTCGCTGCTGAGTCGCGCGGGAATGAGCGCACGGGCGCCGCGACCCGAGGCCCGCTGGCTCGGCATGCTCGCCGCACGCGAGTTGCGGGCGCACGGCCGCGCGAGCGCATCAGTGGCGCTCTTCAACCGGATCGCATCGCTTCCGACGGTGGCGCAGCCCTCGCGCGACGATCTCCTGATGCACGCGCTGGCGCTCTACGAGTCCGGAAGGTTCGCCGAGGCGCGCAACGCGTATGATGCGATTCCCGGCGGCGCCGCGGACATCGAAGTCGTTGGCCGGCTTGGCGCGATCGCGGCGCGCACGGGGGACTCCGCCACCGTGGCAAGCACGGATCGACGACTGTCGCAATGGCCCGCCAAGTTCACATTCGGGCTGCCGTCGTATTGGCGTGCACGTCTCCTCGCGCTGAGCGGGCGCGGAACGGAGGCGGTCACCATGATCCATGGCGCCGTGCTGGCGGGGTATCGACCATTCGACCTCGGCGCCATCACCCTCCACGATGACGGTGACTTCGCCGCACTGTGGAACGATCCTGGCTTCAAGGAGCTCGTTCGGGCGCGGACCGGGCCCGCCATCATTCCGTAGGCCGTTGGCTGCGCGTGAGCTGACTCTCCGGTGACTGGTTGCTGACCAACCCGGCGCAGGTTTGATTCGCTCCATTCACTCATACCGTGTCCGCCATGCGTTTCGTGTCCGTCGCCTCGCTGTTATTCGTTGCCGCCACAGCGATCCCCGCGCAGCAACCTGTCTCCGCCCCAACGGGACACAGTCTCGTCGGATTACCGTCCGTCAACTTCGACGCGGACGAGGGATTCGGCTACGGCGCGCAGATTCAGTATTACGACTACGGCTACGCGGGTGAGCGACCGTACCGCTACTCGCTGCAACCGGCAGTGTTCTTCACCACACGCGGACGGCGCGACGTCACCCTCTTTCTGGATGCGCCGCATATGCTGCCGGGCGATTGGCGCCTCGGCGCGCAGTTGGCTCGTGAGCAGCAGATCACCGCGTCGTACTATGGTGTCGGCAACAATTCCGTGAACCTCGAGAGCGCGACCGCGGGGGCGAATCCGTATTACTACCGCTTTGGCCGGACGGTGCTCCGCGGCAATGCCGACTTCCAGCACAGTCTCGGCCTCCCGGCGTTGCGCGTGCTGCTCGGCGTCGCCGTTCGCAACGCGGACGTCAAGACCGTTCCCTACGACTCGGGCACCACGCTGCTGGCGCAGCAGGTCGGCAAGGGCACGCTGCCGACGGTAAAGGCGCGGCTGGCGCGCGTCGGTCTCGTCTTCGACACGCGAGACAAGGAGATCGGCCCGGAGCATGGCAACTGGTCGGAGCTGCTGGTGCAGCGCGCGGGACGCACCCTCGGCGGCGACCAGGTATTCACGCGCATCACGGGGACCGTTCGCCAATACGTGCCGTTGACTTCATCGGTCACGTTCGCCGAGCGTGTGGTGTTGCAGACCGTGCACGGTGATCCGGCGATTTCGGAGATCTTCGTTGTGCAGAGCTCCTTCCGTGACGATGAGATCCTCGGCGGTGCTACGTCGATTCGCGGCATTCCCAAGAACCGGTACGTGGGCAAGGGTGTCGCGTTCTCGAACTCGGAGCTGCGTTGGGCAGCGACATCGTTCAACGTGAAAGGCCGTAACGCGCGCCTTATCCTGAGTGCGTTCGCGGATGCCGGCCGAGTGTGGGCCGACGGGCTCGATATCTCGCAGGTTGGCTCCGACCTTCACGTGGGTTACGGCGGGGGCGCTCGCGTTGCCGTGGGGCCGAGCTTCGTCGTGGCCGCGGATGTGGGGCATTCGTCGCAGTCGACCGCGGCGATTTACCTGGGGCTCGGGTACCTGTTCTAGTCGAGAGGCCGTGCTGCTCCGTTAACAGGATCATACGCAGAGACTGACGCACCCCATTTCCCGGAGTGACGGGGGCGATAGCGCGGCCAATAGGGCATTGGTAGCTTGGACGATGCGAACTCATACTGTCATCGTCGTCACCTGCCTGTTCTTTTGCGCCCGCAACAGCCCTGCGCAGGTCGCGCGGCCGACTGTACTCGTGCTGGGCACGGGCGGGACGATCGGATCCGCGGGAGGCTACTGGACCGGTGCGACGACCCGCGTCCCGATTGCGGAGCTCGTCCAGGTGCCGGGAATCGATTCCGTGGCCACGGTTGAGGCAGAGCAATTCCTGAATGTGAGCTCGGCCTCGATCGGGCCGGCGCGGTGGCTCGAGCTCACGCGTCACATCAACGAACTGTTCGAGGCTCGGCCGGAGCTGCGCGGCATCGTGGTCACGCATGGTACCGACACGATGGAGGAGACGGCGTATTTCCTCGACCTCACGGTCGGGGGATTGCGTCCCGTGATTGTTACCGGATCCATGCGCCCGTCCAACATGGCGGGCGCCGACGGCCCAGCGAACCTCACCAGCGCGGTGCGAGCGGCGGTGGACAGCAACACGCGCGGACGGGGCACGGTGGTGGTCATGGATGATCGCGTGTTTGCGGCGCGTGACGTGACGAAGACGAACAGCACGCGCGTGGAGACGTTCCAGGCGCCCGAACGCGGACCGCTGGCGATCGTCGATCCGGAGGGGCTGTTCTATCGCAGTAGATCCCTTGGCCGGAGCGCTGCGCAATTCGACGTCAGCGGCGTTCATGAGCTGCCACGCGTGGACATCATCTACTCGTACCCGGGCGCAGATAGTGTCGCTATCGATGCTGTCGTCCAGGCAGGCGCGAAGGGGATCGTCGTCGCAGGAGTGGGGCGTGGCGGCACGACCTCCGCGCAGGGTTCCGCACTCCGGCGTGCGGTGGAGCATGGTGTCGTCGTGGTCAGCTCGACACGAACCGGCTCGGGGCGGGTACCAACAGGGTCGCGTGGAACGATCGGTTCTGGCGACCTCAACCCCCAGAAGGCCCGCATTCTGCTCATGCTGTCGCTGTCCAGGACGAGCGACCCCGTGCAGATACGAAAGATTTTCGCCGAGAATCAATGACGACCTTAGTCTCTAAGCAGACCGATGCGCTCCGCCGCCTACCGCCCTATGTCTTCGCCGAGCTTGAGCGCCTGAAGGCGGAAGCGCGGACGAAACGCACCGACCTGCTCGACCTCGGCATCGGGAGCCCGGACATGCCGATGGGGGCTGGTATCGTCGAAGCGCTGTCGACCGCAGCGCATCAGGGAACGGCGCATGGATACCCGCCCTTCCGGGGGCTGCCGGCGTTCTTCGAGTCGATCGAGCGCTTCATGCAGTCGCGATTCGGTGTAGAGGTGAACACTGCGCGCGAGATGGTCGCGCTGAGTGGCGCGAAGGAAGGACTGGCCCAGCTCGTCATGGCCACGTGTGCGCCCGGCGATATCGTGCTCGTGCCCGCGATCTACTATCCGGTGTATGCGCGCGCGACCTGGCTGACCGGGGCCGAAGTCTCGTGGGTGCCCATGCGTGCCCAGGACGGCTTTCAGCTCGACCTTGACGCCATTTCCGAGGCAGACGCCCGCCGCGCGAAGCTGATGATCGTGAACTATCCGAACAACCCCACGGGCGCGCGCGTCGAACTGGAGTTCTACCAGCGGGCGGTGGATTTCGCTCGTCGCCACGATGTGCTGCTGATCAGCGACCTGGCGTACAGCGAGCTCACTTTCGACGGCACTCCCGCGCCCAGCGCGCTCGAGATTGCCGATGCGAAGGACGTGACCATCGAATTCCACTCGTTCTCCAAGACGTTCAGCATGGCCGGGCTGCGCATCGGGTTTGCTGTTGGAAATGCCGACGCGATCGAGGCACTCGCGGCCTATCGGACGAACGTGGGCTACGGCACGCCGACCGTGGTGCAGCAGGCAGCCGCGTACGCGCTCGATCATCGCGACACGCTCGTGCCGCCGAAGGTTCAGGCGTATCGCGACAGGCGCGACGCGATGACGTCGGCGTTTCATGCGGCGGGTTGGGACTTCACGCCACCGTCCGCTTCCATGTACCTCTGGCTGCCCGTACCGAAGGGTGTGGACGACTGGATCTGGGTGAAGTCGCTGATGAACGAGGATGGTATCGTTGTCACGCCGGGCGTCGCCTTTGGCGAGGGGGGGACGGGGTACTTTCGCATCTCGCTGGTGCGCGACGCGGAGGCCCTCGCGGGGGCCGCCACGAGGATCGCGGCGAGAAGGGCGCAAATGACGCCCTGAGCAGGTGTGTGGCACGCTCTGTGGAGAGGAGGGGTACATAGATGATCGAGCGCACCCTTCCTCTCCTGGAGCAGCGTATGTCGTCCGAACGGTCTTCCAGCCAATTCGCCATCGCGTGTTGCGCTGCCCTCGCCATCTGCCTGGTGGTCGCCTGCGGGGCCGGGGATTCGACCAACGGGGGCGATTCCTCACTGCAGGTCGGTAGCAGTGCATCGGTCACGCTTGGCACCCCGCGGTCGGTGCAAGGGGGAGCGGCGGGAGGAGAGTACCTGTTCGTCGTCACCGACACCGCCGTGAACGGCTCCTCCGACACCACGAGCTTCCAGGTTGCGAGCACCGGGATCGGCGTGGCTGGCGCGGTGAAGGCCCCCTCGACATCGAGATCGCCAAGTGGGGTGGCGGACATGACTCGCGGCCCGGTGTTGGACTACAG
>JALYVY010000258.1 GCA_030852985.1 Gemmatimonadota bacterium | reverse complement strand
ACGCTGCGCCGCGCGTGTCGCGTCACGAAGCCAGCATCGTCGAAAATTCAACTCGGTTGCAGCGTGTCCGCTAAACCGCTAAGCCGCCGCGGAGCAGAGCAATCCGCGGAAGTCCGCCAACATCCGAGATGATCCGCGTTGACAACGATCAACTCCTGCCCGCAGACGCTGTTGCAGCGCGTCGGCTAATTCGACAATCGATTCTCTCGCGGAATCATTCGCGAGGATTCAATAAGATTCGCCGGATTCGCGATGCCCACGACCCACGTCTGTCAGACTACCAACGCCCTTGATCGCTCCCGCCACAAGCGCACCTGAACGAGTACCCACAGGACTATGCACGGCACCGTCTTGAAGTGATACCGATGGAACACGGCATGCTGAATCGCGCGCGGCATCGCATCGGACGACGCGAGGATGGTACACACGACGAAGAAGACGAATAGCGCCCACTCGCTCCGCGCGGGTCGCGCGATTGAAGCAAACCAGATCGCTGCCCCCGCCACCGCGATGACGAACGTCGGACTCTCGGACTGATGGTTGAAGATGACGCAGAACAGCAGCACCGAGCAGAGATACAGCCGTCGAAACGACCACTGAGTCCACAGATCCCGACGCACCAGCACTGGCGCGACGAGCACCAGCACACCTGCAAGCTGCTGCGGCCAGTTGGGCCAATCCTGCTGGAAGAGCAGCTGCACCATCTGCATCACCGTGAACCCACGGTCCAGCGCGTCGTGCGACTCGATCGCGCGCCAGGAGACATACTGCGCGAGCAGCGTTTGCAGCGGCGTGACGAGTAGCGGGAGCAGCAGGAGGCCTGCCGTCGCCAGCACTGTTGCCACGGCGACACGCACCTTCCGCGGATGAAAGACCGCAAAGCTCAACCCCGCCAGCGGAAACACCTTGATCGATGTGCCGATGCCCGCCGCCAGCGTGCCGAGAACGGTGTGACGGCGCTCATACGCCGCGAACGTGAAGATGATGAGCGCAGCGACGAGCGCGTTGCTCTGCACGTTCTGCAGCGATCCGAGCATGTCGAGAAAGACAATGCTCCGCGCGATGAGCGCGGCGCGCCGCGGCAGCACCATGCCGAGCGCCAGCCAGAGCGCGCCGGCGTTCAGCGCGTTCCATGCGAGCATCGACAGGGCGAACGGCACCACTGCGAATGGCAGGAACAGCAGCGCAAACGTGGGGCTGTACTTGTAGAAGTCGACGTGCAGTGCCGGATACGCGGCGTAAAGATCCTGGCCGTGCAACAGGTGCAGCGAGGCCGCGCGGAAGATCAGGAAATTGTTGTTCTGGTGCAGCACGCCCTGCTGGACGGTGGCCGCGATTACCGCGATCACCCACAGCGCCGCGACGAACCACTCGGTGCTCCGCTTCGGTGGCCGCGGGGGAGGGGAAGATTCGGTTCCGGTCATGGGGCAAGAAGTTACTCGGCTTGCATGCCACGGCGGCACCGGTCTTGACCTTGTCCCACCCATGACAATTCCCCTCCACACTCCCCGCGCGGGCCTCTCGGCCGTCCTGCTCGACATCGACGGCACGCTCATCGACAGCAACGACGCGCACGCCCGCGCGTGGGTGGGCGCGCTGGCCGCGCATGGCTACGTCGTCCCCTTGGAGAAGGTACGCCCGCTGATCGGCATGGGCGGCGACAAGATGCTTCCCATCCTCGTCGGGCTCGATGCCGGGAGCGGCGAAGCCGACCGCATAGCGGAGTCGCGCGCTGATCTCTTTCGCCATGAGCTGCCGAGCCTTCGTCCCACGCCGGGTGCGCGCGACCTGCTGGTGCTGCTTGGCGACGCGGGTCTGGAGCTCGTGGTCGCAACGTCAGCGGCGGCCGAGGAGGTGCAGGCAATTCTCAGGCAGGCTGGCGTCGCCGACCTGATTCAAATGACAGCATCCTCAGGAGATGCGGAGCGATCGAAGCCGGATCCGGACATCTTGCAGGCGGCGCTGCGGAAGTCCGGGATAACCGCGGCGCATTGCATCATGATCGGCGACACGCCGTACGACGTCGAGGCGGCGAATCGGGCGCGCGTGCCGTGCGTCGCGCTGCGCTGTGGCGGTGGTTGGACCGATGCGGATCTCGACAACGCCCTGGCGATCTACGACGACCCTGGCGATCTCCGAGCACAGTTCGATTCGTCACCCTTCATGAAGGCGCGCGATTGATTCGCTTTTAGCCTGGGCCATGAGCGGAGCGCGAGCCCAGAGCCCGAGCCGAGAGCCCGAGCCGAGGCCCGGCTTGAAGAGCCCGAGCCCCGCTGTTGTGCCCAGGGCCCAAGGCTTTTTTTCAGCTAAGGGCGTGCATGCGCAATCATCCGCACCCCATGCTGCGCCCGCAGCGTAATGATGGGCCGCGGCACCACCGGGTGACCAGGAACCAATTCCATGCTGAATCGGCGCGCGAACGTCGCCAGACCGAGGATGCCTTCCATCCAGGCGAATTGCTCGCCGATGCACACGCGCGTCCCAGCACCGAAGGGGAAGTACGAGAACTTCGGCCGGCCTGGATCCGATGCCGAACCGCCAGGCAGCCACCGCTCTGGCTGAAAGCGATCCGCATCCGGCCACCAGCGCGGATCGCGGTGCACGATCCACTGGCTCATGAGGACGATCGCCCGCGCCGGAATCGTGTAGTCACCGGTTCGACACTCCGCCAACGCCCGTCGGCCCACGACCCACGCTGGCGGATACAATCGCATCGTTTCCGCGATTACGGCACGCGTGTACGGCAGTCGCGCGACGTCAGCAGCGCCGAGTGGGCCGTCGCCAACCGCATCGACCTCGTCGTGAAGCCTTGCTTCGGCCTCGGGATTCAGTGACAGGAGATAGAAGGCCCACATCAACAGGTTGGCCGTCGTCTCGTGACCGGCGAGGAGCAGCGTCATCGCTTCGTCGCGCAACTGAAGATCGCTCATGCCGCCGCCGTCGCCCTCGGTGTCGTGCGCGAGGAGCAGCATCGAGAGGAGGTCACCCTTGTCCTTGCCCGACGCGCGCCGCTCGGCGATCATGCGGTAGATGGTGGCATCCAGCCGCTGGCGTCCGCGCCGGTAGCGCCGCGCCATGGGAATGGGCAGGCGCATCAGCAGCATCGCCATGGGGAGGACGGTGTAGTTGAAGGCCGCGATGGCGGCGGCGAGCGCCTCGCCGATCTCGTGCGCTTCGCCTTCGATGTCCGCGTCGAAGAGGGTCTTGCCGACCACAGCGAGCGTGTAGGCGGCCATCTCGCGATTGAGCTCGAGCACCTGACCGTCGCGCCACTGGTCAGCGCGACGTTCGGCATACGTCGCCATGACGTCACCGTATGCGGTGATGCGCGCGCGGTGAAAGGCGGGTTGGGCGAGCCGGCGCTGGCGAAGGTGGAAGTCGTCCTCGCTGGTGAGCAGGCCATCGCCGAGGAGCATCTTGGCGCGCTCGAGGCCGCGTCCCTTGTGGAAGTTGCGTGCGTTCGTGACGAGGACGTCGCGGATCTGATCGGGGTGGCTGAGGAGCACGATCGGCTGGCGTCCGATGTAAACCATGGCGATGTCGCCGTATGCCTGCTGAAGCGCCGGGAAGAACTCCAGGGGCCGCCGGGTGATGCCGAGCATCGACTCCCCGGGATAGCGGCTCCGTCTCACCGGAGGAGGCAGGATTGGATGCATGCGCGGAATCTGCCGAGGGCGGGGAGTCGCGTGTCGCACGCAGCGACGTTGGCGTTTTGATGGAGCCGTACGGTGCAAGATAGGCCGTCATACCGAAACCGCGGCTCGCTCTTGCGCAGGGCGCCAGATCGTGGATAATGGCATCTTCGGTCTTCATTCGGGAAAACTGCAAGCAAGTAGGTACTTGCATACGCATCCGTTTACGCTAGCTTCGCCTCTCATGATCAGCCGCGAACGCATTCTGGAAGCCGCCGGCCGTGTGTACGCGAAACACGGATTCCGCGGCGCAACCACTCGCCGCATCGCCATCGAGGCCGGCGTCAATGAGGTCACGCTCTTCCGCACCTTTGGCTCGAAGAGTGTCCTGCTCGAAGCGGTCCTCACCGCCCATAGCGGAACTCCGCCAACGCTCCCCGACGAGCCCATGGACCCCGTCGCCGAACTCACGGAATTCGTGCAGGTCAGCCTCGATCGCGTTCGCGAGATGCGTCCACTCATGGTGCACTCGATGGGCGAGTTCGAGGAGCGTCCCGAAGCGGCGGAATTTGCCTGCCGGGGCCGGACCGTCGTGCACGATACCGTGACCGGGTACCTCAAGCGCCTTCAGGAACGCGGCCTGGCCAGTGCCGATTCAGATATCGAAGCAGCAGCGGTGATTCTCATCGGCACGATCTTCAGCGACGCCATGGCCCGAAGCTTCGTACCCGAAGTCTATCCGCCGCTCGAGGAGGCGGCCGAGCGGTACACGCAGTGCTTCCTCAGGATGATCGGTGTGAAGAGAAATGCCGCGCCGTCCGTAAAGACCAAGTCGCGAGCACGGCTCGCATGACACATCCCATCCCAGCACCCCCCACCGCAATGAATGCCGCTCGTACCCGCACCGGCAGGCGCCGCGCTTTCGCGCTTACCCTGTTGCTCGCGGTCGCCTCACCCTGCATCGCCGGCGCCCAGCAGGCGGCGGGCACCCCGACATCCACCGCCCTCACGCTCGACGACGCCATTCGCCTCGCCATGCGCGAGAGCGAGGCGCTCCAGATCGCGCGGGCTGGCGTCACGCGCGCGTCCGGTCAGGTGAAGCAGGCGCGCAGCGCGTACTACCCGCAGCTCAACACGAACCTCGCCTACGCACGTACGCTGAAGTCGCAGTTCTCGGCCCTCGCGGGCGGGTCCACGACGGATACCTCGAGCGCACCGAAGCCGCAGTCCCTGTGCGCTCCAAAGATCCCCGCGAATGCCACGGCGGCCGAGCGTCAGGCGGCGCTGAACCAGGCGACGACGTGTGCGTCGGTGCAAGGCATCGACTTCAGCAAGGTGGGCTTCGGCGCCCGCAACCAGTACACGCTCGGGCTCTCCGTCGCACAAACCGTCTACTCGGGCGGGCGCGTCGGTGCGTTGACGGCGGCGTCCGAAGCGCTGCGACGTTCCGCCGAGATCGACCTCGGGTCGCAGCGAGCGCAGCTGGCGCTCGACGTCACGCAGGCCTACTTCGACGCGGTGCTCGCCGATCGCCTTGTCGTCATCGCCGATACGTCGCTCGCGCAGACGGAAGAATTACTGCGCCAGACGACCGTTGCACGTCGGGTTGGAAACCAGAGTGAGTTCGACCTGCTGCGCGCCACGGTCTCGCGCGACAACCAGCGTCCGGTGCTCATCACTCGCCAGGGCGATCGCGACGTCGCGTACCTGCGCCTGAAGCAGCTGCTGAACATTCCGCTCGATGCACCACTGCAGCTCACGACGCCCATCGACGAGCCGGCGGCGATCACCACGATCATCGCGTCCAGCGTCACCTCTGGTGCAGGCGCCGGCGGCGCGGCGAGCGACACGACCACCGATCGACGCGCACCGGTGCGTGAAAGTGAGGAGACCGTCCGGGCACAGGAGGGGCAGCTCAAGTCGGCGCGCGCCGACCTGCTGCCGTCGCTGTCGATCACCTCCAATTATCAGCGGCTGTTCTTTCCCAACAACTTCCTTCCGTCGATCAACCAGTTCAGTGAAAACTGGACCGTGGGCGGATCGATCTCGTACTCGCTGTTCAGCGGTGGCCGCATCGGGGGGCAGGTCGAGGTCGCGCAGGCCAATCTCGATGAGTCCCGAGCGCGCCTCCAGCAGTCGCGCGAGCTCGCGGCGCTCGACACGCGTGTCGCACTGAACCAGCTCGCATCGGCGCAGTCGTCGTTCGAGGCCAGCCGCGGCACCGCGCAGCAGGCGCAGAAGGCCTACAGCATCGACCAGCTCAGGTTCCGTGAGGGCATCTCGACGCAGACGGACCTGACGCAATCGCGACTGCTGCTCGAGCAGGCGGTCGCCAATCAAGCGCAGTCCGCTCGCGACCTCGCGGTCGCGCGCGCGCGGCTCGCGCTCATCCGCGACCTGCCGATCAACACCGCCGCCCTGGGTGCGGGCGCGCAGCGCGCGGCGGCGCAGCAACAACAGACGCAGCAGCAACCGACACAGCAGACGCGCACACAATCCACCGCCGCCGGAACCGCTGGCGCGGGAACATTCGGGAGCCCCACGC
>JALYVY010000095.1 GCA_030852985.1 Gemmatimonadota bacterium | reverse complement strand
CAACGACACCCTCACGCTCGGCGTCGACGTCACGCGGGCGCCAGCAGCGGTCTTCGTCTCCACCGCACCGGATTTCGACGCGCGCGAGGCCGTGGGCGCCCTGCGTGGAGTCACGTCGTTGCCGACGCGCGCGTTTTATCGCGTGGCGCCGGGTATGTGGCGCACGGACGCGGGCCTGGCGAGCGTGGACGAAAAGACCGTACGCGAAGCGGTGCGCAATGCGCCCATGGCGGTATTGCACGGGGATACGTCGGTGTTCGGCCCTCCGCGCGCGGCGACGCGCGGCGCGCTGCTGCTATTTGCGCCGCCGCTCACCGACGAGGGTGAATGGTTTGCCTCGGCGACGCCGGCATCACCAATTGCGCCGGCATTGGGCACCATGCCCTTCGACAGCCTCCCGCCGCTCTCGGTGTCGCCGCTGCTGCCGCAGGGCGAGTGGCAGGCATTGCTCACGCGACGAGGCGGTGCGCAGGAGGATCGTCGTCCGGCCATCGTCGGTTGGGAGACGCCGCGCCGCATTGCCGTCATTGGTGCGTCGGGGTTCTGGCGGTGGCGCTTTCGCGGAGGCGTCCGCGCCGACGCCTACTCGGCATTGTTCGGTGCGCTCTATGACTGGTTGGCGGCCGGGCGTTCCGACCGGCGCGCCGTTGTACCGGATGACGCTCCCGTGCGAACCGGCATGATGGTGCGCTGGCGCCGGGGCGCTCCGACGGACAGCACCGCCACGGTCGTGCTGGTGCGGAAGGATGCAACGGCGCAGCGCCGCACGATCACGGTGCGCTTCGCGGCGGGAGCCAACGAGGCGGAGACGTCGCCGCTGCCCGTTGGCATCTACGAGGTGACGACGGAGGGAGGCACGTCGCTGCTGGCCGTCAATCAGTCGAGCGAGTTGGTCCCGCGGCGCCCTACCGTTACGTCCGGCGAAGTGGGTGGCGAGCCAGCCGTAGGCGAGGCGCCGGCGCTGCGCGACAATCGGTGGGTCTACGCGCTGATCGTGCTGATCTTCTGCGCGGAATGGCTCCTGCGCCGACGTGTCGGACTGCGCTAAGTCGTCAGGTTCCGTCTTTGGTCCAGACCAGGATCACGCCGCATCCCCGATTCACTCCGCTGAACTGCGGCGGTGTCGTTGACGGTCCCGAGTAGACCTCGATGCCCGCCAGGTCCTTCGGCGTGGGAAGCAGGTCGAGGTTGAACGGCGTGGGCATCGGCACCTGGTCGACATACACCGTCATGGGGCATGCGCCGACCGTTGGATTGCCTCCCTCGCGGCGGCTCAGCGCGAAGTACTCGGTCATGGCGCTCGTGTGGCTCGGGCCGACGTACACCGACGTGAAGCGGCGGAACAGCTCCGTGGCGTACACACTGTTCCGTCGGTCAATCTCGTCGGCCGTCATGAACTCGCCGAAGCCGAGCCTTCGGCGCTGCTCGAATTCCGCAAGGCGCTGGGAGACCGCCTTCTCACTGACCACCATGGCATCGAGCGTGGGGGTCACCGACTCGAGGGTATAGGCGAGCCGCAAGGTGTCGGACGCGGTCACCTCCACCATCGCCGACGTGGGCCGATAGCCGGCACGCTTCACGACGAGGAGGAACTGGCCGGCCGGCATCTTCGTGATGCGGAAACGGCCGTTCGGCCCCGTGCCAACGCGGATCTTCGAGTTGAGGATGGAGACAAACGCGCCGCGCAGCGGCGTGAGCGACGTATCCGTCACGCTCCCATCGATCACGCCAAACTCGCGCGCGGTGCTGGTGTCGGTCGGCGCCGGCCGACGGAGCAGGGGCCTCTGGATGACCTGGGCCCCCGCGCTCGCCGCGGCGAGAACAGCAAGGAGCGCGACACGCCGCACTTCTGGTTGAAAGGAACGCATGATGAAAGATAAGGGTTGGGCCGCCGGCATTCGGAGGGGGCCGACAACGACGAAGCCGGAGACCGGTGTACTGGTCTCCGGCTTCGTTATACCTGCGTGCTGCCGAACCGTTCGAACGTCTTTACGGCGCGCAGTCGTTCAGGCCACCCGGTCCCAACAGGTCGCCCGTGCTGTTGGCGCGAACGAGGCACTCGGATTGGGGAATGGGGCCGACCTTCGCAACGAAGTTCTTGTTCGGACCCGAGGTGATGTCGATGGGCAGGAGGTTGAGCTTGTTGTAGCGGCGCATGTCCACCCAACGATTGCCTTCCATCAGCGTGGAGTAACGCTTCTCGTAGAGAATGCCCGTCAACACCGCATCATCGCTGGAGGCGATGGTGAGCGTGGACGCCGGCAGTCCGCCGGAGTTTTGCCGCACCTGATTGATGTCCGCGATGGCCGCCGCCTTATTGCCCGTCGCGAGCATGGCCTCGGCATGGATCAGGATGAGCTCCTCGTTGCGGATGACCGGAATCGTGGAGTTGACCGCGGGCCAGATGCTGAATCCGATCGTCGAAGCGGCGCTGGTGGGTCCGTCCGTCGTGATGGGTCCCTGCCGTGACGGGAGCCCCGAACGGACCTTCGCCGTGTAGCGATCGTCCGGCGTGTTGTCTGCCTTCAGCTGCACATCCGCCAGCAGGGACATATGCCCATACAGGTCGGTGTTCGTCGCCTGCGTTAGGGGGTTCGGCGTATCAGGCGACGCCCCATAGGTGTTGTACACGCCTGCGTCGAACGTGGCACGGCTGGCCGCGGTGAGGTCCATGAACGACGCGTTGAGCGCTGCGATCGATGCCGTCCATGCCGTGGCGCCACCGCCGACGGTGGCATAGTGCGCCGCCACCTTTGCCTTCAGTGCGCGGTTGAACTTGGCGAAGGTCGCCGGCGTATTGAAGCCGGTGAACCCCGAATGCAGCGCGAACGGGAACGCCGAGCCGCCCGCCGCGAGGTTCGTGCTCGCCGCATCGAGCGTGTTCAGCATGTACTTGAACACGGAATCGCGCGTGACGAATGGGGCCAGCGACGAGGCATCCTCGCGGATCTCCACCACGGCACCCAGCGAGTCGTGCCCTTGCTCGATCTCGAACAGCATCATGGCTTCGATCGTCTGCGCGAATCCGAGCGACGCAGATTTCTGTGCCGCGTTCAGCGTCCCCGCCGCGACAGTCTTCTTGAAGTTGAAGACGTCACGCAAGCCGTTGTACTGGCCGGCCCACGGCGCCGGCGCGAAGCCCGCCGGATCCAGCTTCTGCACGCCGTTCACGACGATGCCGATGAGATAGTGGGTCGTGTTGCGGCCCTCCTGCGGCGGGAAAACGTACGCCTCGCGTCCGAGCCTGCCCGTGTAGGTGATCCAGCCGGCTCGCGTGGACCGCAGGTCGACGAGCAGTCCCGTCGCGAGTAGCTGGAACGCCGTGGGATCGGACGAGGCGCCCTCCACCGTGGCGCTGTTGGGGTTGGCAATGTTCAGGTCCGAGGCCTGACACCCGGACAGGAAGAGAACTGCGGCGATCGCGACAGCCTGGCGCACCGATGGGGAGGATGAAATGTGAGTCATGACTTAGTACCCCAGGTCGATGCTGATGAAGAACTGCCGATTGCTGGGGTACGGAGCAAGGTCGATGAACCGATTGAAGTTTGAATTGCCGAAGTTGTTGAACTCCGGGTCGAAGCTCCAGTAGTTCGTTTTTACCCAGAGGTTTCGCGCCTGCAGCGACACGCGCATTTCACGCGCCCTGGCCATGCTGGCCCACGCGTTCGGGGCATCGAAGGAGAGATTGACTTCGCGCAGCTTCAGGAAGGTGCCGTTCTGGATATACGGGGCGATGTTGCCCGCACTGAAGTTGCCGTAGCGGTACTGGCCGAGCGTCTGCGTTGCCACGGGCGAGGCCTGGTCAAAGTCACGCGAGTTGCCGCCCTCGTCGAACAGGTTGTTCGTCATGTCCGAGGTGAAGCCGCCCTGGCGCCAGTCGAGAAGCGCGGTGAACGACATGCGCTTGTAGCGCACGGAGTTCAGGAACGACGTCTGACCGATGGGATTCGCGTCGGCGATGATGGAATCGCGGACCACGCTGCCCGCGACGGCGGCGTCACCCGGGTTGATGCGATGACACGCGGCGCCATCCGAACCGACCTTCGCGGTCACGACGCCGGCGGCATCCGTGGTGTTGACGCAGCTGAACTGCGAATTCCCCCAGATGTACGTGGGACGCGTGCCGAGCGCAATGCGGTTGCGACCGTAGGACGACCCGTACGATCCGGTGACGGCGAACGCCGGCACGAGCAGCTCGTCGATGGTCTGCACGTTGCGCTGGTAGGTCGTGCGCAATGTCCATTCGACGTTCTTCGTGCTGACCGGGACGATGTTCAGGCCCGCCTCGAAGCCGCGGGTGGACATCGTGCCGCCATTGATCGTCTGGCTCGCCAGGCCGGAGCTCGCCGGCAGCGGGAACGTCACGAGCAAGTCCTTGATGACGCGCTCGTAGTGACTGCCCTCGAAGGAGACACGGCCGTGAAAGAGCGCAGCGTCCAGACCGTATTCCTGCTCGTTCATGACTTCCGGCTTGATGGCCGGATTGCCCAGGACCGTCGAGGCCACGAGCGAACCGATCCCGCCGATCACGCCACCGTTCGAGATGGTCACGTCGCGGACGCCGTAGGTGGGGCGATTGCCGGATTGGCCAGACGAGGCGCGCACCTTGACTTCATCGACGAGCGGTAGCAGCCCGTGCAGCGGCTCCACGAAGCGGTAGGACGCCGAGATCTTCGGGTACGTGTAGAACTTCTCGCGATCACCGTTCACCGAGCCGCGATCCGAGCGAGCGCCGAAGGAGACGGCGAGCCGGTCATCGAAGGCGATGAGCTGTTCGTTGATGTAGCGCGACTGGTCGAGGAACTGCTCCTGCCGGTTGCCCGTCGCGATGTTCGTCCCGTTGATCGCCGTGAGGACGGTTGGCGTGAGGCCGCGCATGCGGATGTTGTAGCTGTTCGTCAGCTGGCTCTCGACCGCGCCACCGACGGACGTCTGCGCGGACCCGAGGAAACGCCACCCCGGCGTGAATGTCCAGACACCATTGATGTTCTGGTTGATGAAGCGGCTGTCGGCGGTGAGGATCTGCGATGTGCCGAGGAAACCGTCGGCCGGCTCGAACTGGAGGTAGTTGGGCGAGTACTGCGTGCCCTCGAGCTGATAGCGGTCGACGCCGCCGATGTACGACACCTGGACGTTGTTCTTCGTGCCGGTGTACAGCGCATAGTCGGCGCGCACGTTGGCCGTCTGGCGCCACGTGTCCTCATTGTTGGTGATCGCCCGAAGCACCTCGAACGGGTTGGAGGTACCGCTTCCGCCGCCATTCATGAACATGAGCACCGGGCGCCCCGTTACCGGATCAATCTGCTGAATGTCGTAGATCGCCGGCGCGTAGCCGAAGGTGTAGATCGGGCTCGTGCCGGAGTTGTCGTTGTTGCCCAGCCCGTCCTGGATGAAGTTGTGCGTGACGTCCACCCCGCCGCTCACCGTGAGCTTCTCGCCGATCGTCTGGTCGAGGTTGAGGCGGCCCGACGTGCGGCGCGCACCGGTCTGGATCTCCACGCCCTTGGACTGCTTGTCGTTGAGGGACCCGTAGAAGCGCGTGTTGCCGGTGCCGCCGGAGCTCGAAAGCACGGTCTCGAACGACGGCGACGTGTTCCCGTAAAGCCCACTCTGCCAGTCATACAGGGGACAGGTGGGAGTGCAATTTGCCTTCGCCACGGAGTCCGCCTGCGCGGAGGATCCGAGGTATGGCTGCACCTGGGCATAGCTCGTGAATTGGCGTGAGCCGAGCAGGCGTGTTGCCTGCTGCGTGCCGACGCGCTGCGTCACGTTGAAGCGGGTTGCCCCGGCCTTGCCCTTCTTCGTCGTGATGACGACCACGCCATTGGTGGCGCGTGAACCGTAGATGGCCGTCGCTGCCGCCGACTTGAGCACCTCGATGTTCTCGATGTCGTTCGGGTTCATGTCGGCGAGACGGTTGACAACCTGGTCCTGTGCTCCCGACGTGGACCCGGTCGACCGCGAGATGGAGGCAAGGCCGCCGGGGACCGACGCATTCGAGATGATGACCCCGTCCACGACGTACAGCGGATCACCCTGTCCGAGAATCGACGTGGCGCCGCGAATCTGGATCTGCATACCACCACCCGGTACGCCGCTGCTCTCGAACACCGTCGCCCCGACGACCTTGCCGGCGAGATTGCCCTCGACCGACTTCGCCGGCGCCTGCATCAGCTCCTCGGCGGTGACGGAGGCGATGGCGGTCGACGCGTTGCGGCGATCAACCGTGGTGGCTTGTCCGGTAACGGTCACGCCCTCGAGCTGCAGGACGTCCTTGTCGAGCGAGAAGTTCGCCGTGTTCTGTGTTACGCCGATGGCGACCGTCTCACGCTTGTAGCCGATCGCGCGAACGAGCACCGTTGCCCCGCCAGCGGGGATCTTCAGGCGATAGTCGCCCGTGGCATTCGTGCGTACGCCAATCTGCGAACCAAGGACACCGACATTGGCCTCCGTGATCGGAGCGCCGCTTCCGGCGGCGGTGACCCGCCCGGTAATCTCACGCGTCTGGGCGGTGAGCATGGACGGTATCGCGACCGCGACAGCGAGCAACAGCATTCTGCGACAACGCACTTGTGTACCTCGGGGAGGGGGGACGTTCGAGCGTTTGCATCCGCGCCAGCGGAGGGAGGGAGCGAAATTGGCGAGGATGTCCAACACCAGAAATACACATCCGTAGCGAATATGCAATGCGCAATTGAGTTCGTCCGCACTCGGGGCGATATCGGCGGCGTCCCTACCGGGGCAAAACAGAAGGCGTTCGAGGCGACACCGGAGATTGTCTCGTACACTGACAATGTCCGTCGCGCATTGCCACTCGCTGCTCTGGCCCCCATGTCGACTATCGCTAGCTTTCGCGGCGTATGCCTTCGCGCCCGCACCCCGACTCGCCCCGTGGATGGATCGTTCCGATCGGCGGCAAGCTGCTCGACGACGAGATCCTCGCGCGATTCGTGGCGCTGAGCGGCGGCGCCGACGCGCGCATCGCTGTCATCCCGACCGCCTCGAGCGAACCGGATGTTGGCGTCTTCTATGAGCGGGTATTCGCACGCATCGGGGCGCGACGCGCCAAGGCACTGCACTTCGAGCAGCGCATCGATTGCGACGACCGCGATTGGCTCGAGTGGCTCGACAGCGCCACCGGCATCTTCATCACCGGCGGCAACCAGCTCAAGTTGGCGTCGATCCTTGGCGGCACGCCGGCGGCGCGCATGCTGCGTGCGCGCAACGCCGCGGGCGTGCACATCGCCGGCACGAGCGCGGGCGCAGCCTTCCTCAGCGAACACATGATCGCGTACGGCGAGGACGGCGTCACGCCGCGCGCCGGCATGGTCACCATGTGCGCGGGACTCGGCCTCACCAATCGCCTGATCGTCGACCAGCATTTCTCGCAGCGTGAACGCCTGGGCCGGCTCCTCACCGCCCTCGCGTACAATCCCTTTGCCATCGGACTTGGCGTCGACGAGAATACCGCCGCCTTCATCAGTCCCGGCGACATCGTCGAAGTGCAGGGCACCGGCTCCGTCACGGTGGTCGACCCGTCCGATGTGCGCAGTTCATCCATTGCCGAGGCCCGGCCCGGCGAGGCACTCACCTTCGTCGGCGTCAAGGTGCACGTGCTGCCCGCCGGCGCCACGTTCGACCTCAATGCACGAGTCGCCCACGGCGCGTCCACGTTCGTCACGGGTCACTGACACTCATGGAGATACTCGAACGGTCCGTCTACGTGGGGCCGAGCCACTACGCGCATTTCCCGGTGATCCGGCTCGCACTCGATCTCGGCGTGCTCGAGGAGTGGCCAACGAAGCGGCTCGGCGACGCGTTCATTGCCGCGCTGCTTGCGGCGCTGCCGGGCCTCAACGAGCACGGATGCTCGTACGGGGAGCCCGGCGGTTTCGTCAGGCGCATGACCGAGGACGAAGGCACCTGGCTTGGCCACGTGCTGGAACATGTCGCCATCGAGCTCCAGAATGTGGCCGGCGTGAAGGTCACGTTCGGCAAGACACGGCAAGCGGGGCGCACGGGCCTGTACGACGTCGTGTTCGAGTACGAGCAGGACGACGTCGGCATCGCGGCGGGCGATCTCGCCCTGGCGCTCCTGCATTCGCTGTTACCGCGCGCGCTGCGTCCGGCGGGTCATGCCGACGACACTTTCGACATCACCGCGCGGATCGAGGAGTTCATCCGCTACGCACAGCGGCGCGCCCTCGGTCCGAGCACCGCGAGCATCGTACGTGCCGCCGAGGCGCGCGACATCCCCTGGCTCCGGTTGAACGAGCAGAGCCTCATCCAGCTCGGGTATGGATGTCACCAGCAGCGCATCCAGGCCACCATCACCGGCCGCACGTCGCACGTTGCCGTGGAGTTGGCGAGCGACAAGGAAGAGACGAACCGCATCCTCGCCCGGCTCGGACTTCCGGTGCCGAAGCAGCGACTCGTGAAGGACGTGGACGATGCCGTCGCCGCAGCAATCCGGATTGGCTTCCCGGTGGTGACGAAGCCGTACAATGGCAATCACGGTCGAGGCGTGTCCGTCGGGCTCGCAACGGCAGGAGAAGTGATCGCGGGATTCCTGCGCGCGCAGGAGCACTCGGCGAGCGTGATCATCGAGAGCTTCATCGCGGGACACGACCATCGCATGCTCGTGGTGAACGGCGAGCTGATTGCCGTGTCCAGGCGCGAGCCGGGCAAGGTCGTCGGCGACGGCACGCACACCATTGAAGAACTGGTGGCGATCGTCAATGCGGATCCGCGCCGCGGCATCGGACACGCGAAGGTGCTCACGCAGATCGAGCTCGATGCGCAGGCCAGGGCTGTGCTGGCGAAGTCGGGGTACACCGCGACGACGATCCCCGCCGTGGGAGAAGACGTGTATCTCCGTCTCACCGCGAATATTTCCACCGGCGGTACAGCCACCGACATGACGGACGTCGTGCATCCCGACAACGCCGAGATGGCGGTGCGCGCGATTCAGGCGATCGGTCTCGACATCGGCGGTGTGGACTTCCTGTCGCCCGACATCACGCAGTCGTACAAGGATGTGGGCGGCGCCGTGTGCGAGGTGAACGCTGCGCCGGGATTCCGTATGCATTCGGCTCCGAGCGAAGGGCGTCCGCGCGACGCGGCGGCGAAGGTGATCGACATGCTCTTCCCGAAGAACGCGCCGAGCACCATCCCGATCGCCGCGATCACGGGTACGAATGGCAAGACGACGACGGCGCGATTGCTCGCGCATATCCACAAGCTCGCCGGCAAGCGCGTGGGGCTCACGACCACCGATGGAGTGTACATCGACGGGCAGCGCACGGTCGAGGGTGACATGACCGGGCCGACATCGGCGCGCATCGTGCTCAGCGATCCCGCGGTCGAGGTGGCCGTGCTCGAGACTGCGCGCGGTGGGCTGCTGCGCGCGGGCATGGCCATGCGGCATGTCGATGTCGGTGCGGTGCTCAACATCCAGCCCGATCATCTCGGCCAGAAGGGCATCGATACGCTGGAGCAGCTGGCCGAGGTCAAGCGCACGATCGTGGAGGTCGCGACGAACACCGCCGTCCTCAACGCGGACGACCCGCTCACGCTGCGGATGGCCGCGTACACGAATGCGAAGCACGTGTGCTACGTGACGATGGATCCCGCGCACGACCTCGTACGAGAGCATATCCGTGCGGGAGGGCGCGCGTGTGCGATCGAGGCGGGCGTGAATGGACACATGATCACCATCTACGATCATGGGGCGCACATTCCCTTGCTGTGGACGCACCTCATTCCGGCCACCCTCGAGGGCCGCGCGACATTCAATGTGCAGAACGCGATGTTCGCCGCCGCGATGGCGTTTTCCATGGGCGTGAAGCTCGAGGACATCCGCCACGGTCTTCGCACCTTCGACACGACGTTCTTCCAGGCACCAGGGCGCCTGAACGTGTACGACCAGCATCCGTTCAAGGTGCTGTACGACTACGGGCACAACGCGCATGCCATCAGCGCGCTGGGGCAGCTCGTGAATCGCCTGGGGGTGAAGGGACGGCGCATCTGCGTACTCGCCGCCCCGGGCGATCGCCGCGACGAGGACATCTACGCCATTGGGGCAGTGGCTGCGGCGGCGCACTTCGATCACTACATCTGTCGGCGCGACGATGGGGCGCGCGGACGTGGCATCGACGAGGTGCCGCAGATGCTCGCGGCCTCGCTGCGCGACAACGGCATTCCGCTCGAGAGTATCAGCATCATCGTCGACGAGCAGCAGGCGATCGAGGCCGCGTTGACAATGGCTCGCGCGAACGACCTGGTGCTCATCTTCGCCGACGCCCTCGCGCGTGGCTGGAAGCAGATCGTCAACTTCAATGCCGAAGAGCAGCAGTCGATCATCCCGGAGCCGCGTCGGGCCCGTGCGGTGTCGCGGGCCGGTGTCGACGAGGTCGGCCCAGCGGACGACTCGCGTCCCGCCCAAACCCCGCCAGCACATACGCCGAAGCCGATCGCGTGGTCGTCGCAGGTGGATGAGCTGGTACTGCTGCGCGACACTCGTGGGGTCATCCCCGCGCGCGAGGCGAATGACTAGCGCGTGACGCAGTCGCCGATGCATCACGCGCCTGCCGTCGTCGACTCGCGACGGTTGATGGGACCGAATCTCTACAGCAGCAGCACGGGTGCGGCGCTGGAAGTTGCGGTGGAGCAACACCAGGCCGCCGCCCTGTTCGACCGATGGCAGCAACAGGCGCGGCGCCTCGCGCATGCACTGGGGTGGCCCGTGCCCGAGCTGCACGTGCGCCCGCAACGCGGCGGTGCATCGCTCTTCCTTTCGGCGCCGGTCGACGTGCTCATGAGCGCGACAGAATTGACGGAGCAAGCATGGGCGCTCGCGGAGCAGTCGCTGCCTGGTGGAGGGGACGTGATCGACGCGAGCGATCCCGTTGTGGTGCGACTCGCCACGCTCGCGACAACAGAGCGACATGACCACTCGAACCTCGCGGAGGTGTACGCGGCGGCCGTGGCGCGCGACATACTCGCCACCTTCGATGACGAGGTGTTCACACTCGGCAGCGGCGCGCGCGCGCGGAGCTGGCCCCTCGCTGGGATTCCTGCCGAACACGATGTGCCGTGGGAGGAGATCAGCGATGTGCCGATCGCACTCGTCACCGGCTCGAACGGGAAGACGACGACGACGCGCCTTGTCGCCGCCATGTGGCGGGCCTCCGGAGGCGCCCCCGGCTGGTGCTGCAGCGACGGCGTGTGGATTGGGGATGCACAGGTGGAGGAGGGCGACTACTCGGGCCCGATGGGCGCGCGGCGCGTCGTGCGCGCACCCGAGGTGGACGGAGCGATCCTCGAATGCGCCCGTGGTGGCATGTTGCGCCGCGGCCTGGCGGTGAGCCGAGCGCACGCCGCCATCATCACGAACATTGTCGAGGATCATTTCGGTGAGTACGGCATCGAGTCGCTCGACGACCTCACTGCGGCAAAGCGGATCGTGGAGCGGGTGCTTTCGCCCGAGGGGTGGTTGGTGCTCAATGCCGACGACCCGCACCTCACCGAGGTGGCGACCCGCAGCCGGGCGCGCGTCGCGTTGTTTTCCGCTGCGCCGACGCACGACGCGCTGGACGCGCATGTCGACGGTGGGGGGCATGCTGCCCTGGTGCGCGAAGGCCGGGTGATGCTGCGTCGCGAAGGCGCGTGGCACGACCTCGGGCACGTCGACGACATGCCGCTCACCATGCGCGGCGCGGCGCCGCACAATGTGCAGAACATCCTCGGCGCCGCGTTGCTGGCAACGGGAATCGGTGCGTCTGTCGACGGAATGCGGAAGGCGCTCGCGAGCTTCGGTGCATCCAGCCGCGACAATCCGGGAAGACTGCAGCGCTACGAGTTTGGTGGCGTCGTCGTGCTCGTGGACTATGCCCACAATCCGGACGGCCTCGCGGCGCTCTGCGAAACCGCGCGCTCCATTCCCGCCACTCGGCGGCTGCTGCTCCTGGGTCAGGCGGGCAATCGGAACGACGAGGAGATTCGCGATCTCGCGCGGGTCGCCATGCGGTTGCTTCCCTTCGACTACGTGATCATCAAGGAAGAACTCAAGCTCCTGCGCGGCCGATCGGAGGGTGACGTGCCGCGCCTCTTGCTCGACGAGCTGGATCGGCTCGGGATGCCGACGGCACACGTGGAAACCACGTTGGACGAAATCGTCGCCATGCGGCGTGCATTCGAGTGGGCGCGCGCCGGAGACCTGCTCGTCTGTCCCATCCACGTCGAGAAGGCGCACGTGCTCGGGTGGCTGGGCAGGGTAGGAGTCGCGGACTGGGCGCCAGGACAGCCGCTTCCGGCCTAGCCGTGCGGGCAGCTGCTTCCTTGCGGCGGGGCTTGCGCGACGTTTACGTCTCGGCGACAACGACTACGCGATTCCCATCTGCGTCACAGGCGCGAGGTCCGCGGAACCGCCATCGTCTTCACCCATCTCCCGAGTCCTCAATGACGCCACAACAATTTCGCCTCGTTCTCCTCGGGGCATCGACGTTTTTCGCCCTTCCGTTGGCCGCACAGCAGCCCGCGAGCACGGCCAAGCCTGCCGACACTGAAGTGTGGGAGCCCGTTCCCGCGATTGTCACCCCCGGTGCCTCGGCCAACGATGCTCCCTCGGATGCGATTCGTCTGCTCGACGGCACCAACCTGAACGAGTGGGTGAACACGAAGGACAAGGCGCCCGCGGGTTGGACCCTCGCCGACGGCATCATGACCGTCAACAAGTCCGCCGGGAACATCGAGACGAGGCGCCGCTTCAAGAACTATCAACTGCACCTCGAGTGGCGCATTCCGTCGAACATCACCGGCACCGATCAGGGGCGTGGTAACAGCGGCGTGTTCCTGGCATCCACAGGACCCGGTGATGCGGGATACGAGCTGCAGATCATGGACTCGTACCAGAACAAGACGTACGTGAACGGGCAGGTTGGCAGCATCTACAAGCAGGGCATTCCGCTCGCGAACGCCAGTCGCAAGCCCGGGGAATGGCAGACGTACGACGTCGTCTGGAATGCACCCACGTTCGACGTGGGGGGGGCAGTGGTCACTCCGGCCTCCGTCACCGTGCTTCATAACGGCGTGCTCGTGCAGAACCACTTCGTGCTCAAGGGCGAGACGCGCTACATTGGCGCACCCGTGTATGCGCCTGCGTATGACCGCGCCCCGATCAAGCTGCAGGCGCATGGTGACAAGAGTGAGCCGATCAGCTTCCGCAACATCTGGGTGCGCGAGCTGCCGTAACCACGGCTGTGCCTGGCGCCCCAGGGGATTCCTGCCGCATCGCGGCGAGTATATCCCCATGGCTCTCCAGAACGAAAGTCAGCTGCCGCGCGTAGCATGGGCGAGCGCTGGCGCTCTCACTTGGTGATCTCCCTCCTCCACATCGATGTCCATTCCCGGTTCCCGCATCACCCTCGCGGTCGGCGCGCTCATACTCGCCGCGAGCAGTTCGGTCGTTTCGGCACAGACCCTCGACTCGGTCACCGTGGCCGGAATGAAGTGGCGCTCGGTCGGTCCGGCGAACTTCATGGGCCGTCTCTCCGACGTCGTCGGCATCCCTGGTCCGTCCAAGACGCTCTACGTCGCCGCCGCCGGTGGTGGCATCTGGAAGAGCGGCAACAACGGCATCACCTGGCGCCCGATCTTCGACGACAAGAACATCATCTCGATGGGCATGCTCGCCATCGCGCCGTCGGACACGAATACGATCTGGGCCGGCACGGGCGAGCCGAATTCGCGCAACACCATCGAGCCCGGCGCCGGCGTCTACAAGTCGGAGAACGGCGGCACCACGTGGACGTTCATGGGTCTCGAGAAGACCCAGCACATCGGGCGCATCGTCGTCGACCCGCGGGACAAGAACGTGGTCTACGTCGCGGCACTCGGCGCCGCGTGGAAGTCCACCCCCGACCGCGGCCTCTACAAGACCGTCGACGGCGGCAAGACGTGGACGATGTCGAAGTTCATCAGCGACCGTGCCGGCTTCGTCGATGTTGCCATCGATCCCCGCAACCCGGACGTGCTGTACGCGTCGAGCTGGGAGCGCTATCGCACGCCGTACTCGCTGAACAGCGGGGGCCCTGGCGGCGGCTTGTGGAAGACAACCGACGCCGGCAAGACCTGGACGGAAATCAAGGGCAACGGTTACCCCGAAGGCACGAAGGGTCGCATCGGCATCGCGGTCGCGCCGAGCAACCCGGACGTCGTCTATGCGTTGACGGAAGCGACGTCGATGGCGCCACAGAAAGGCCCGATCGTCATGGGCAAGCGCCCCGAAGCGAGTGGCCTGTACCGCTCCGCCGACGCCGGCAAGACGTGGGAGCGCACGAGCATCGTCGACACGCGCCCGTTCTATTACTCGCAGGTCCGCGTCGATCCGAAGAACCCGAACCGCGTCTACTACTCGTCCACCGAGCTCCAGGTCTCCAATGACGGCGGCAAGACGACGGCGAACGCTGCGCAGGGTGTGCATGTGGACGATCACGGCATCTGGATCGACCCGAATGATCCCGAGCGCTGGGTGCTTGCGAACGACGGCGGCATTGCCATCACGTTCGACAAGGGCGGCAACTTCTTCTACCCGATGAACCTGCCGCTCGGCCAGTTCTATGAGATCAGCTACGACATGCAGGTGCCGTACAACATCTGCACCGGCGCGCAGGACAACGGCGCATGGTGCGGACCGAGCCGCAGGCGCACCGCCACGAACAATTCCGACTGGTACACCATTTCGGGCGGCGACGGATTCTACACCGCGCAGGATCCGGCAGGCGATTGGGTGTGGGGCGAGTCGCAGAACGCCGGCATCCAGGCGCGCAACCTGAAGACGGGGCAGAACCTCCGCGTCACGAAGCCGGGCTGGCAGGAGCGGTATCGAGAGACCGAGGATTCGGTGGCGGTCGTGTGGGGCGATCCGATGACGCCGCCGACGAAGGAGCAGCAGAAGCGCATCGCCACGCTGCGCGCCGCGCAGAGGAAGGATTCCACCGAACTGCAAACGCGATTCAACTGGAACTCGCCCTTCTTCCTGTCGCCGCACAACTCGCAGGTGCTCTACCTCGGTGGCAACAAGGTGTTCAAGTCGGTGAAACGCGGCGAGGAGATGTACACCATCTCGCCCGATCTTTCCAAGCAGATGCGCGCGCGGATGGACACGGCGGAGAAGTACACTGGCGGGGTCACGCCTGATGTCACGGGCGCGGAGACGTACGGCACCGTAGTGACACTCGCGGAGTCGTACATCAAGCCGGGCTTCCTGCTCGCCGGCACGGATGACGGCAACGTCTGGATGACGCACAACGACGGCGGCACCTGGGAAAACCTGAGTGATCGCTTTCCTGGCCTGCCGAGCAAGGACGTGTACGTCGCGCGCGTGGAGCCGTCGCACTTCGATACGCTGTCGTTCTGGGTGGCGTTCGACAACCACCGCTGGAATGACTTCACGCCCTACCTCTACGCGACGGAAGATGGAGGCAAGTCGTTTCACTCGATCGTGAACAACCTGCCGAAGTCGAGCCCGGCCGATTACCTGCACGTCATTCGCGAGGATCCGCACAATCGCGACCTGCTCTTCGTCGGATCGTCGCTGAGTGTCTATGCGTCGCTCGATCGCGGCAAGACCTGGAACAAGTTCGCGTCGGGTCTCCCGAGCGTTCCCGTGTACGACCTGAAAATTCATCCGCGCGACCATGAGGTGATGATCGCGACGCACGGCCGCGGTGTGTGGTTTGCGGACGTTGCGCCGCTGGAGCAGATCACGCCGAAGAACATCGGCGATGTGGCAACGTTGTATGTCCCTCGCGTCGCCTATCAGTGGGGCGAAGGTCCGATGATGGGGCTGCCGGGCAACGGGTGGGGACAGGCACCGCTCGTGATCAATGCGCCGCCGTATGGCGCGACGATCTCGTACCGGTTGAAAGACTCGGTAACTGCACCGGTGAAGATCACGGTGAGTGATGCGGCCGGAACACAGCTGTATACGACGACGGGTTCCGCGGCGCCCGGCATTCACAGTGTGCAGTGGGCGTTCCAGGGTGCGCCGTCGGCGCGCGCGGCGCTCTCCCCGTCTGCGCGACGTGACAGCATCATCCTGAGGAACCGGGCGCCGGCCGTGCTGGATTCGCTGTCGAAAGCCGGCTACGACACGACCGCGCTTCTCGCCGTGCGGCGGATCATGAACATCGCCAACAATCCACCCGCGTCGCTCGCTGGTGGGTTCGGACGCGGTGGTGGCGGACGTGGGGGCGCTCAGGCTGGGTGCGAGCACCCGCTGACGCAGTGGGACACCTTCTGTGCGCGTCCAGCCGAGCCATCCGCGACACCGGCGGGCCGCGGCGGACGTGGCGGCCGCGGTGCAGGCGGCGCGGGTAGAGCC
>JALYVY010000094.1:2827-16421 GCA_030852985.1 Gemmatimonadota bacterium | reverse complement strand
ACCTCACCCCACCGCAGCACCACGCTGCTGCTCACGAGCAACACGGTCAGCAGTATTGGCAGGCCGAGCGCCGGCGCATGTCCGCCTTCGGATGCGACGGCGACGCTCACGCCGCGCAGGTAGAACCACGCCACGAGGAAGTACGCGAAGAGCGAGACCTCGGTGATGACCAGCAACAGCATCCCCCACCAGCCCGGCGCACGCGCACCCAGGCCCGTGCGCGGCAACTCGCTCGCGGGAGGAATCATCGGAACCGGCGAAACACTCGTGCTCATGCGCTCGCCTCGGGAAACTCGGAGCCGGGCCAGATCCAGAGCACAATGCAGATCAGCGTCGCCACGGCGCCACCCACTCCAAACAGCATCGACTTGTACAGCAGCCCGACGAACACCAGCCCGACCGCGAGGGCCAGCAGCAGCGGCACGAGGGAGTCCTCGGGCATTGGCAGCCGTCGGTTCGGCAACGCATCGAGTGTGGACGTGCCGAGTGTCTCCTTGCGCTCGTCGAGGATGCGCGCGTCGCCCGGAGTGTCAGCCACCGGCGCGTCCCACAACGGATCACGCGAGGCGACCACCGGGATCACCTCGAAGTTGTACGCTGGCGGCGGTGAGCTGATCGACCACTCGAGCGTGGACGCGTTCCACGGGTTGTCGCCCGCGGGCGCACCTGCGTAGCGGCTCCGCACCACGTTGATGACGAACAGCAGTACGCCGAACGCGAAGACATACGCACCAACCGTCTCGACCATGTTCAGGTTGTCCCAGCCCAGTCCTTCGGCGTAGGTGTACACGCGACGCGGCATGCCGCGCATTCCCAGGATGTGCATGGGGAAGAACGTGATGTTCATGCCGACGAACATGATCCAGAAGTTCCACCGGCCGAGCCGCTCGTCGAGCATGCGGCCGGTCATCTTCGGCAGCCAGTAGTAGAACGCCGCGATCACCGGAAACAGGTTCATGCCGATGAGCACATAGTGCAGGTGCGCCACCACGAAATAGGTGTCGTGCGCCTGCCAGTCGAACGGCACCGACGCCACCATCACGCCGCTGATGCCGCCGATGACGAAGAGCACGAAGAAGCCGAGGATGAAGAGCATCGGCGTGGGACGGACGATGCGCCGCGATGCCCACATCGTCGCGATCCAGGCGAAGATCTGTACCGCACTTGGAATCGACACCGCCATGCTCGCCGCGCTGAAGAACCCCTCGGCCACATGCGGCAACCCGGTGGCGAACATGTGGTGCGCCCACACCCCGAAGCCGATGAGCCCCGTGCTCACGGTCGCCATGGCGACGAACGCGTAGCCCACCATCCGGCGGCGGCAGAAGGTCGGCAGCATCATCGACACCATGCCGGTGGCCGGCAGGATGAGGATGTAGACCCACGGATGGCCGAACAACCAGAACAGGTGCTGCCACAGCATCGGCGTTCCGCCGCGCGCGGCATCGTAGAAGTGGAAGCCGTACCGCCGGTCGAGCTCGAGGAAGATGAGGGCGGCGGAGAGCGCGGGAAGCGACATCAGCATCGACGCCGACGTCGTCAGCGTGCTCCACATCATCAGCGGCATGCGGTTGAGCGACATGCCTGGCGCCCGCATGGTGAAGATCGTCGCGATGAAGTTGATCGCCCCAGCCGACGTCGAGATGGTGAGGAAGAGCAGCGCCAACGCGTAGAACTCGGTGTTCAATCCCGGGCTGTAGGCGCCTTCCGACAGCGGCGTGTACGCGAACCATCCCGTGTGCGGCGCGATCCCCTGCGTGATGCCGATGTAGTGCAGCGCGCCCGAAAGCACGAACGCCCAGAAGCCGAATGCGTTAAGCCGCGGGAACGCCATGTCGCGCGACCCGATCATGAGCGGCACGAGGAAATTGCCGAAGCCCGACAGGATCGGCGACGCGTACCAGAAGATCATCGTCGTGCCGTGCATCGTGAACAGCTGGTTGTACGTCTCCGGCGACAGGAAGTGATTCTCCGGCCGCGCGAGCTGCGCACGCATCAGCGCCGCGTCGGCGCCGCCGAGTGCGAGGAAGACAAACGCGACGACGAGGTAGCGCATGCCGATCACCTTGTGATCGACGGTGGCGAACCACGAATAGAGGGAAGGCGGCGATTCCCAGATCGCGTTGAGACGTTCGGCTCGAGTGGTCACGCTAGCGGAGGGTCTCCAGGTAGGCGACGAGCGCGCCGAGCGTCGCACCGTCGAGCGGAACGGGGGGCATCTTCGTGCCGGGCTTCAGGCGGTCCGGATTGAGGATCCACGCGGCCAGGTTGCCCCGATTGAGATCCAGCGTGCCCGCGGCGATGGTTCGGCGCGACGCGAGGTGTGTGAGGTCCGGCCCCACGCGCGCGCCGGCGGTCGTACCGCGAACGGTGTGGCAGTACGAGCACGACTGCGACAGGAAGATCTTCTGGCCGAGCAGCGCGGATGAATCCGTCGGCACGACAGCCGTTCGCTGCTGGTTGGCCAGCCACGCGGCGTAGTCGCCCGGCGAGTCCGCCACCACGACGAACGCCATCTTTGCGTGCTGCAGTCCGCAGAACTCCGCGCACTCGCCGCGATATACGCCCGGATGATCCGCCTGCAGCCACGTCTCGTTCACCTGCCCGGTGATCGCGTCCGTCTTGCCCTGGAGTTGCGGCACCCAGAAGCTGTGGATCACGTCCGCGCTCAGCAGATGGATGCGCACCGCGCGACCCACTGGAATGTGAATCTCGTTCGCCGTCGTCACCCCTTCTTTCGGATAGCGGACTTCCCACCACCACTGATGCCCGATCACGTCGACTTGGTAGGCCGTCGCGGGCTGGTGCTGCTCACGCATCACGGCGAGCGAGAACGCGAAGACGCCGGCAAGGATGAGCATCGGCACGAGTCCGCCGCCGAGCACGATCCATCTTAGGTCACGAGGCGAATCCTCCGCGGCGGGAACCGGCAGGAGATCGCCGTCGCCACGGCGCAACACCGGAAACACGAGCAGGATCACGACGACAACGAACACGATCGCCGCGGCGATGATGAGCCCCGTGCCGAGTCGCGCGATGCTCGCTGCGCCCGGTCCGGCGGCGTCGAACGTCGACGGTGCCCCGCCGCCCGACGCGCGCGTAAGTGCCTGCAGCGCCATGAACATCATGGGATCGCCGTCCGCGCCGAGGCATTCATGTCGTGCGGGGCGTGCAATGGATGTCCACCAGCCCACGGCTCGCCCCGCGCGTTGGCGAGCGCCCACACATACGCAGCGAGATCATGCGTCTCCACCACCGTCAGGTTGCTCTTCTGCCCCCTCGGCGGCATCGCGATCGGCGACCGCGTCTCGGCGTCGGGAATACCGTTGACGATGATCGAGTCGATGCCGCGCAGGTCGCTGCTCGGGATGGAGTGCAGGCCGGCAGTGAGTGACGAGCCACGCGCCGCGAGGCCCTGCGCCTCGCTGCCGTGACAGTTCACGCAACCGCCGCGCGCATGAAACAGCGAGTCGCCCTCGCGGATCTGCGCCAGCGTGACATCCGTCGGCAGCGTCGGCAGCGTATCGGGCTGGGACGAATCATCGGTATCGAACGTGCGCGTCGCATTGCGAAGGAGCACACTATCGCGCCGCGAGTCGAGATTGGAGGGCAGGAAGTTTTCCGGCGCGCGTTCCTCACGGTCGACAGTCTGCGGATGCTCGTGGGTATCGCGCTCCTTGCTGCCGCACGCACCGAGCAGCGCGACGACCCCCGCGGTACGCAGCGCAATCAGGGCGCGACGGCGAACCAGGCGGCGATTCATCGGCGCGACAGGATCGTGGCCGCCGTCGAGCCGCGGCTTGCCGTTACCGCGAAGCTCGTGTCGGCGGACGTCGGCAACGCGAACACGAGCAACTCGTCGCCGCGCGGCGAATTGATCTGCAGCACGCCACCTGCAGCGACGGCGATGTATTGCCGACCGCCAATCGCATAGCTCACCGGCGGCGCATTGATGCCGGCTGGTGCGAGGTAGTGCCACAGCGTGTCGCCCTTCTGCGCATCGAACGCATAGAACACCCGCTCCTTGCTGCCGACGAACACCACGCCTCCCGCGGTCGCAAGCGCACCGCCCACCATGCGATGCTGCATCTTCTGCTGCCAGGCAATGTGGCCCGTGTTGAGGTCCACCGCGGAGAAGGTGCCCGACGCCTTGTCGCCAAGCGCGTTGAGCCACACCCCCGTGAGCCAACTCGCGCCATTCTTGAGCTTTTCCGGCCGCAGCTTGTAGACATCCGGCTCATTGAGGCCGAGCACGTACATGTAGCCCAGCGCAGGATTGACCGCGGCAGGCGACCACTCCGAGCCGCCATTGCCGCCGGGCGCTATGAGAGTGCCGTCGCGCGTGGGCGCGCGGAAGGTGCCATTGTGCGGCACGAACTCGTCCGAGCGGCGGATGGGCGCTCCGGTCAACCGATTCACGACGTACACCCAACCCGTCTTGCCCGCCTCGGCCACCGCCGGCACCATCGTGCCCGTGGAGTCGCGCACGTCCACGAGAATGGGCGGCGAGATGGGATCATAGTCCCACAGGTCGTGCGGTACCTCCTGGAAGTACCACTTCAACTTGCCCGTCATGAGGTCGAGCGCGACGATGCAATCGGTGTACAGGTTGTCGCCGGGCCGCACCACGCCATCCACATCGGGCGACGGGTTGTTCACCGTCAGCACCATGAGGTTGCGCGCGAGATCCACCGCGGGCGTCTGCCACACCGACCCGCCACCGGTCTTCCATGCATCGGGATACTTCGCGCTGTCCGCCTTTTCCGCCGCGATGTCGCGCCCGAGCGGCGTGCCGAAGGGGTCGGTCGTCTTCCACTTGCCCCACCATCCGCCTTCATCAGGGCTGGGAACGGTATTCCACCGCCACGCCAGCTTCCCCGTCTTGGCATCGTACGCCGTGACATAGCCCCGGATGCCATACTCGGCCCCGGATACCCCGGTGATGACGAGCCCCTTCACGGCGAGCGGCGCCATGGTGATGCTGTAGCCGCGCGTGTTATCGCCCACCTGTGCTTCCCATACCTGCCTTCCCGTCGCCGCATCGAGGGCCACGAGGCGCGCATCCAGCGTGCCGACGTAGACGCGACCGCCATACACCGCCACGCCGCGGTTCACCGGACCACAGCAGATGATCGTGGTACCGAGGTCGGCCACCCACTCCCACTTCTTCGTACCGGTCGCGGCATCGAGTGCGATGACGTGGTTTACCGCCGTCGTGATGTACATGACGCCATCGACGACGACGGGGCTCGTCTCGAATGCCTTCACGACGCCCGTCTTGTAGTGCCACGCGAGCGACATGCCCTTCACGCTCGCCGCCGAAATCTGCGTGAGCGGCGAGAAGCGTTGGTTGCTGTAGTCGCGGCCGTACGACGGCCAGCTCGCCGAGTCGGCCATGAGGCGCTGCATGCGGGCGTCTGGATCGTGCGCATCGATGGGGGGCGCCGAGCCTTCGAGCACACGCGCGGACGAGTGGACGTCGCCATCCGCTGATGTCTTCGCGGTACACGCTGCCATCACGCCAAGCGCAACCACCGCGGCGACCACCAACCCCGGGCGCGAGCTGCTCACGGATGCCTCGGCGCCGGACGGTCGGGCGAGGCCGTGCCGCTCGTGGATCCTGGCGGCACGAGGTGAAAGTGCGACGCGTGGCCGCCACTCCATGGCTCGCCGCGCACCTGGCTGATCGCCCACACATACTCTGCCACGTGCGTGATCTCCACCGCCGTAAGATTGCCCCGCGCGCCGCGCGCCGGCATGCCAATGGGCGAGCGCGTCATGGGGTCCGGCAAGCCTTGCGTGACGAGCGTTGCGATCGCGCCGACGTCGACCGGCACGTAGGCGAGCCCGGTGGTAATTGCGGAGCCCGCAGCGGGGAGACCCGCGGCTTCCGCGCCGTGACATGCGAAGCAGCCGCCAACTGAATGAAAGATCCGATCGCCGTCCACGATGTCTTCCACCGTGACTGACGCGGGCAGCGGCGGAAGCTGCGTTGGCTGAAGATCTTCGTTGGTCGGCGAGACCGCCGGCAGGCCGTCGGCAGCGGGACGCGCGGCGGAACCGCGTGATCGGCCTGCCTGTGCATGGGCGATCCCCAGCGCACCACTTGCGACACACGCCGCCGCGGCGACAATCAGGCGCGGTCTCAAGGCGCCCGCCGTGGTGCGGCCGCGCTATCCAGCGCGAACACGAGCAGCTCGTCGCCACGCGTGCTGTTGAGCGGCAGGTTGCCGCCCGCTGCGACGGCCACGTACTGACGACCGCGAATGGCGTAAGTAATCGGCGGCGCATTCACTCCCGCATGCGTGGGAAAATCCCACAGCAGCGCGCCGCTGCGCGCGTTGAATGCCACGAAGTGGCCGTCGGTGAGCCCCGTGAAGGTCAACCCACCCGCCGTGGCCACCGATCCGCTGATCATCGCGCGCGTCGTGCGATGCTGCCAGGCAATCTTGCCAGTCTTGAGGTCGATAGCCGAGTAGAGGCCGTAGTCCTTGCCACTTGGGGAGAGGACGGCACCGCCCCAATACTGCGCCGGACGCTCCAGCTCTTCGGACTTCAACTTGTAGAGCTGCGGAAAGTAGTTGCCGTTGACATACAGGTAGCCGAGCGTGGGGTTGTACGCAGGCGGTGACCAGTCGGATCCGCCGAGTGTGGAGGGCGAGATCATGACGCCGGCGCGCGTGGGCTTCTGGAGGAAGTTCTCCTGCGGCACGAAGGCGTCCGATCGCCGGATGGGCGCGCCGGTTCGTCGGTCGACGACGTACGCCCAGCCCGTCTTGCCGGGTTGCGCGGCGGCGGGAACGGTCTTGCCCGTGCTGTCCGGCACGTCCACGAGCACGATGGGGGCAGCGGCGTCGTAGTCCCAGAGATCATGCGGCATGAACTGGAAGTACCACCGCAGCTTTCCCGTCATGAGGTCGACGGCCACGAGCGAGCAGCTGTAGAGGTTGTCGCCAGGCCGCACGGAGCCGTCCACGTCCGGCGCCGCGTTGCCGACGTTCAGGTAGACCAGCCCTAAAGCCGTGTCCACGGCTGGCGCATGCCACATCGGCGCGCCGCCATTCTTCCAGGTGTCGGCGTACTTCGCGCTGTCCTTGTGCTCCTGGGCAATGTTCCGACCGAGATCCGTACCAAAGGGGTCCGTCGTCTTCCACTTGCCCCACCAGCCGCCCTCGGCGGGGGAGGGAATGGTGTAGAATCGCCAGACCTGGTGGCCGTCGGCGGCGTCGTACGCCGTGACGTAGCAGCGTCCGCCCTGTTCGCCGCAACTGATGCCGGTGATGACCAGGCCGGCGACCGCCACCGGTGCGTTGGTAACGTGATAGCCCAGCTCGTTCTGCCCGACCTTCACGTCCCAGAGTTTCGCGCCCGTGGCGGCGTCGAGGGCGACCATGCGTGCGTCCACGGTGCCCATGAACACGCGGCCGCCGTACACGGCGACGCCCCGGTTGATCGGACCGCAGCAGTCGATGGTCGTTTCGTAGTGATGGACGTATTCCCACTTCTTCGCGCCCGTCGCGGCGTCGAGCGCGACGACGTTGTTGAGCGGCGTGGAGATGTACATCACGCCATCCACGACGATCGGACTCGTCTCGTAGCCGGCGATGATGCCGTTATGGAAGTCCCACGCGAGCGCGAGGTGCGCGACGTTGGTGGTGTCGACCTGCGCGAGGGTGGAATAGCGATCGTTGGTATAGTCGCGCCCGTACGACGGCCAGCTCACGCCGTCGCCCATTGCGTGGCGAATGGCGCGATCGGCATCGGCTGTCGACGGATACGTCGTGACAGGCGCGCGGTCGACACACGCGACCGCAAGCAATGCGGCCGCGACAACGAGTGGCAATCCCATCGACATTTGGCGTACATCCAGCAAGGGCGATCCATGCGTCGGGTCCGCTCGGGACCCTTCTAGCTAGGGACTCCGATCGGCCTGCTGCAAAAGCCAAACCGCCCGTTCGCTGTCTGGGAAAAATCATGCTCCAAAAGCGCACAAATTTTTCTTGACGGGCCGACCTCCAACGAGTCGCGTCGAACGCAACGACGCCCGGCATCTGTGCGCTCATTGCTGCAGCGACATACCAGCCCACGGCCAATCCGAGGGTTCCCCCATATATTGTTTTCCGATGCAAGACCACGCTGACCAGCTCCTGATGCCCGTACCGCGCCGCGCCGCGGCGTGGATTGGCCGAGTCACCGAGCTCGTCGAGGACCTCAGGCGCGAGGAAGATCGCCTCGCCCTCCTCCTCAGCCTCGTCATCGGCGCCCTCGTCGGGCTGATCGTCGTCGCCTTCGTGCTCCTGACCGGACGACTCGCGGCCCACATGTATCCCGCCGGCGGCGCGGGATGGCGACGCATCCTCGTCCCCACGCTCGGCTCGCTCGTCAGCGGCGTGCTCCTGTACCGTTTCTTTCCCGACGCCCGTGGCAGCGGCATTCCGCAGACCCGCGCGGCGATCTTCATCCACGACGGACACATCGGTTTCAAGACGGTCTTCGGGAAGTTCGTCTGCTGCGCCACCACGCTCGCGAGCGGCGTCGCACTCGGGCGCGAAGGCCCGTCGGTGCACATCGGCGCTGGCATCTCCTCCGTGATCGGGCGCCGACTCGGACTCAGCAATGCGCAGGTGAAGTGGCTCATTCCGGTGGGCGCGTCGGCGGCACTCGCCGCGGCGTTCAACACGCCGATCGCGGCCGTCCTGTTCTCCCTCGAGGAGATCATGGGCGACCTGCACGCGCCGATCCTCGGGTCGCTCGTGCTGAGCTCCACGACCTCATGGATGGTGCTGCACCTGCTGCTCGGCGACGAGCCGCTGTTTCACGTGCCGGACTACCACCTCGTGAGCCAGGGCGAGCTGCTCATCTACGTCGTGCTCGGCCTCGTGGGCGGGTTCGTGTCGGTGGGCTTCGTGAAGTTGCTGCTGCGACTGCGACAGTTCTTTCTCGCGCTGCCGCAGCACACGCGCTGGGTCCAGCCCATGGCCGGCGGACTCGCCGTCGGGCTGCTTGGCTTCGTCGTTCCGCAGGTGCTTGGCGTCGGCTACGACCAGGTTGACCGCGTGCTCAGCGGCGACGTCGTCATTCGGTTCGTCGTGCTGATCGCCGCCCTGAAGCTGTTCGCGACCGCCATCTGCTACGCGTCGGGCAACGCCGGGGGCATCTTCGGGCCGAGCATGTTCATCGGCGCCATGGTCGGGGCCGCGGTGGGGCACGTTGCGCATATCGCGTTTCCCGACGTCACGGCCGGCGCCGGCGCCTATGCGCTCGTCGGCATGGGTGTCGCCTTCGCGGGGATCATCCGCACGCCGCTGACCTCGGTCATCATGATCTTCGAGGTCACGCGCGATTACACGATCATCGTGCCACTGATGATCTCGAACCTCATCGCGTTCTACATCTCGCAGCGCTTCCAGAAGGAGCCCATCTACGAGGCGCTTGCGCACCAGGACGGCATCCACCTGCCGACCGGTGCGTTCCGGACGGCCGCGCGACGGCTCGGCGTGAGCGTCGCGCAGCGTGAGGCGCCGACGCCCATCGATGCGAGCGTCGACGTCGCGGCCGCGGCGCTGATCGTCGCCGCGGGCACGCTCAGCTCATGGCCGGTGGCCGACGCCTATGGCCTCGTCGGCATGGTGCGTGAATCCGACCTCGCAATGGCGATCGCGGCTGGCCGGGAAACGCAGACAGTGGCGGAGCTGCTGCAAGTGGTCAAGGCGGAGGACCCCGCCGGTGACGACGAGGAGGACTATGTGCACGTGCACCCGGACCATCCACTCGGTCAGGCGCTCGTGCGGATGGGAGAAACGCGCCACAACGTGTTGCCTGTCGTAAGCCGCGCGAACATCCGGAAGATCGTGGGCATCGTGACGCTCGAGGACATCCTCGCCTCGTACGGCGTCGGCGAGATGGACGACCTGCCCGCCGAGGAGCTCGCCCGCAATGGCTGACGCGCGGCCCGCCGCTCGGGCAGCCACGGGCGCCCCCACCTGGGAGTTCGTCAGCACCTTCCTGATTCTCCTCGCCAGCCTCGTCGCGCTCTTCGTGCTCGACGTCGCCCTGGCGCGTATCGACAAGCGCGAGCAGAAGTCGAACGCGGCGGATCTTTACGCTGAGGGCACCGTGCTGCTCCGCGGCGGCAAGCCCGCGCAAGCCACCGATCGGTTCGTGAGCGCCGTGGCCATGGAGCGCGGCAATCACGACTACGAGCTGGCGCTGGCCGAGGCGATGCTCGCCGACAACCGCGTCGACGACGCACGCGCGACACTCACGCGCCTGCTCAGTCGCGCGGAGACTGATGGCGCGGTGAACATCGCGATGGCCCGCACGCTGGTGCGCGCCCGCGATCCCGAGGCGGCGAAGTCGTACTATCATCGTGCCGTGTACGGGCGATGGCGGGGCGATACGGCGGCGCTGCGAATGAGCGCACGGCTCGAGCTGATTGCCCTGCTGGCGAAGCGCGGCGAGTCGCGCGAGCTCCTCGCCGAGCTGTTGCCGCTGGAGGACGTGTACCAGGACAGCGCGTCGTTCCGGCGCGCCCTCGCGCAGGACTTCCTCCGCGCCGAGTCGCCGAGCCGCGCGCTCGAGATATACCGGTCGCTCACCACGAACAACCGGCGCGATGCCGTCGCCTGGGCGGGGAGCGGCGAAGCATCGCTCGCGCTGGGCAACTTCCGCGACGCGCTGCGGAATCTCGACGAGGCGCATCGCCTCGCCCCCGGCGACGCGCGCACGGCGGCGCTGTTGCTGGAGGCCGACTCGAGTCGCGCGATGAATCCCGAGGAGCGCGGACTCGGCGCGCATCGGCGCTTCGTGCGCGCGCGCGCGCTGCTGGCGCGCACGGTCGCGGTGCTGGAGCGGTGCAATGCGTCGAGAGCTACGCCGGCCGATTCGGTCCGGAGCGCGCAGGTCCAGTTGCAGCTCACCGCCAAGGTGCGCGCAGCGGCGGAAGAGACGGCTGGCAACGCGATCATCGCCGAAGCGACTGACCTGTGGGCCGCCCGCCCTCTGACCTGCAAGGCGGGCGACTCCGCGGGCGATCAGGCGCTCGTCCACGTGTTCGCGTTCCTCGCGCAGTGACCACATTCCACGCCGTGTCGCGGATTGGCTTGGCGGTCAGGCCGCGCGATTTCTCATTCCATCGCGTCCCCGCATGAACATCGATCTCGGCGTTATCTCCGCAACCTTCGGCGGCCTGGTTACGAGCTTCCTCGCGCTGCTGCCGCGGTTGCTGCTCGCGTCGATCCTCATGCTGATCTTCATTGTGATCGCGAAGTCGATCCGGACGGTGATCCGGCGCGTGGCACACCGGCACGGCGAGGCCCGCACGCTGGAACTGGCAATCGGCCGCATCGTGCAGGCGGCGGTCATCATCGTTGGCCTGCTGGTGTCTATCACCGCCGCGTTTCCCGCCTTCACCATCGCCAACCTCGTGAGCACGCTCGGCATCGGCGGCGTGGCGCTGGGGTTCGCGTTCAAGGACATCTTCCAGAATTTCGTCGCGGGCATCCTGCTCCTCGTGGGGCAGCCGTTCCGTGTGGGCGACCAGATCCGCTCGGGCGAGCACGAGGGCACGGTCGACGAGATCCTCACGCGCGCGACCTACCTCAAGACCTACGACGGGCGCCGCGTCATCATTCCCAACTCGGAACTGTTCACGAACGCGCTTACGGTGAACACGGCGTTCTCGACGCGCCGGATGGAATACGACATCGGCATCGGCTACGGCGACGACATCGAGGCCGCGCGGGCCATCGTGCTGGGTGTGCTCGAGGCCACTGATGGCGTACTGCCGGATCCAAAGGCCGACGTGATCATCGTTGATCTCGCCAACTCCACGGTGGTACTCCGCGCGCGGTGGTGGAGCAGCTCCCGCATCAGCGACCTGCTGGTGTCGCGCGACAAGGTGCTGACGCAGTGCAAGCAGCAGCTCACCGCGGCCGGCATCGACCTGCCGTTTCCAACGCAGCAGATCCTCTTCCACGATCAGACGGAGGAGTCGGACGGCGATCGCGCACGCCAGCGCGAGGGCTGGCCCGCCGGAAAATCGGCGCCTCCGCGCGCGGCGGGAGTGGCGCGTGCCATCCAGCGCACGACACCGGTCGACGAGACGCCGGCGACAGAGGGTGCAGCCTGATTCCGCTGGGCGCGACAGTGAGGCACCTTTGCGGGTCGTCGCACGTCGCCCCTCTCATTCGCCGCGCACCCGCATGACCCACCGTTGCAACGAAATCGCCAGGCGCCTGCTTGGGGGCCTTACGCTGGTGGTTTTTTTCGCCACGCTTGCCACGGCCCAAGGCACGGCACCACCGGCTAAGAAGCGGCCCGCGTCGCCGGCGGCGGACACGGCAGCGCCCCCCGTACCGGGCAGTCCTGTAGTGATGGCCGGCGACACGCTGTTCCGGCTTTACGGCCACCTCGGGCCCTTCACGGCCGACGCACGCGCCGCGGCGGTGTCCGTGCGCCTGCGCAGCGTGCTCGCGACGGTCGGTCGCGAGAGAACCCCCATCACCGTCACCGACCACGAGTCGGACAGCGAGCTCGCGGTGGGCGACAAGATGCTCGTGACGGTGCTCGATGCCGACGCCGTGCCGCTCGGGCGGACGCGAACTTTGGTGGCCCACCAGTATGCCCAGCGCATCGATAGTGCGCTCGTGGCACTGAGTGCCAGCGAAGGCACGCAGGCCCTCCTCGTCGACATCGGCCTCGCGCTCGCGGCGACGGTGGTGCTCGTCGCGCTGCTGCTCCTCGCGCGCTGGGGCTTCGCGCGCCTCTACCGCCGCATTCGCGCCCTGGAAGGGGTGCGCCTGCCCGCGTTGCGCATTCAGGACTTCGAGCTGCTGTCGGCGGGGCGGCTGTCGCAGCTGCTCCTCGCCGGGGCACGGCTCGCGCGCCTCGTCCTCACGCTGCTCCTCCTGTACGTGTACGTACCGCTGGTGTTGAGCTTCTTCCCGTGGACGACGCCGCTCTCGCGCCGCATCGTCGCGTATGCGCTCACGCCCTTCGCGGCCGCGTGGACGGCCTTCGTGGGGTACGTGCCCAACCTCTTCTACCTCGCAGCCGGCGTCATCATCGCGCGGTACATCCTGAAGTTCATCCGGTCGGTGTTCCAGGCCATGGGCTCCGGCGCCATCAAGGTGGAAGGCTTCCACAGCGACTGGGCGGACCCGAGCTACAAGATCGCGCGCCTCATGGTCATCGCCTTCGCGGCCATGGCACTGTACCCATTCCTGCCAGGCGCCGGATCCGATGCCTTCAAGGGCGTCTCCATCTTCGTCGGTGTGTTCTTCTCACTGGGCTCTTCCGCCGCCATCGGCAACATGGTCGCGGGCGTCGTGCTGACCTACACGAACTCGTTCCGGCTCGGCGATCGCGTAAAGATCGGGGACACGGTAGGTGACGTCATTGAGAAGACACTCCTCGTTACGCGACTCCGCACCATCAAGAACATCGCCATCACGATCCCGAATGGCTCCGTCCTCGGGGGGCAGGTCATCAACTACAGCACGCACGCCAGTACGCAGGGGCTCATCCTGCACACGGCCGTCACCATCGGCTACGACGCGCCCTGGCGGCAGGTGCACGCGCTGCATCGATGAGC
>JALYVY010000094.1:0-2817 GCA_030852985.1 Gemmatimonadota bacterium | reverse complement strand
CTGCTCATCGATGCAGCGCGCGCCACGGACGACATCCGCAACGAGCCGCCGCCGTTCGTGCTCCAGACCAGCCTCGACGACTTCTACGTGACGTACGAGCTCAATGCCTACACCGACCGCGCGGACCGCATGGCCGGTACCTACAGCCGGCTGCACCAGAACATCCAGGACGGGTTCAACGTTGCGGGCGTCGAGATCATGTCGCCACACTACGCCACCCTGCGCGACGGCAACGAGATCACGATTCCAGCCGCACACCGCTCGGCGGATTATCGGGTGCCCGGGCATCGCGTGACGATCGAGCGCGCCGATGCACCAGGTGCAGGGTGACGTCTGACGGCACGCAACACCTGCCGGATGGCAGCACGCAGGCCTCGTGGGAGTTTGCCGGCTGGGGGCGTGCGGAGCGGCTGACCGAGCTGCCGCCCGCGACCACGATCACGCACCTCGATCAGCCGAAGAAACACATGCTCGGCATGTGGAGCGCCACGGCGATCTGCGGCAACGACATCACGTCGAGTGTGCTGTATGTGTCGGCACTCTGCGCCGCGCAGGCCGGCGTGCTCGCGCCGATCGTGCTGGTCGTCGTCAGCCTGGTGCTCTACCTCTATCGGCGCGTGTACGCCGAGGTGGGCAGCGCGCTGCCGCTCAACGGCGGCACCTATACGCTCCTGCTGAACACCACCAGCAAGCGCATCGCGGCGGGGGCGGCATGCCTCACGTTGCTCTCCTACGTCGCCACCGCCGTCATCAGCGCCACGGAGGCGATGCACTACGCGCACAACCTGTTGCCCCACCTCGACGTGTTCAGCGCCACCATCGGACTGCTCGGGGTGTTCGCGCTGCTCAACATCCTCGGCGTGTCCGAGTCGGCGGTCATCGCGCTGATCATCTTCGTGCTGCACATCGTGACGCTCGTGGTGCTCGCCGTCGCCGGCACCATCGCCGTCGGGCACGATCCGTCGCTCCTCGCACGCAATTGGACGCTGCCCGAGCCGCGTGGCGTAGTGCACGCACTGTTCTTCGGCTTCGCGGCAGCCATGCTCGGCATCAGCGGGTTCGAAAGCTCCGCCAACTTCATCGAGGAGCAGCAGCCCGGCGTCTTCCCGAAGACGCTGCGCAACATGTGGCTCGCCGTCGCGGTGATCAATCCGTGGATCAGCCTCCTCTCACTCGGGCTGCTGCCGCTCGCGCGCATCCGGGAAGTGCCGCCCGATCTCCTCGCCACCATGGGCAGCCTGTCCGCCGGCCATGCCTTCGGCACCTGGATCAGCATAGACGCCGTGCTCGTGCTGTCGGGTGCCGTGCTCACCAGCTACGTCGGCGTCACGGGCCTCGTCCGCCGCATGAGTCTCGACCGGTGCCTGCCGCAGGTTCTGCTCTCGGAAAATCGGTGGCGCCAGACAAACCACTGGATCATCCTGGGCTTCTTCGCCGTCTGCACGTCGATCCTCGCCATCACGCACGGCAGCATCAGCCTGCTGGCCGGCGTGTACACGCTCGCGTTCCTCAGCGTGATGGCGCTGTTCGCCGTGGGCAACATGATGCTGAAGAGCAAGCGAGAGCAGTTGCCACGTGACGTCCGCGCGAGCCGGCCGACCGTGTGGCTCGCACTCGTCGGGGTGCTTACCGCGCTGGTGGGCAACCTGCTCCTCGCGCCGCAGGACGTCGCCGTGTTTGCGATCTACTACGGAATCGCGCTCACGGTCGTGGGCGTGATGCTCATGCGCCTGAGCATCCTTCGGCTGTCGCTATCCATGCTGCAGTCGATCCTGGAATCGGCGCCGATGTTGAATCGCCGCATGCGCGCAGCTGTCCTGCGAAAGATCCAGAAGGTCGGTTCCATCGGTGTGGTCTACTTCACGCGCGGCGACGCGCTCGACGTCCTCAACCGCGCGGCGCTGTACGTCCTCGCGAACGAACAGACGACGCGCATGAAAGTGGTGCACGTGTACGCGTCCGAAAGCGACATCCCGCCCGACCTCGGCAGCCAGCTCGCGACGCTCGACCGTCTCTACCCGCCATTGCGGATCGATTTCCTGGCGGTGAAGGGCACGTTCGGCCCGGAGATCATCGAACAGCTGTCGCGGCACCTGGCCATCCCGAAAAACCTCATGTTCATCGGAACGCCGAGCGATCGCTTTCCCCATCGCATCCAGGACCTCGGCGGCGTCCGCGTGATCCTGTGACCGGTTAGCTCCATCCTCCACAACGGATTGGCAAGGGCGGCCAATCCGTTCTCGTCGTCCGCGGGAAAGCGACGACAGTTGGCGGAAAGAACGGAAAGTACGGAAAGTACGGAGCTCGGACGAGGATGTCGGACTGGTTCCACTTTCGTGGAGTGACAAACCCACGTTCAGCTAACGGGGCGCTACCCCGGCTGGTGCAGTGGGCGGCGCGGGTGCCGGCACGCACGCGGTCGTGGAAATGCGCACGTCCCACCGCGGTCCGTTCGTGAGCGTGAGGCGTCCTGCCAGGGCGGGGGGCGACGCGAGCAATCGCGTGGCAATTGCCTTCTGCGCCTTGGTCGGGCGCCGCGTGTTCGCGATTGGGCCGTGCAGGCACGCAACCGCGCTATCCGTGAGCGCGACGGCCTGCAGCAACACCAGCGTCGAGTCGAGCCACGCACTCTCGCGCCGCGGGGCGGCGGCAAAGACGGACGCGGGTACCGGCACCGTGTGCGCGACCACCGGCGCACTCAGTCGCGCCGCGAGCGCGCGGGTCAGCAGCGCGTCCCCGAACGCGCCAAGCGGTCCCCCGAGGTAGCGCAGCGTCACACGCGCGGTGTCGCCCTCCGACATCTCGAGCGTCCAGCCG
>JALYVY010000257.1 GCA_030852985.1 Gemmatimonadota bacterium | reverse complement strand
CGGTTCAGCTGTTTCTAACTGCGTGAACCGCGACGACAGTTGGCGGAATACGGAAAAATTCGGATGTCGGACTTGGATATCGGAAACAGCTCCACGATGGTGCTCGGCGATGGCGGACGCCCTCTTGGCGCGCCACATTCGCGCCACCCCTACCGCTCACCACCATGCGCCTCGCTCCGCTCCTCCTCGCGCTGACACTCTCGACCTCCGCCCTCCATGCTCAGGGCGGCTTCACCATTCAGCAGGTCAAGAGCTACCCGTTTCCCAACGAGCTCACCGCGGCCGCTCGCGGCGGACGCATCGCCTGGGCCCTGAACGAGCAGGGCAAGCGCAACATCTGGGTCGCCGATGCGCCCGACTACAAGGCGCGACGACTCACCAACTACCTGCTCGACGACGGCCAGGAGCTCACGAGCGTCTCGCTGGGCAGCGACGGCAAGTTCGTCGTGTATGTGCGCGGTGGTGATCATGGATCGAACTGGGCCGGCGCATCGCCGAACCCGATGTCGATGCCGAATGCGCCGAAGATCGAGCTGTGGACCGTTCCCTTCGCAGGGGGAGCACCGAAGCGCATCGCCGAGGGCGATGATCCGGTCATCTCGCCACGTGGTGACGTCGTCGTCTTCATCAAGGACCGCGCGATCTGGACGTCGCCACTCGATGGATCGGGCACCGCGAAGAAGCTCTTCAGCGCCAATGGCGAAGCGGAAGATCCGCAGTGGTCGCCGGATGGCTCACGGCTCGCGTTCGTGTCCGGTCGCGGCGATCACGCGATGATCGGCATCTACACGAATGACACAACAGCCATCACGTGGGTTGCACCGAGCACGAAGACGGACCGCTCGCCGCGTTGGTCCCTCGACGGCTCGCGCATCGCGTTCGTACGCACGGCAAGCGGCGGCGCGCCTGACTCCGTGCTCGCCGACGTGCCGCGCCCGTGGGCCATCTGGTCCGCGGACACTCGCTCCGGTGTCGCGCGCGAACTGTGGAAGAGTCCTGTCACGCTGCGCGGCTCCATCGCAAACACACAGGGCGGCACGAATCTCCAGTATGGCGCCGGTCGCATTGCCTTCCTCACGGAACTGGACGGCTGGCCGCATCTCTACTCGATCGGCGAGAACGGCGGCCCCGCCACGCTGCTCACGCCCGGCAAGTTCATGGCGGAGTACGTCACGATGAGCCAGGACGGCCACTGGCTCGCGTTCGCGGGAAACGCGGGCAGCGATGCAGACGACGTCGACCGACGCCACATCGTCCGCGTGCCAATCGACCGCGCCGCGCCGGAAGTGCTTACGCCAGGCACTGGACTCGAGTGGACGCCGGCCTTCACCGGCGACGGAGGCTCCGTCGCCTTCATCGGCGCCACCGCGCAACGTCCACCGCTGCCGGCTGTTCTTTCCGCACGTGCGCCGAGCGACATCCGGTGGATTGGCGCCGAGCAGATCCCGGCGGACTTTCCGACCGCGCAGCTCGTGACGCCGAAGAAAGTTGTCTTCCGGTCAGCCGACGGTCTGGAGATCCACGGTCAGCTTTTCGAATCCGCCAACGCGGGTCTCGCGCGCGACACGAAGAAGCCTGCCATTCTCTACGTGCACGGCGGACCGCCTCGACAGATGCTGCTCGGCTGGAACTACTCCGACTACTACGCCAACGCGTATGCGTCGAACCAGTACCTCGCGAGCCGCGGCTTTGTCGTGTTGTCGGTCAACTACCGGCTCGGCATCGGGTACGGGCGTGAGTTCCAGCATCCGAAGAACGCGGGCAACCGGGGTGCGAGCGAATATCTCGACGTTCTCGCCGGCGCGAAGTACCTGCAGTCGATGCCGCAGGTGGATCGCACGCGCATCGGCATCTATGGCGGCTCCTATGGCGGTTTCCTCACCGCGCTCGCGCTCGGCCGCAACTCCGACATCTTCGCCACGGGTGTCGACATCCACGGCGTGCACGACTGGACGGCTGAGCGTGCAGCGAGTCTCCTTGCTCCGCGCTATGAAAAGCCGGCCGACATTCAGCGTGCGCTCGACATCGCGTGGAAGTCGTCACCGGTGTCGTCGGTGGGCACGTGGCGCTCACCGGTGCTGCTCATCCACGCCGATGACGACCGCAACGTCCGCTTCAACCAGACGGTGAGTCTCGCGAGGCGGCTGGAGAAGAAGGGTGTGACGATGGAGGAGATCGTCATTCCCGACGACACGCATCACATGATGCGGCACGCGAACTGGGTGCGCGTCGACTCGGCGACGGCGGCGTGGTTCGAGCGGAAGTTCGGGCGCACGGTGTCGCGGGCACCGTGACGCGCCTGAGGCGGCGAGGTATCATTCCATCGTGAACGCCGAACCGCTACTTGCGCTCGTGACTCGCGTACTGGCCCTGCGGCGGCTGGACGTGGTGCTGATTGGTAACGCGGCGGCGGCGATTCAAGGCTCGCCTGTTACGACCATGGATTTCGATTTCATGTTCCGGAAAACGCCGGGCAATCTCGCCAAGCTGAAGCGCATTGCCGACGACCTGCATGCGGTTGTGATGCGACCGTTTTACCCGGCCTCGCAACTCTACAGGCTCACGCGTGATGGAGATGGACTCCAGCTGGACTTCATGGTGAAGATCGACGGTATTCGATCGTTCGAGGCAATGCGGAGTCGCGCGTCGCTGGTGCCGTTTGGAGAGCACCGCCTGCTCGTGGCATCGCTCGCCGATATCATCAGGAGCAAGGAAAGCGCGGGCCGTTTACAGGATATTGCCGTCCTCCCGATTCTCCGACGCACGCTGCATGAAAAAGAAAACGCCCAGGACAGCTAAGCCCGTTGTGACCAGACCGTCCGCGCTCAAGCGCGAGAGCGAGCGGGCGCTCGTCGAGCAGATCCGCCGACAGTTGGCGCTTCCACCGGAGAAGCGCACGAATTTTCTCCGTGTTCGTTTACCGAACGGCGGATCGGCACTTTAGCCGCGCGGAGTCACTGGATCGCGTCACCGCGTTCGCGGTCCACCGGCCACCGCACGCAACGCCGTGATGAAACGTTCGCGCACCGGAGACTTTTCGCCGGCCCTCCAAACCGCGGAGAGCGTCATCTGAACCGATAGCTCGGGAATGCTCCGGTACGTCACCCCGTGCTGCTGGAACTTCGCGAGCGACTTCGGTACGAAGCCGATGCCGACGCCTGCCCCCACGAGGCTCGCGAGCGTGTGCCACCCGGTAGCCTCCTGCATCACCCGCGGGCTGAAGCCCGCTGTGCGGCACTGGGCGACGATATCATCGAAGAGCGCGGGATCCGTCTGCCGGGGAAAGAGCACGAACGACTCGTCGGCGAGACTCGCGAGTGTAAAGCGCGCTCGCCCCGCCAGGCGATGCTCGGGCGGCACCGCGAGGACGATGGGCTCGGTGTAGATCGATTCCTCGCGAAGCCAGCGCGCCGACTCCAGCATCGACCCCTGAAGTATTCCGAGATCGATGCGACCATCGCGAAACGCCTGCGCCTGTCGTAATGGATCGAGCTCGAACAGCGAGAGACCAATCGCTGGGAGATGGACACGAAAGAATCCCAGCACATCCGGAAGAATCCCCGAATGCGTCGCGGCTTCCACGAAACCGACGCGCAGGCGGCCCGTTTCCCCGAGCGCCGCGCGCTGCGCCGTGCGTTGCGCGCGCTCGGCCTGCGCGAGCGTGAGTCGCGCCTCGGGGAGAAACGCCTGTCCGGCGGGCGTCAGCTCCACGCCGCGCGGCACGCGATCGAACAACGGCGTGCCAATCTCTCGCTCGAGATCCTTGATCTGTCGGCTGAGCGGCGGCTGGGCAATGTGCAGCCGCTCCGCAGCGCGCCCGAAGTGCATCTCCTCGGCGACCGCGACGAAATAGCGGAGGTGTCGAAGTTCCATTTACCGTCGCGAGCGTTTCGACGTCTGCTTCTTCGCCTTCGGATTCGGCGGTGCTGCTGTCGCAACGGGCAGTGACATCGCGGAGCCCTGATCGGCTGGCACGGCACCGTACTGCGTGGTGACGTAGGCGCCAATGAGGTTCGCGTGCTGAAGCAGCGCGGCATCCGTCGCTCCACCCAGCAGCCCCGCGAGCAGCACCGCGAGAAATGCGTCCCCCGCGCCGACCGTGTCCTTCACCTCGACCTCATAGCCGGGGTGCTCGGTGAAGGCGTCGCCATGCAGGAGCGCCGCGCCCTTGCTTCCTCGCGTGACGCAGACGACGTCGCTCTCGAACTTCATGGCGAGCGCGCGAATGCTTCCCTCGAAGTCACTGCCGAGCGAGAACCATTCGGCGACGCTTTCCAGCTCCTCCGCGGAGAGCTTCACGACATCCGCACGGTGCAGCGACTCGGCGACCACCGCCTGATCCTCGAAGGGCGCCCGCAGATTGACGTCGAACACGATGAGGGCATCGCTCTCCCAGAGTCGGCGAATTGTATCGCGCGACTCCGCATTGCGCTGCGCGAGCGTGCCGAAGACGATGGCTCGTGCACTCGCGGCACGACGCAGTAGCGCATCGTTCGCCTCGATCGCATCCCAGGCCGCGGGTGCGCAGATCTCATAGCTGGGATTGCCCGAGGGATCGATGTCGACGCGCACGAACCCGGTCGCGAGCTCGGAGTCGACCTGGAGGAGATCTGTCGTGACACCGTAGCGCGCTGCGCGGCGCAATACCTCGTCACCGAGGCGGTCGCTCCCAATGCGGCTCACCATGGCGACAGGCGTACCAGTCGCGCGGAGGTGACAGGCCACGTTGAATGGCGCCCCGCCGAGGAAGAGCCCTTCGGGCAGGGCATCCCAGAGGACTTCGCCGACACAGAGGACTTCAGTCTTGGTCATTCTCGTTCAGGCATCTGGAACAGCAAATTTACCGCAGAGGGCGCAGAGGACCACAACAGCCGCAGAGGGCGCTCAGGCGCGGTCAGGCCACTGTGCGCCCGGGCAGCAAATAAAGACGGAGCCTTTCAACTGCGAATTACCACGGAGGGCACAGAGAACACGGAGGAAAGCGCGCTTCGGCGCGATGCAACCGAAAGCAGTTTTTCTCTATGCAGTCCTCCGCGCCCTCCGTGTCCTCCGTGGTGAATTGATTCTGCTTTCAATGTGCAGTGAGCTCTATCGCAATACCGACGCCCTTACGCGACCACAAATGCAATCCTCTGCGCCCTCTGCGCAAGCTTCACCCTCTGCGCCCTCTGCGGTAGATTCGCTCCTATCGATCAACTGCCAGCCCAACGCTCAAGAGGTTGATGAACAGCCGCATGGCGCCCGGCACGCCGTTCGTGATTTGTTGAGGAAAGGTGATGCTGGTGTAGATGAAGTGTCCCTTTCCTACTGTTGCAGTCAGGAGCGCGTTGCGATTCGCTGCGTCGCCGGCGTCGTGCATCTCGACCACGTGCTCGTACCGCGGATCGGCCGCCGCTGGAATCGAAGTCGCGCGATCGCCCACCCATTCCTTCCAGTCCGCCGAGGTGATGCGATTGGGCCATGAAAGGAGACGCGATCTTCCGATCGCGACGACGGGCGCGGTCGGCGTACTGACCTGGTCCGGGAATGGCGCGGCGAACGCGAGTGGATAGGGGATGATCCCGGGCATCCACTGCGCGTCGGGGTTGCCGAGCATCACGATGGTTCCGCCCTTCCGCATGAACTCTGCGAAGCGGTCGGTCAAGCCACCGAGGTTGGGATCCACGCGGAAGGCGTCGGGACCAAACACGAGCGTGCTGATGCCATCCAGCCCGAATCGCAACAGGCCTTCGGCATTGAACGTGTACGTGGGTATGCCGAGTTGCTTGAGCGCGAGGTCGATGTCGTCTCCCGCACCGCGTACGTACGCGACGGCGAGTCGCGGCGGAATGTCGACAGCAACGCCCTGCACGTAGAGCGTGGATTTTCGAAAGAAGTGGAGCGGCGGCAGGTAGGTGTATTGTGCGGTGCGGAAGCCCGACGAGAATTGCTCTACCCCCGCCACGCCGACGAGCGGCAGTTCGTAGCGCATCTGCGCGGGTGTCCCACGAAGCCTGACGAACAGCTCTCGTGCGTCGTTCTGATCGAGCGTGATCGCGCGGGGAAGGGAATCCAGGCGCACGCCGTCGCCTGCCGGTCCGCTCCGCAGCGCGATCGTCCGTGGCTGTTCCGCATACGACCGTGCAATCAGTCGCACTTGCTTCTTCAACGGCTTGCCGGCCACCGCCCACTCCATCGTGCGCTCGAACCCAAGCGTGATTGGCAGCACTCCACTC
>JALYVY010000012.1:42811-43763 GCA_030852985.1 Gemmatimonadota bacterium | reverse complement strand
CCTCTACTTCAACTCGGTCGGTCGCAACTCGAAGCTCTTGCTGAATGTGCCGCCGACCCGCGTCGGCTTGTTGCACGACGTTGACGTCGCCCGCCTGGCAGGATTTCACGAGCGATTGCAGACCGCGACGTTGACCGGCAATTCCGCCGATGCGCGCGCATCGTTTACACCAACCGGGTATCGCACCGCAGAGGCCGTCGTCGATCTCGGACACACGGTGTCGGCGTCCATGGTGCGACTTGCCGAGAACATCGCCAATGGGCAGTCTGTCGCGCGGTATACGCTCTACTCGGCCACGACCGGCGACTGGCGCATCCTCTCACGCGGCGGCACGATCGGCTACGCCAAGGTCGATCGGTTTGCGCCGACGAGTATGCGTCGGCTGCGCCTGGTGATCGAAGATGCGGTTGCGCCACTCGATCCGGTAACGCTGCTCGTGTGACGTTAACGAGGCGTATGGCGGCGTGACCGACTTCCGCGCACGCCGCGTCGGCGCTGGTTCCGGTGCTGCGGCCGGTTCCGCTCAATCGCTCAGCCTTTACCGCGGGAAGCTGACCGCCCAGACGCATGGTTTCTTCGCGACTCCGCTGCGATATTGGGCGACGCCTCGCCCCGTCCTCCGCTTCGGAACTCGCTCATGAAGATTTTCTTTCCCGCACTCGTCGGCCTCGCACTCACGGTCGCAGTTGCGGCACACGCGCAGGGCACCGCTGGCGCGAGCCGTGTTCCCTACCTCGACGAGCGACTTCCATTTGCTCTTCGCGTGGACGACCTCGTTGGCCGCATGACGCTCGCGGAGAAAGTCTCGCAGATGAAGGACGTGGCGGATCCAATCGAACGTCTGGGCATCCCGGCGTACAAAACGCCCGACGCGCGGGTCGTGCAAACGAGCATGCGGATGGAGGCAGGCCGGTCATACCGCATCCGGGTCGAGGCCAACGAGACCTATGGC
>JALYVY010000012.1:0-42801 GCA_030852985.1 Gemmatimonadota bacterium | reverse complement strand
GCATGAAGCCCTTGAATCGGATGCGGTGATCGTCGCGCGGCAGGCGGATGCGGTCGTCATGGTGCTCGGCCTCACGGCGCGCCTCGAAGGCGAGGAGATGCCAGTCGCCATCGAGGGGTTCCGCGGCGGCGACCGCACGCGCATCGACCTACCCGCGGCGCAGCAACGCCTGCTCGAGCGCATCAGCGCGCTCGGCAAGCCGGTCGTGCTCGTGCTGCTGAATGGCAGCGCGCTGTCGGTGAACTGGGCGCAGGATCATGTGCCCGCCATCGTGGAAGGATGGTATCCGGGCCAGGCGGGCGGCAGCGCGCTCGCCGATGTCCTCTTCGGCGATTACAACCCGGCCGGCCGTCTGCCTGTCACTTTCTATCGTGACACCACCGACCTGCCCGCGTTCAACAATTACAACATGGCCGGGCGGACCTATCGCTACTTCGCGGGAACGCCGCTCTATCCGTTCGGCCACGGCCTGAGCTACACGCACTTTGCCTACTCGCGGCTGCGCACGAGCGCTCCGTCACTCCGCGCGAACCGATCAGTCAACGTCTCCGTCGACGTAACCAATACAGGAGCACGAGGCGGTGATGAAGTTGTCCAGCTCTATGCGCGTCACCTCGGCTCATCGGTCACGCGCGCGAGTCGCGACCTGCGCGGGTTCCGGCGGATTACGCTGGCACCCGGGCAGCGTCGCACCGTGACCTTTGCGTTGCCCGCCTCATCACTTGCCTACTGGAACGAGGCGACACACAGATGGACGGTCGAGGCAGACGCGATTGCGCTTGAAGTCGGTGCGTCATCGGCAGACATCCGGGTGACGAAGAACCTCAAGGTGACTGCAGCGCGTTAGGTGGCCGGTCGCGCGCCCAGATAGGCGCGGGCGCGCTCCACCACGCTGTCGCGCACCTCCGCGAGGTCCCCGCTCACGAGCGCACCGGATGCCTTCGCGTGTCCGCCGCCGCCGAACTCACGGGCGAAGACATTCACGTCCGTATCGCCGATGGAACGGAAGGAGATCTTCACCTTCCTATGTCCCAGGTCGCGGAAGAAAAGCGCCATCCGCGTCCCGGCGATCGACCGCGCATGTTCGACGATACCATCGAGATCCTCGGCCTTCACGCCGTACTTCTCGAGTGCGTCAGCCTGCATCGTCAGCCACGTGAGGCCATGGGCTTCGTCGACCTGCAGCGTCGCGAGCACATCGGCCATGAGGCGGACGCGTCCCGCCGGCGCCGACGCATAGATGCGCGTGTACATCTCCTCCGGGTTCACACCGTAGGCGAGGAGCTGCGCGGCCACCGCCAGGCAGCGCGGCGACGTATTGCTGAAGCGAAATCCGCCGGTGTCCGTGAGCATGCCCGTGTACAGCGCGCGCGCGACGTCCGGCGTGATCTCCCACCCGAGTACCTGCGCGATGTCGTAGACAAGCTCCGCCGTCGCGCACGCCGTTGTATCACTCACTCCATTGCTGCTCGCCGGATCGCTCGAGGCCACGTGGTGATCGATGACGAGCTTCGGCACCGTCAACGCGCGCACGGAATCCGAGATGTTGCCCAGGCGGCTGACGTCGCTGATGTCGAGCACGACCAGCAGGTCAATATCGCGCAGTGCCTTCGAGCCTTTCGACGTGAGGTTCTCGAAACTCGGCCCGAGTAGAAAGTCGAACATCTCGGGCCAGGGGGTCGGATTCACGATGCGTACCGACAGGCCCTGCGCCGCCAGCATGGTGGCGAGCGCGCTCTCGGAGCCACAGCCGTCGCCGTCTGCGTTGAGGTGCGTACTCAGCGCGACCTTGCGTCCGCCTTGGAATTCGCTGGCGAAAGACTCGATCGCTTTACGGCGAGCGTCGGGGACAGTCAGGAGATCTACAGGCACTTGAGCGGATATGGAAAAACGTTGCGATCGTACCTGGTACACTGTACCTGGTACCAGGAATGGCATTCGAGCCACGGGGAACCATCGAACCGCTGGCGCGAGACCATACCGGTAACTCGACGGCGTCCGGAGGAATGATAGCCACACGGTCGCATTATCCTGCGCGACCGCCGGGTTTGACATTGAAGCCCTGGGCACTGGGCACAAGGGCGGGGCGTGGGCTCACTACGGGTCGAGGCCGGCCTGGAGCCGGGGCAGTCGGGCATGAGCCCAGGCCCTTCTGGGCCAAGAGCCCCAGCTTCAGCCGGGCTGGAAAAGCCCGAGCCCCGCCGTTGTGCCCAGGGCCCATGGCGTCAGTGAACAAATCGTAGAAACAAGGAACGGCGCCCGAGGACGCCGTTCTCTGCTTTCCACCGTTGGTTCGACTACCGCAGCGATCCTGTCGCGTGAATCTTGGAATGCGTGCGACCATATGCGAAGTAGAACACCAGTCCGATCGCGAGCCAGACCGCCAGTCGAATCCAGTTCAGCATACCGAGTCCGTAGATCATCGATCCGCACACCACGACGCCGAGCGTCGACACAAGCGGCACAGCTTTCACGCGGAATGCACGCGGCAGTTCCGGGCGCTTCACGCGCAGCACCCACACGCCCGCAGACACCAGGATGAACGCGAACAGCGTCCCGATGCTCGTCATTTCGCCGACGATGTCGCCGGGGATGAATCCGCCGAAGATCGCCGTGAAGACGAAGAACAGCATGTTCGACTTGTACGGCGTCTGGTACTTCGGGTGCAGGTCGGAGAACATCTTCGGCACCAGGCCGTCGCGACTCATCGAGTAGAACACACGCGACTGGCCGAGCAGCATGACCAGGATGACCGACGAGAAACCTGCAAGGATGGCAATCGTCACGAACTTGCCGAGCCACGCGTAGCCCGTCATGTACTTGGCGATGGCGAACGTCACTGAGGCTTCCTTGCCCTGGGTGCGGAAGTCCTCGACCGTCGCCACGCCGCTCAACACGTAGGAGAACAGCACGTAAAGGATCGTGCAGATGACCAGCGATCCCAGGATGCCGATCGGCATGTCGCGACTCGGGTTCTTGGCTTCCTGCGCCGCAGTTGAAACCGCGTCGAACCCGATGAAGGCGAAGAAGACCACACCCGCCGCACCGAGGATGCCCATGATCCCGCCGAAGGCGTGCGTCACACCCTCATGCGTCGTGTACGTCGTCGCTGCCGGAATCATCGGTGTGTGGTTCACCGGGTTGATGAAACCCCACCCGATGATGATCACCATGATGACGATCGCGACCTTCAGGATCACGATCAGGTTGTTCACCCACGCGGACTCCTGGATGCCCCGGATCAAGAGCGCCGACATCAGGAACAGGATGAAGATGGCGGGAATGTTCACGATGCCGTGCGTGCCCACGCCCTGCAGCGTCTCGAACGGCGAGTGGCACCATTGGTAGGGTATGTGCAACCCGACATACTCGAGCACCTTGTTGAAGTACTCGCTCCACGCGATCGCCACCGTTGCCGCGCCGACCGCGTACTCGAGACACAGGTCCCATCCGATGATCCAGGCAATCAGCTCGCCCATCGTCACGTACGAATACGTGTACGCGCTACCGGCAATCGGGATGATCGACGCGAACTCGGCGTAGCAGAGTCCGGCGAAGGCGCAGCCCACGCCCGCGAGGAGGAAGGCGTAGACCACGGACGGTCCCGCGCGCTCCGCGATCGCCGCCGCCGTGCGCACGAAGAGTCCCGCCCCGATGATGGCACCGATACCGAGTGCCACGAGCGCAAAGGACCCAAGCGTTCGTTTCAGCCCCGCTTCGCCCACCTCCTGACTGTCCGCCATCAAGGCGTCGATCGACTTCGTTCGGAATAGTGAACCGGCCACGCTAGTCCCCCTGTGATGTTCTCGATTGGATGTCGTTCACTCGCGAACCGGCCTTGTCGCCGGGGCCGCACGCATTTGCATACAAAAATGTCGGCAATTCGGGGACGCCTGTCAATACAGTCCCACAAACGCCCGACACCCTACTTCGACCACGTGAATACGCGTGACACTGGAGATGTGATGTACGAAAGGGTCCACCGCGCGTCAATCTCCGCGCAAAGGATCGCCGAGCTACAAGCTGTAGTTCGGCGCTTCGCGCGTGATGGTGACGTCGTGCGGATGCGATTCACGCAACCCCGCGGCCGTGATGCGCACGAACGCGGTGTCCGTGCGAAGCTCCTCCACACTGCCGCAGCCCACGTAGCCCATGCCGCTCCGCAGCCCGCCAACCATCTGGAAGAGCACATCGGCAACCGGTCCCTTGTAGGGCACGCGCCCCTCGATGCCCTCCGGCACCAGCTTCTTCGGCGAAAGCTCGCCGTCCTGGAAGTAGCGGTCCGCACTCCCGTCCTGCATCGCGGCGAGCGATCCCATGCCGCGCACCATCTTGAAGCGACGTCCCTCGAGGAGAAACGCCTCGCCCGGACTCTCCTCCGTGCCCGCGAGCATCGAGCCCATCATCACGCTGCACGCGCCGGCCGCGAGCGCCTTCACGAGGTCGCCCGAATACTTGATGCCGCCATCCGCGATGACAGGCACATCGCCCGCGCCTTCGACCGCGTCGAACACCGCCGTGAGTTGCGGAACGCCGACACCGGTGACGACACGGGTCGTGCAGATGGAGCCGGGACCGACACCGACCTTCACGGCATCAACGCCGCGCTCCACGAGGGCACGCGCGCCCTCGCGCGACGCCACGTTGCCGACCACGAGTTGCACATCCGGGTATGCCTCCCGCACGCTCGACGTGGCCTGCAGCACACCGTCAGCGTGGCCATGCGCCGTGTCGATGATGATCGCGTCGACGCCCGCATCGATGAGCGCCTTTGCCCGCGTGAGGAAATCACCGCCGGCGCCGATCGCCGCAGCCACACGCAGGCGGCCGTGCTGATCCTTGTTCGCCCCAGGATACTGCCGGCGCTTGTGGATGTCCTTCACGGTGATCAACCCCATGAGGCGCCGGTCACCATCGACCACCGGCAGCTTCTCCACACGATGCTTCGCCAGGATCCGCTCGGCCTCGTCGAGCGTCGTGCCCTCAGGCGCCGTCACGAGACCATCCTTCGTCATCGCTTCCGCCACGGGACGATCAAGGCTGCGCTCGAACTGGAGATCTCGGTTCGTAATGATGCCCACGAGCCGTCCGTCGCCGTCGACGATCGGCACGCCCGACACCTTGAACTTTGCCATCAGGTTGGACGCCTGGCGCAGCGTCGCGGTGTCGGGCAGCGTGTACGGGTTGATGATCATGCCGCTCTCGCTGCGCTTCACGATGTCGACCTGCGTCGCCTGCCGGTCGATCGACATGTTCTTGTGCAGCACCCCGATCCCCCCCGCGCGCGCCATCGCGATGGCCATCTCGGCTTCCGTCACCGTGTCCATCGCCGCCGACACGAGCGGAACATTCAGCTCGATCTTGCGGGTGAACCACGAGCGCGTCGACACATCCTTCGGATGCGTGAGCGAATGACGTGGTGCGAGGAGGACGTCGTCGAACGTGAGCGCGACGTCGTCACGAACGCGCGATGCGCCATTGACGGGCCCATTGCGCGACGGCCCGCTCTCAGGGGTCTGAGTCGCGGGCCGTGTGGACTTCGTTTCGGAGCGGATTGTTGTCGCCATCATGGAACATAACGGCGACGATGTGCAACCTCAAGACCCGCTCACCTCACGGCACTGGCGCCGGCCTCGGGAAGCGCGCCGCCCGCATGGCGGCCTGGTAGGCGAACGACGCCAGCACCACGGAGGCGCTCCTGAGATCGTCCGGTTTCACACGCTCGTAGAAGTCCATGTTCGTGTGATGCATCCGTGTGTCGTATTCGCCGTAGTCCTGGATGGTGTTGAAGGCAGGGATCCCGAGTGCGGTGAACGACAGGTGATCCGTATTGCCGATCTTCTCCATGATGTTCCGCCTCGCACCAAGGTCCGCGAGCGGAGCGAGCCATTGGTCGAGCACGGCCTTCGCGGCGGCGCTGCCCTCCGCATACCAGCCATAGATCGGACCAGTGCCCGGATCGTTGTTGAGATAGACCGACAGCTTTTCGCGGCTCGCGGCGTTCGCGTCGCCGGAATAGTGCTGCGCCGCGTAGGCCTTGGAGCCGAGGAGTCCTTCCTCTTCCCCGCCCCAGATGGCCGCGCGGATCGTGCGCCGGGGCGTGATGCCCGATGCGCGAAGGATCCGCATAGCCTCGATGAGCTCTGCGACCGCGTCCGCATTGTCGCTCGCGCCTGTGGCCGAGTGCCACGAGTCGACATGAGCGCCGATGAGCACGACCTCGTCGCCGATGCGCGGATCGGTGCCAGGAATTTCGGCGATGACATTGTAGCCATTCGTATCGGCCGAGTAGTAGCGGGTCTGCACGTTGGCGCGGAGCTTCACGGCCGAGCCGCCCTGAAGCGCGCGGACGAGCATGTTGTAGTGCTCCGCCGCCACGATCACCGAGGGCACCGAATTCGCCGCGCTGCTCGCTCGGTTACCGAGCACGAACATCGTGCCCTCTGTCCCCTCGCTCGGCCGCAGGACCACGCCGGCGCCGAGGTCGTGCAGCGTCGTCTGGAGGATCGGACGCGGCAGCGGACCGGCAGCGACGTTCGCTCGCGGCGCGCCTATCGGGACAGGATCCGCCTGGTCGGTCGGCTGGAGACGATCCTTCGTGATGAACGCGTCCTGCGGCTTCGTGGCGAGGACGATGGCGCCCCTGATCTGTTCGCCCTTCGCCTTCACTGCATCAGCGTTTGCCAGCTCGCCGATGTAGACCGGCCGCGCCACGATGTCGCCGGGAGTGGAAGGCGTCCACGCCTCTGGGAATGCGATCAGCGGGAAATACCGCGGTTCAATCATTTCGAGCGTGAACTTCTCGAGCGTCCACCCTCGGCCGAAGGGCCAAGCCTCCTGATGGACGTTGGTCAGGCCGATCGAATTCAGGGTCGCTGCGGACCAGTCAACTGATGTCTTGAAGGCCGGGCTGCCGGTGAGCCGGGGGCCAATGACATTGGTGAGGTGGTCGAAGTATTCGAGGACGTGGGAGTGGTTGAGGCCCTCGTCCTTGATCTTCGCGAGGTCGGCGGAAGATTGGGCGTTGGCCCGCGCGGCGAGGAGGATCGCGGTGACGAGGACGTGGAGGATTCGCATGATCGAAGGTACCGTTGCCGAGCGATGACGGTAACTGAAGCCCTGGGCTATGGGCACAACAGCGGGGCTGGGGCTAACTACGGGCGGGGGCTTGGGCTTTGGGCCGTCGGCCCGGGCCCGGGCTCCGGCGGGCGGTCCATTCCTTCACCGCGGCTGGCGGCGCCGAGCAGCGGCAATTCCTCCACGTGCATCTGGGCCGCCGCCCCTTCGCGACGCGGTTGCCCGCGCAGTGTGCGGCGCAGGCCGATCAGCATGCGCCGGATTCGAATGCATGACGCGGTCAGGTCGGCGTAATCTGCATGCGCAATCAATTCACCATCGTACGCACGCTGAAGGTGATGCTCCACCTCTGTCACGGAACCAATCGCGATGGACACGAAGTGCGCAAAGTCAGCGTCAGTTTCGCGACCGCGTCCCTCAGCGATATTTGCGGTAACCGAATCCGCGGCCCGTTCGATCTGCTTCGCCAGCGAAGGCTTGCGGCGCTTGAGAACCTTCGCCAATTGATCGACGCGCAGGGAAAGGTCGTGCGCTTTCTGCCACACGAGTAGCTGACGGAAGTTGCTCATGCCGCATGATGACGCGCTGCGATGTCGATCGCGTGATCATTCCACTGCCAACACAATGGAAATCGCGCCGCGACCTGAACTCCGAGCGCCGATGAAGCTCAGGCCCGGGCTCATGCCCAAGCTCAGGCCCCCGTTTGCCCAAGCCCAGTCGTTAGCCCAGGGCCCAGTGCCCGGCTTTATCTCCCGATCATCCGTAACCGCTTCCGAATCGACTTCGGCAAAAAGAACGCAGCCGCCGCCAGCGCCTCCCGCAGATTGATATCGGCGAGATCCTCCATCGCCCCCGACCAATGCGCCTGTAGCACCGGCCGCCCCGCATTCGAGATCAACCGCTGCAGCGCCAGGATCAGGATGAAGACGTCGTCGACTTCCCCAATGAACGGAATAAAGTCCGGGATGAAGTCGATCGGCATCGCGATGTAGGCAATCGCGCCGGCCACCAGCAGCTTATCCACGGCCGGCACGCGGCGATCGGTGAGCAGCCCACCGAGCAATCGCAGGTAGGCGGGTAGCTGTTTCATGTAGTAGATCACCGTGCGCTTCGCGCCGGTGCGCGGACCGCTGGGGATCTCGCCTCCGGCCGCCTTGCCGCGGGACCTCGTGGCAGATGCGCTCGCACCGGCGCGGGTGCGGCGGGCTTCCCCTTTCGTGGTGGAACTCACGCGTCTGCTCCCTTCCGTGGGTTTATTTGCCCGCGTCCGACCCGGTGCCGGACGTGGACGAGTTGCCCCCGGCTCCGCCGGGTACGGGGCTGCCAGTCGCACCAGTCGTGCCGCTCGCTGGCGCGTTCGCCGCGGTCGTCGCCGCATCGACCACGCGATTGGTCGCACTCATGAAGTCGTTCGCGACGGATTTCCCCGCGGCGGCAGCCCCATTCAGCACCCCCACCGCCTTGTTCATGAATCCCATTGTCTCCGCAATGGTTGTCGCGCTCACCTTGCCGGCGCGGAGCTTCTCCTCCACCGCATCCGCGAAGCGCAGCAAGGGATTCGCCGCCGCCGAGGCCGTAGGGCCAGCCGCAGCGCGCTCGGCGTACTTGGACTCGAGGAAGTCGACGTAGTCGAGCACCTGATATCCGCGCTCGTCGGACAGCGTCTCGAGCTTCTGGAGCATCTTGTCGCGCAAGTAAGCGTTCATGGCCTGCCTGGTGGAGACTGTCGCTGCTTGTCGCGGCGCGGAGCGCTACGCGAACTGGTTTCCCTTAAGTCATAACGGGTTTGCCGACAGCCGAGAAGGCGTCAGCCGGTCCAGCGCGCTCGCTTGCCGCGAGCGTCGATGTGCAGGTACGGCGAGGGATACCGGCGGCTGACGTACATCCCCAGCCCGCCCGCGAGGTCGGGGTGCTTCTCCTCCACCCGGTCCACGGCCAGCATGACGAGGAGCTCGTCCAAAATGGTGATCTTGCCATCGCCATCGACGTCGATCGCCACGTCCGCGGCGTCGCCATACTGATGGCGGCTGTCCGAGGCCGCCCGCCGCACATTGGCGTTGTGGGACGGTGAGCGGAATCCCGAGTGGATATCGACGTTGAGATTCGGCCGCGCCGTACCACCGAGGTCCGCAAACACCAACTCCAGCTTGTCGAGCAGCCGGGGATTCAGCACCACGTACTTGGGCCAGACGTCCGCCTGGTCGTCGTGCGTCACGAAGTCCGCCAACCGGAGGTGCTTGGTGACCTGAAGATTGAGGTTCTCTGGACGCACCTCGAGGAAACCCGCCGGCCGCTCGTGATCGTGCTTCCCGAACTTTTCCGCGATGTACGTGCCGATGCGATACCCGTTCAGCGTGCCGGCCACCTTTTCGTCGAATGGCACCATGACGGCCAGCGTCGGCTCGGGCAGGATCTGGCGCTCGTCACCGTGGAGCACGGCCATGTGATAAAAGCCGGGGGTCATGGGGGCGATCAGCGCCCCGGTACCGAGTAGCCGCGGGGGAACGCGCGTGCTGGAATCGGCGATGGTCACCCACTGGTATCGCAGCGAGTCCGTGGTACCAACGAGGTCCATCGGAAATTCGACCGAACCGCCTGGCAAGGAGAAACGCAGCTTGACGTTGCCGCTCACACCGAACGCATCGGAGGCCGCCGAGGCGCCGATCGTCGGCAACCGAGCCGGGGACGCGGTCAGTCGTGCGAACGCCGAAGGCTCCCCAGGGAACGCGTTCCGCGAGAGTTGAACGACACCGATGGTGGCAATGCACGCCAGCAGGCTGGTGCCAAGTGCAGAGAGCAACTGGCGCGCTCGGGCGCTATCGATCAAGTGGATCCTGATTCTCGAAGGTAGGACGGGCGCATCCGCGATGCGCCGGTTCGCCCGGAGGCCAATGGAGGTATCGGTCAATCAGTTGATTTATGCGAACCAGGCGCGCCCGGGGTAGACCAGCTATGGGGCACCGACACTTCGTGGGTGTTACGCACGTGCGCTAAATGTAGCGGCTCAGACGCCGCCGATGACCTCATTGGCGCAACCATTTTCGCGCAATGCACCTGCGGAGAAGCGATGCAAGCTCATGCGCGAAAACGACTTGCGTTCAGTAGATATATACCGGAGTCCCGACGGCGACCATGTCGTAAAGCTTGTCGATATCGGCGTTCAACAGCCGTACACAGCCGTGACTCGCGGACTTGCCTATGCTCTCCGGTGCGTCCGTGCCGTGAATCCCATATCCGTCGCCCATCTCGAGGCGATGGGTGCCCAGCACGCCCATATACTTGCGCTGGTTGGTGCCGTACGGCGGAATGATGATATTGCCTCCGGCGATGAGCTCGTGGCCTTCCTTGGCAGCCCCGACGGCTTCCTGATGTCCGTCCGCGTAGGTCTTCACGACGTCGGTGCCGTTCACACTGATCTGCGAGCCGTCATTCGCGGCAATGGTCTGTCCGCGCGTGAGACGGACGATTCCCAACCCACGCTTCCGCGCCTGCTCCACGAAGTGCCAATCCGGCGGGACCCAGGCCGGATCGGCCTCCTTCGCCTGGATGACGAGGCGACCGCGCGGGGTCTCGAACTTCCATTGGCCGTCGCCGGTGCCGTCCAGCACCTTGCCGCTGCCGGTGGCGACGGGCGCCGTGAAGAGGACGGAATCGGCCTGCTTGTACCAGAGACGATGATCCTCGATGCTGACGACGATGTATGGCTTTCCGCTCCTCGCCGGATCCACCGATGCTCCCACGTGCGCCACGCTGTCCTCCAGCGCGCCGCTCGACTTCCGCACCTGGTCGAGAAGCTGGAGGTTGTCATTGAAGACCATCCGGCTCACGTCGCGCTCGTGACGCACAAGGGCCGTGCGCGCGAAAAGCGCCGTGCTGGCGACCATCAGCAGCAGCACGCCGCCCACGAGACCCCAGGCGAGCATGCCGCCGCGATGAAAGAACTTTGGTGCACCCATGCCCTTCTCCGGATGTACAAGGGAACGCCGGTCGCCGGTCGACGACGCAGCTAGTACAGGTAGACTGCTACACCGGGCTTCAGATTCGGTGCGATGGCTTTCAGGTCGGACGCCCGCGCGCGGATGGCGCCCGGCAGCACGTACGACGAATCATTCAACGGTCCAACGCTCGGCAGCGAGTAGATCACGGTGCCGCCGTCGAGCAGGATGGCGGCAGGGCCGAGTGCGCCCTTGAGCCGAGTTTCACCCGGCGCAATGCCACGGTCACCGAAGACCCACGCGGGCAGCTCGGAAACCGTGGATTCGTCGACGAGTCGCTCGACGAGCCGCTTGCCGCGTGGCGCGGCGATCCGCAGCGTGTCGGCGCCCGTACCGACGCGGCGTTCCGGGCCGACCGTGATGGGCATCTCGCGCAGCAGCGCGCCGTCGCGCTGCAGGTACATCACGCTGCTGTCGAGCGAAATGGAGAGGTGCAACGCGTCGTCGACGTTGGCCTGTCGCTTGAACATCTCGACCATGATCTTGAGTCGATTCTCGTTCTGCGCGAGGACGGCATCGGTTCGGTTGCGCTCGACGCCCGACATCGATGCGCGCAGCTCGGCCGTCTCGCGTCGGTAACGCAGGTACTTGCGGCCGAGCCATCCGTCGGCCGCAAGGAGGATCACGAAGGCGATCGCCATCGTCGCGATGATGCCGGGATAGCTGTGCCGAAATTCACGCCAGCCAACACGACGGCGGTCGGTGCGATCGCGCAGTGCATCGCGTCGACGGCCCGGATCCCAATCTGGTGGCAGGGTTGGCGGCGTAGTCAATGAATCAGCGGTGGTTGAACGGCGGGAGGGAACTCGGCTCGCTAGGCAGACGCGGCGGATCGTGTGGCGGTCACAGACAAGCCCGATGCCGGGCCCAGCCATCCCGTAGTCGGGTGGGGACCGTGCGGGTAGATTTCCCGCTTCTCCGCGACCCGTTCTCCTTCGACAGCCCAGCATGAGCCCTGCTTCCCGACCCGCGCCGGTCGTCCTCCTTGTACTCGACGGCTGGGGATACCGCGCCGAGAAGGAAGGCAACGCCATCGCAATGGCGAACGTCCCCACATGGGACAAGCTCTGGGCGGCCGCTCCGCGCACGTTGCTCGAAGCGTCAGGCGAGGCGGTGGGTCTTCCGTGCGGCCAGATCGGCAACAGCGAGGTGGGGCACCTCAACCTCGGCGCCGGCCGCGTGGTCCGACAGGATCTCGTGCGCATCTCCGAGGCAATTGCCGACGGCGACTTCTTTCGCAACGCCGCGTTTCTTGCCGCGTGCCATCGCGCGAAGGAGACCAACGGCACGCTGCACCTGGTTGGGCTCATCGGCTCGGGCGGCGTACACGCGATCGACACACACCTGCTGGCGCTGCTGGATCTCGCGGAGCGGGAACAGATGCCACGCGTCGCCATTCACGCGATGCTCGACGGCCGCGACACGATGCCGCGCTCGGGACTTGGATATCTCGAGGAGTTGCTCGCGAAGGCGAAGGGCCGCGCGCGGCTCGCCAGCATTGGTGGACGCTACTTCGGCATGGATCGAGACAATCGATGGGAGCGCGTCGAGCAGTGGTATCGCTCCGCGGTCACCGGGACCGGACCGACGAGCAGCGACCCGCTGGCACTTGTGGCCGAGGCGTACAGCCGGGGAAAGACCGACGAGTTCCTGGAGCCCACGACGATCGTCGACGCGGCGGGCGCCCCAGTTGGCCCGATGCGTGACGGCGACGCGGTGATCTGCTTCAACTATCGCTCCGACCGAATGCGGCAGATCGTGCGCGCCCTCACGGATCCGGAGTTCACGGGCTTCGACGTCGCGGATCGTCCGAAGGCGCTGGTGGTGACGATGACGCTCTACGACCAGAAGTTCACGGCGCCCGTGGCGTTTCCGCCGCAATCGATGGCGCGCATCGTCGCGGAGGTCGTGTCCGGATCCGGGCTCACGATGTTGAAGACGGCGGAAACCGAGAAGTACGCGCATGTGACTTACTTCTTCAACGGGGGCATCGAGGCGCCGTTTCCCGGGGAGGATCGCCGCCTCGTGCCGAGCCAGAAGGTGGCGACGTACGACCTTGCACCAGAAATGAGCGCCGCGGGTATCACCGACGTGCTCTGCTCGGCCATCGAGGCGCGGGAACATGACTTCGTGCTGTGCAACTATGCGAACGCTGACATGGTCGGACATACGGGTTCCATTCCGGCAATCCTGAAGGCGGTGGAGACCGTGGATGCTTCCCTCGCACGCGTGGTGGCGGCAGCATCAAAGGCGGGGGCGCGATTGCTGATTACCGCCGATCATGGCAATTGTGAGATGATGATCGATCCGGAAACGGGCGGACCGCACACGGCGCATACCACGAATCCGGTGCCGTTCCTAGTGGTCGACGAGAATGGCGCGCACGGTTTGCGGGAAGGCGGCGCCTTGTGCGACGTGGGGCCGACCATCCTGCGACTGCTCGGGCTCGAACAGCCGAGCGAAATGACGGGACGCGACCTGCGTCTCCGCTGAAACACTTTACGACAGAAAATGAGAGATCGCGTGAAGGCATTGATCGTCGGGGCGGTAGCGTTCTTTGGGGCCGTTCCCGCATTGGCGCAGGTCGTTGGTCACGTGCCGGAGAAGAGCCCGTACCTCGATCTCGAGTACAGCTCGGAGCTGACGCTTGAAGGGGGCTACCTGAGGACGCGGCATGATCCGGCGAGCGTCGCTCCGCAGAATCGGTCGATCCTGGGAGCACGCTACGAGATCACCCTGGCCGGCCCGCTGGCCTTCAGTGCTGATGTAGTGAGTGGCACGGGACTGCGGAACGTGGTGGATCCCCTCAAGCCCGCGAGCACGCGCAACCTCGGGACGGCGTCCAACCGGGTGACCGCGGCCGACCTCGCGCTCGCGCTGAACCTCACGGGCACACGAAGCTGGCACAATTTCGTGCCGCAGCTGCGGGCTGGCGCTGGCGCCGTATCGAGCAAGGCGCGGGACGACTCGTCGGGCTTCGCGTTCGGCACCCGCTTTGCATTTGTCGTGGGTGGCGGGCTGAAGTTCGTGCCGACGAATAGTCGTTTTCAGATTCGAGCGGATTACACCGATCGGATCTTCAAGCTGGACTATCCCGACGCGTACTACAGGATCGCCTCCGACAATACGGCGGTGCTTCCGGGGACCACGGCGAAGTCGTTCTACACGCATCACACCGCGCTAACGGTGGGCGTGTCGTACCTCTTTCGGCGCTGACCTGGACGCCGCCCCGACATCTGCGAGGGCGGCGATCATGGCGCGAGACTACGAAGACCTGCACAACATCGAGGAGCTCGACGACAACGAGCTCCGCGAGCTTGTCCGCGAGCAGTTGCGCGAGCACGCGGGGCTCGATATCGACGAGATCACCGTGCTGGTGAGTCAGGGCAAGGTGACGTTGTCAGGTCGCGTTGGCACCGACGGCGAGCGCCGCGTGGCGGAGCACGTGCTCACGGACGTCCTCGGCATCGAGGATTACCAGAACGACCTAGTGGTCGATCAACTCGCACGAGCACGAAACCCGGAAGCGGCCGACGAGAGCATCGCCGAAACAGAGGAGCGGAGCGGTGGCTTCCGTGGCGACGTCCAGGTATCGATGACCGACGAATCCGCGCACCTCGCGGACGGCGCGGATGACGACCTCGCCGGCACGAGCGACTACCAGCAGGTGATGGAGGACGGGCTGACCTACAACCCACCGAGCTCACCGACCGCCGAAGGCATGCTGGGCTCGGACGCAGGCCCGGAAGACATGGGCGGACGACATTGAAAAAAGTCTGACAGTCTGACAGTCCGACAGTTATCGGGACCGCGGCACTGCACTTTCTCTTCGAGTTCCACTGCAGTTCACGTTGGCCTGTCTACTGTCAGACAGTCCGACTGTCCGACTACGTTCATGCATGGCTACCTACCTCACGCGGCGCGTTTCATTCTCTGCCGCTCACCGGTATCGCATTGCCGAGTGGAGCGATGCCGAAAACCTCGCGACATTTGGCGCGTGTTCGCGGGTGAGCTACCACGGACATAGCTACACCTGCGACGTCACCGTCCGGGGCAACGTTGATCCGGTGACGGGTTTCGCCGTGGACCTCGGCCGCCTGGACGCGGTGTTGCAGACCGAGGTGCGCGACCGGTTCGACCACCGGAACATCAACGTCGACGTCCCGGAGTTCGCTGACGGGAAGCTGATGCCAACGGGGGAGAATCTCGCCCGATTCATTTGTGAGCGTGTGCAGGCGGCACTCGTCGATGGCTCACACGTGACGTGCGTCGTGGTCTCGGAAGATGCCACCCTCAGCGCCACCTACGAGCCCGATTAAGCGGCCCCCGGAATGGCGCGTGACGTTTACGCGGGCTCGGTCGTGAGCAGAGGCGCGCAAGGCCGTATTCCACGCGGCCCGTCGATTGCCCTGTTCACCGTTCCGTGTCCACCGCATCCCCGCCTCGTTCAGCCAGCCTCCGAATAACCACGGCCGAGCAGCTCGCGCCGGTGCTGCGCGCGCACGCGGAAGTGATGCGCGTTTGCGCGCCGATCGTGGACGTCGAGGCGGCGCGTGCCCGGGTCCTGAATGGACACGTGGCCTACGACGCGCTGTCCGTGCTTCGCTCGGTGGGCGACCTTGCGCCTGCGTTCGGGCTTGTGCTCGATGCATTCGAGATCGCGGGGCTCGTATCCAATGCAGAGCATCGCGCGGTTCTCGCCGCCGACTTCGACATCGAGAATCTGTTCTGCGGGTGGTTCATGGGTGATCACGTCCCACGCGATCCACAGCGTCGCATCGCGCAGCAAGTGGCGATCGTCGTCGGAGGCGCGATCCTGCGGCGTGCGACCTCCCAAGTGGGGCGACCGGTGCTGTGGCAGGCGTGGACGCGGGCCGTGTGTCCCTGCTGCGGGAGCTCTCCCGACATCGCCCTCACCGACGGCGACGTACGAAGCCTGACCTGTGCGCGGTGCGACGCGGAATGGACGGCACCGCGCGATGGATGCCTCAGCTGTGATGCGCCGGACGCCGCCTCGCACATCGCGCGTATCGCGAATGCCGCGCTGGGCTACGACCTCGTGATGTGCAATTCGTGCAGTCGCTTCATGAAGGAGCGCCCGCGCCGTGGTACATCACCGCTGCTCGTCGAACGCGCCATCACGGCGGAGCTGGACCGGGCCGCCGAGTTGCGGGGCCTTCGCATCTGAGCGAGCATCAGGAGCGCTCCAGGTGTGTTGGCGTCCTGCTCGCCGGAGGACAGGCGCGCCGCTTCGATGGCGTGCCGAAGGGGCTGGCGACGGTCGACGGCATCCGCATCGCGGACCGGGTGCTCGCGGTGCTGCGTGGTGCCACCGACGCGCAGTTCGTCGTCAGCAACGAGGGCGATGCCGCGGAATGGTTTCCGTCGCTCCCGATTTTCTCGGATGCGCAGCGAGGTCTTGGGCCCCTTGCCGGACTCGAAACAGCGTTGCGTGCCGCGGGTGGCGCGTCCGTGCTCGTGGTTGCCTGGGACATGCCATTCGTCACCACGCCGCTGTTGCGCGGCATGCGGGCACTCGGGGAGATCGGCTATCCGGCGGTAGTGCCGGAGCATGGAGAAGGGCGCGTGCTCGAGCCGCTGTGCGCCTTCTATGCGGCGGAATCACTCGACGCGTGCTCGGCCTTGCTCGAACGCGGCGAGCGGTCGGCGCGATCGCTCTTCGAGGCGCTACCGGGAGCGATCACCATACCCGAGCGAGTGCTGGTGCAGCATGGTGATCCCGATCGCCTTTTCCTCAGCGTGGACACGCAGGACGAACTGGAGGCGCTCGCTGGACTTCTACCTCGCCTGTCTCACGCGCCTCGACGCTGAGGGGCACGCCAGGCATCTTTCGGTCGTTGCGAACGGCATCATCGCGCTGAGGCGCGCCTCCCAGCTACCCCGAGCCATGATGTTGCGCCGCGCCTTCCTGCTTGCCGCTACTGCCGTTGCCGCTGGTTGTGCATCCGCGAGCACGCAAACGGCGTCGCCGATCGTGACGCGCACACACGATGCTCGCGCGGCGCTCCGGCAATTCCTCGACACCCTCATTGATGCGCCGGAATTCCGCAGCGCGCAGTGGGGCATCATGGTCGTCGATCCGGCGCGCGCCGAAACGCTGTACGCACGGAATGCGGACAAGCTGTTCATGCCGGCGAGCAACATGAAGCTGCTCACGGGGACGACGGCGCTCGTGCAACTCGGTGCGAACTATCGATGGAGCACGTCGATGCTCGCGCGCGGCGAGGTGCGAGACAGCACGCTGTTCGGCTTCCTGGTGGTCAAGGGCAATGGCGACCCATCCATCAGTGCGCACATGCAGAAGGGCGACGCGCTGGGGCCGATGCGGGCGATGGCAGATTCACTCCGGGCGCATGGGATCGCACGCGTGCGAGGTGGGCTGCTCGCAGCACCGTCGCCATTCGTGGATTCGCAGCTTGGCTACGGGTGGGCGTGGAGTGACCTCGACGACTCCTACTCGGCGGGCGTCGATGCGCTGTACTTCAACGAAGGGTTCACCGAGGTCGTCGTCCACGGTGGGGATCGCGCGGGCGATCCCGTGCGCGCGATCACGCGGCCCGCCTCCACATATCCGCGCCTGATCGTGTCGGCACGTACCGTCAGCGCGCTCGCACGCGGCGCGGGCGCCGCCGATTCCGGAGCCGCACGCGGGATCGTGGTGAGCCAGGATTCTTCACGCAACGGCGTGCTCGTCGCAGGTACAATCGCGGCGGGCGACAGCATGGTCGTCGAGATCACGTTCCGCCGACAGACCGAGGCATACCTCGCCGCGCTTACTGAAGCGCTCGGCGCGCGTGGTATCGTCATCGCCCACGACGTCTCCGTGCCGAGCGGGAGCGACCGGCCACTCTTCACGATGCGATCTCCGACGCTGGGCGAAGTCTTGCCGTTCTTCGAGAAGCCGTCGCAGAACCAGATCGGCGAGATTCTCTTCAAGACGCTCGCGCTGGAGAAGACTGGCGTCGGCCGCGCGGACAGTGCAGCGCATGTCGTGGAGCGTCAGGTGCTCGCCTGGGGGGCGGCACCGGACGGATTTGCCGTGCGCGATGGCAGCGGGCTCTCACGCCACGATTACGTTTCGCCGAGAACGCTGGTGCACGTGCTCGATGCGATTCGCCTCCATCCGGACTTCAAGCTGTTCTACGATGCAATGCCGATCGCCGGCGTGGACGGCACGATTCGCAACCGAATGAAGGGCACGCCCGCCGAGGGCAACCTCCACGGCAAGACGGGAACACTCGACAAGGCGCGGTCACTGTCCGGGTACGTCACCACGGCAGACGGCCGCATGCTCATCGTGAGTGCGCTCTGCAACAACTACGTGGTGCCCACGCGTCGTGTCGATCGCGTCACCGACGCACTCGGCGCGTATCTCGCGGCGATGCGGTTGTCGCCCTGACGGTGACCGTTACCCGGCTCGATGTGAGGGACGCCAGCGCCCACATGCTGCAGGGCGTGCGCGCCATCGGGACCGAGGACGTCGCGATCGACGACGCGCTCGGCCGAGTGCTCGCGACGCATGTCATTTCGACGATCTTCCTGCCACCGCGAGATAATTCAAGCATGGATGGCTTTGCCGTGCACGCGGACGACGTGCGTGGGGCGAGCGCACTTGCGTCACGGGAGTTGCGTGTGATCGGCACCATTGCGGCTGGTTCCTCCCCAACGCGCGCGCTCGCAAGCGGCGAGGCCGCGCGCATCATGACGGGCGCGTACGTCCCGGATGGTGCGGATTCCGTGATCCGCGTGGAGGACACGACGAGCGTGTCACAGGATGCCGACGTCGTCACCATCGTCGACGCCCGTGACGCCGGCCGCAACATTCGGCGTCGCGGCGAGGACGTTCGCGTAGGCGCGGTCGTGCTGCGGGCAGGCACACTGCTCGGCGCAGCGCACGTGGGAGTGCTGGCGTCCATCGGGCATGCGCGGCCGCAGGTCTACCGTCGGCCGCGGGTCGCCATTCTCGCGACCGGAGACGAGCTCGTTGCACTCGAGCACTTCTCGCAGGTGTTGAGCGGGGACCGCATCGTGTCGTCGAACAGTTACGCGCTCGCCGCGGCGGTCCGTGCCGCCGGCGGCGAACCTGTTCCACTTGGCATTTCGCCCGACGATCCCGCTATTCTCGCGGACCGATTGCGCGAGGCGGATGGTTGCGATCTTGTGCTCACGTCGGGCGGGGTGTCGGTAGGCGACTTCGACTACACGCGTCGCGTGGTGTCGGAGCTCGGCGGCAGCCTTTCGCTCTGGCGCGTGCGAATGCGTCCAGGTGCGCCGCTTGGTTTCGGCGAGCTATTCGGCGTGCCGTGGCTCGGGCTGCCGGGAAATCCTGTCTCGGCGCTCGTCACCTTCGAGTTGTTTGGTCGTCCCCTGCTCCGCACCCTTGGAGGACATGCGCGTCCACATCGACGAACTATCATGGTGGAAACTGCGGAACCGACTGAGCTGGGAGCGCCGCTGACGCACTTTCTTCGCGTGGTTCTCGGGAACGGATCGGGTCCGTACCCGCTGGCGCGGGTGACAGGCTCGCAGAGCTCCGGGATCCTGACCTCGATGTCGGCCGCTGATGCGTTGCTCATTGTGCCGCCCGAACCGCAGTCCCTGGCGGCGGGGGCGAAGTTGCGTGCGCTCCCACTCGATGGCGACCTTGGCGGGAGCGAGGTCTTCCTTGACTGACAGCGGCGCATCGAAGCACCGTGATGATCTAAGAGCAGAGCTCGTCCGTCGTTTTCGAACCACGACGCGATCGCTCCGTGTTGCTGAGCGCGATGTCGTCCTGCTGAGCCCAGCGAACGCCGATGACCTGATCAGCGAGGATGATTACGTCGCTGACGAGCGGTTGCCCTACTGGGCCGATCTCTGGCCGTCAGCGCAGATCCTGGCGAACGAAGTCGCGATCATGCGCCTGAAGGGATTGCGCGTGCTCGAATTGGGGTGCGGACTCGGCGTCGTTGCACTCGGCGCGGCGCTGGCCGGCGCTCAGGTGACTGCCACCGATTACTACGACGACGCGCTGCTGTTCGCGGAGCTGAACGTTGCGGTCGCGACTGGACAGACGATCGCGACGCGCATGGTGAACTGGGTCGACATGCCCACCGACCTCGGCAAGTTCGACGTCGTGCTCGCGTCCGACGTGCTCTACGAGCATCGCTACGCGGCGATGGTGGCTGACGCGATCGCGAAGACGCTCGTGCGCGGTGGTGAGGCGATCGTTGCGGATCCCGGCCGCATCGCCCTCGATGAGTTTCTCGAGGAGTGCCGGGATCGTGGCTTGTCGAGCGAAAGCGATCCGCGGCCGTATGTCGACGGAGAGATCAAGCAGACGATTACGCTGCATCGGCTGCATTGGCGGACTGACTGACTGACTGTGGGAAGATAGGAAGATAGGAAGATAGGAAGATAGGAAGATAGGAAGATAGGAGGATAGGAAGATAGGAAGATAGGAGAGCCTTGGCTTCTATCGTCCTATCGTCCTATCGTCCTATCGTCCTATCATCCTATCATCCTATCGTCCTATCATCCTATCATCCTATCATCCCGTAGCGAGCTGCCCAGCCACCACCTCGGAAATGTCGTAGACCGGCACCTCCGATCCCGTGGCTTTCACACCGTCCGTGATCATCGTCATGCAGAACGGGCACGCCACCGCAATCGCATCGGCGCCTGTTGCCAGCAATTCCTCGCTGCGCTCCGCGTTGATGCGCTTGCCGACGCGCTCCTCCATGAACATGCGCCCACCGCCGGCACCGCAGCAGAGCCCGCGGTCCTTGTTGCGTGGTGCCTCGACGAGGGTGATCACGGGCAGCGCGCGCTTCATTGAAGCCCGTGGCGCTTCGTACACCTCGTTGTAGCGACCGAGGTAGCAGCTGTCGTGGTAGGCCACGGTGAGCTTCTGTCCTTCGGTGGTCTTGAGCGGAACGCGCTCTTCCTGCAACAGCCGCTCGATGAAGGTCGAATGATGAATGACCTCATAGTTGCCGCCCAGCTGAGGGTACTCGTTCCCCATCTGGTGGAAGCAGTGCGGGCAGTGCGTGACGATGGTCGTAACCTGGTAGCGATCGAGGGTCTCGATCATGTCCTTCGCGAGCGTCTGGTACAGGTACTCATTGCCCATGCGGCGCGCAGGGTCGCCGTTACAGTGCTCTTCCTGGCCGAGAATCGCGAAGCTGATGTCGCAGGACTGCATGATCTTCGCGAACGCGACCGTGATCTTCTTCGCGCGATCATCGAACGATCCCATGCAACCGACCCAGAACAACACGTCCGGCCGCTCGCCACGCTCGTGCAGCTCGGCCATCGTGGCGATGTTCATGCCCTGCGCCCAGTCGGCGCGGTCGCCGGGGTTGAAGGCCCAGGGCGATCCGTTGCGCTCGAGCGACTCGAACACCGGCTGTAGCTCCTCGGGGAATCGCGACTCCGTGAGGACCAGGTTGCGGCGCAGCGAGTTGATGACGTCGAGCTGGTCGATGGACACGGGGCATTCCGTGACGCATGCGCGACAGCTCGTGCAGGCCCAGAGTTCCTCTTCCGTGATGTAGGTGTCGAGCAGCCGGTGTTCCATCACCTCTTCGACCGTCCGTGCGCCCGCGTCGTCGCCCTCGCCGTGGAGCAGCGCCGAGCGCATGAAGTCCATGCGGTCGCCAAGGACCACGGGTGCCTTCTCCATCAGGCGTTGACGCGTGTTGATGATGATCTTGCGCGGACTCAGTAGCTTGCCCGTGATGTTCGCCGGACATGCGGCGGTACAGCGTCCGCACTCGGTGCAGGAGTATCCGTCGAGCAGGTTCTTCCAGGTCAGCTGCTCGACGTCGCTCGCGCCGAACTGCTCGACGTCCGCTTCGAGGTCCATGTAGCGCATGGCACCGGGCGTGCCGGGTCCGCTCGTATTCGAGAAGTACACATTGATGAGCGACGTCGCGACGTGGAGGTGCTTCGAGTACGGCAGGTAGTTCAGGAAGGCCAGGATGAGCAGTACGTGCGACCACCAGAAGAGCTTGAAGCGGAGGAAGGCCGGGCGCGGGCGCATCAGGTGGGATATCCAGACGCCCAGCGGACGAGAAACGATCTTCTCGGGTCCGACGGCATTCGGAATCGCGGCGTAGAGAAAGGCGTTCGTCAGCAACAGGGTGACCATCAGGCCGGCGATCAAGCTGAGAATGATGATCGCGTCGGTGTGCTCCAGGCTGTCGCCTTCCAGTCGTCGCGGGTGGAGAATGGTTCGGCGAAAGAGTGCGAAGCCGACGGCGATGATCACCAGGAGGGCGAAGACGTCCTGCGAGGCTGAGTAGGCCTGGTAGAGCGGCTGCGGGAGGATCTTCTGGTACGAGAACAACGGGAAGACCCCAGAAGCGAGGATCTCGACCGTGCCGGCCGTGAGCACCATGAAGCCCCAGAAAATGAGGGCGTGCATGGGGCCGGCCACGGGATCGCGGAAGATCTTCTTCTGCGCGATGCCGATCGTGAGGACGTTCTTGAGGCGCGTCAGTGGATGATCGGTTCGATCCTCGCGTACACCGAAGTTCAGGTAAGCGGTGAGGCGCTGGACATTGAGCGCGAAGAAGCCCGCCGCGATCACGAGGACGAACACGAAAATGACGTTCTGGGGAATCATGCCGGGAAAACTATGGGCCGGTGCCCTTCCAGCACAGGCTGATGCACGGCAGTGCGTTTCGCTGGCTCCTCGCGTATCACACCCCGCCCGGCAATGCACGTGCTACCCCACTGGACCTCCGCCCCCTGCCACCGCACATTGCAGCTGCATCCTCCCCCCAGCCATCAGACGTGCGAGACCTGGTCCTCGAGCAGCTGCAGGTCGCCTTGGGCGGCCGCTACGCGCCTGAGCGCGCGCTCGGGCACGGCGCGATGGCCAGCGTGTACCTCGCGCACGACCTGAAGCATGACCGGAACGTCGCGATCAAGGCGCTCCGTTTCAACGTCGAGGATCCAGCCGCGGGCGAGCGCTTTCTCCGCGAGATTCACTACCTCGCCCAGCTGCAGCACCCCCACATCCTCCCACTCTTCGACTCCGGCGATGCCCTCGGCATGCCGTACTACGTCACGTCCTACGTCGAAGGAGAAACGTTGCGCACACGCATCAAGTCAGGCGCTCCGCAAATGCCGGTGCTCGAAGTAGTGCGGGTTGCCGGTGAGATTGCCGACGCCCTCGACTACGCGCATGCGCGGAATGTGTTGCACCGCGACGTGAAGCCGGAGAACGTGCTCATGCACGACGAGCACGCCCTTGTCGCCGACTTTGGCATCGCGCGCGCGATCCAGCTCGCCGGCGAGGTGAACCTGACGGACACCGGCGTCGCGATTGGCACGCCCGCGTACATGAGCCCTGAGCAACTGGCCGCGGACCGTCAGCTCGACGGCCGCAGCGACGAATATTCGCTGGCCTGTGTCGTCTATGAGCTCCTGAGTGGAGTGCCGCCATTCATGGGCGTGCGCGGCGTCGTGGACAACGCGAGAAAGTTCACGACGCTCCCGGAGCTCATAGGCTCTCGCCGCGACGGTGTCGCGTTGCACATCGAACGCGCCGTTCGGCGCGCGCTCTCGAACGACCCCTCCGAGCGCTTTCCGTCGTCCGGAGAATTTGCGGCGGCACTCGTTCGAAGAAGCCCGACCGGCGTTTAGCGGGCCGCGTCCCCCGTCGTCAGTGTGACTTGCGCGCCTCGCGCACCGCGGCAGTCAGCACCGGCAGGACCTCGAGGACATCACCGACAATGCCGTAATCGGCGACCTTGAAGATGGGCGCCTCCTTGTCCTTGTTGATCGCCACGATCGTCTTCGATGTCCGCATGCCAGCGATGTGCTGGATGGCCCCCGAGATGCCAACCGCGATGTACAGCTGCGGGCTCACCTGGCGACCCGTCTGGCCAATCTGGTCGCTATGCGGGCGCCATCCGTCATCCGTCACGGCGCGCGTCGCGCCGACGGCCGCATTGCCGAACGCATCGGCGAGATCCTCCACCAGCTTGAAGTTCTCGGCCACCTTGAGCCCGCGCCCGCCGGAGACGATGATCGATGCCTCGCCAAGATCCGGACGTCCCTGTGCGCCTTCCTTCACCTCGATCACGGTCACGACAGGCGTTGTCGCCGCGACGGGAGCAATGGTCTCGACCTTCGCGGCCTTTGCGTTCTCCTTCGCGGTGAACGCGCTGGGTCGAACGCTGAGCACCACAGGCGACCCGGTGATCGCGAGCGTGACGATGACCTTGTTCGCATAGCCCGGATGCTTCACGGTGAGCGTCTCCCCGTCGACCGCGACTTCCGTGACATCGCTCGCGATGGGGACGTCGAGCTTCGCAGCGATACGCGGGCCGAGATCCCGACCCTGCGCCGAGAATCCGAGCACGACGGCGCGATAGGCCACGCTCTTCGCTCGCTCGGCGATCGTCGCGGCAATTGATTCTCGCGCAAAGTTGGCGAAATCCGCGCTCTCGGCGACAAGCACGACGTCGGCGCCATAGGTGCCGAGCGTCGAGGCCTTGGCCGCGATCCCTGGTGCTCCGGCGACAAGCGCGTGCACTTCGCCGCCGCCCGTTGCATCGGCGAGCTGGCGGGCGGCGGTGACCGCCTCGAATGCAATCTTGCGCAGCTCTCCGGCGCGCGATTCCGCAAAGACAAGGACGTTCGCCATCAGAGCACCTTCGCTTCGGTCTGGAGGAGCTTCACGAGCTCGGGCACCGCGGCGACGCCTTCGCCGATGATGCGGCCCGCGGGACGTTCGGGAGGAAGCTCGGCCTTCTGTGCCGTCACTCGCACGGCGCCGAGCTGCGCGGGCTTCGACTCGAGCGGCTTCTTCTTCGCCGCCATGATGCCCTTGAGCGACGGATAGCGCGGCCGCGCCACGCCCTCATCGATCGTGACGACGGCGGGCAATGGAAACGACACCATCTCGGCCGCGCCTTCCAGTTCCCGGCGTGCGAATCCGGCGCCATTCTCGATCTTGAGCTCCGACGCCGCGGTCACGCACGGCACACCGAGGAATTCAGCGGTCGCCGTTCCGACGACGCCGGCGGAGCTATCAAAGGCGTGCTTGCCGAAGAGCACGAGGTCGAAGCTTCCTTCCCTTAGCTCGGCGGCGAGGGCTTTCGCGATGGCGATGCCATCGGCGGGAATCGCGTCGGCCTTGAGGTGTACGGCGCGATCGACACCCATACTCATGGCCTTCCGCAGGGATTCCTGGACGGAATCGGGGCCGAGGGCGAATACCACGGTCTCGCCGCCGCCGGCCTTTTCGTTCAGCTGGAGGGCGGCTTCAACGGCGTAGCTCGCGAAGTCGTCGATGTCGAACTTGAGTCCGGTCTCATCGATCGCGGCGCCGGAGGCGGCGATCTTGAAGCGCGACTCGGAGTCTGGAGTGCGCTTGATGCAGACGGCAATTTTCACCGCCGGTACCTCATGTGAAAAGATTCACATGAAGAGTAGGCGACTTCCCGGGCCATTGGAAGGCACCGCAAAGAGTTGGACTCCGGACTGCGATTGCGACAGATGCGATGGTTGCCCGGCTGGCGTCAGGGCAGGGATAGTCCCATGATAGGATGAGTTCCCTGCCAAACGCTCCCGGATCTAGATCCGATGGGGTCCGGTCACACTCTAGCACAGCGGAGGAATAAGTGTCCTCACCATCTCCAACCATTGGCTTGGCCCGCGCAGCGCTTAATTTTGCGGAAAAGTATCAGAGTGTCCGTCTGACCAAAGCTAGCAGTGGCAATCGCAGCATCCCATTTGATCACGCGTGTGCTCTAATGGAAACCATGATGGTGTTCAGTCTGAGCTGCACCAGCCGGGTTCGAGACGACGCAGTCGGTAAGCTTGGTGTCTTCTTCGAAATCACACTCGGCAACTTGATCGATTCAGGAGCGATGGGTTGGCTCGATGAACCGAAGCGCCGTCCGTTCGTCCTGAGTTGCACGGCCTTTCTGGCGGTACGTGCTGATGCTCTCGCTACCGAACGCGGAACTGAGATTACCCCCGACATTCTAGACTCGGCCGCGAAAGACATGATCCAGGCGAAGGAGTCGGACTGCCCGTTACCCCCTCACGTTCTGTTAGACCCAGCACTCGAGATACTTGGTAGTGCATGCAAATCGCTCGGTGGCATTATTCACGGACAGCTCGTAGGGGACTGACATAACGGACTCCTCGAGCGCGGTTCGAGTCCAAACGACTTCGATGGGGAGCGAAGTGGGGAGAGAGTACTTGCCTCGAAATGCAAGTATCTCCTTCCCTACTGCACTCGTAATTGGCCTCTCGCTGGTGAAGTCCGCATTCGCTCTGGGCGGAATTCACATAGCCCGGTCTCCGATCGTCGGCCGTGCGCTCGTCTTCGTCGCACTCACTACCTCATTCGCGCTCGCGGGACTGACTCTTATCTCGCGGGGACGGCAAGATCGTCGCGCGGTCAGCCTCGGAGTGTTCTTCCTGCTCGTCGGATCTTCCTTCGCAGATCCCCTGCTCGTCGCAACGACAACTGCGGCGTCGGGCGGCAGGATGCTGTTCGGCGCGCTCGCTTCCATCCAGGTCGCGGCATTCCAAGCCTACTATTTCTGGCAGTTCGCGCGCGATTTTCCGCGCCGCATCGGACCTTACGTTAGGCAGGACGTCGCCCTGATCTGTTCAAGCGCGGCGTTGGCGATCGGTGTCCTTCTGTTCGCCGGCAATTTCCTCATAGCCCTTCTGCCGCCGCACAACAGCGCGCGCCCGCTTCTCTCCCTGATGGACAGGCACATCCTTGGAAGTCTCTATTGGCCTGTCCTGATTCTCTTTGGTCTCCCGGTCCTCCCGTACATCGCGTGGAGCGCGCGAAGAGCCTCGCGGGAGGAGCGTCGACGCGCGGCCGTGCTACTGGCGGGCGTTTGCCTGGGCATAGCTCCCGCGATGCTACTTCCGTTAGTGGAGTTGGCCAGCCCGAGCGCGTTGGCCTTCGACGTTACTCCACTCGGCGAGATGGTGGTCGGTGCGCTGGTCTATCCACCGCTCCTGTCGATTCCATTCACCACAGCTTACGCGATCATCGTACACAATGCGTTGGACGTACGCCTTATCGTTCGCAAGGCGTTGCGGTACGCGATCATGAAGTCCTCCGTCATCTTCGGCACGCTGATACCATTTGTTATACTGGCCGGGATAGTCTATTATCGTCGCAATGAGCGCGTTGTGGATGTAGCAGGTGGTCGAATTGGCATCGTGGTGCTGCTTTTGGTCGTTGGCGGCGTATTCTCGTCGATTTTTCGCCCGCGACTTCTCAGCGGACTCGATCGCCGCTTCTTTCGAGAGCAATACAACGCACACAAGATCCTTCACGAGCTTGAGGTGCAGCCGGGAACATCTCATGCCGTGATTGCAGCGCGAGTTGCTCAAGCTGTCGACGATGCCCTGCATCTGCGGTCGGTATCGTTGCTCATGATGGATGCGGCCAAAGGAGTGCTTTCGACACCTGCACACGGAATTCGTCCGCTATCCCGCCATGCCAGGCTGGTGACCGACTACCTGTCGCGTGATCGCGTACTGGAAGTCGACTGGTCGGACGACACTTCCTGGGCCCACTCAATTCCTGTGTCAGAAGTCGAGTGGCTGATGGAAGCGGATTCACGATTGATCGTCGCAGTTCATGGCAATTCGAAGCAGCTGCTCGGCGCGTTGCTCGTGGGGGAGAAGAAGAGCGAACTTCCTTTCTCGCATGAGGATCGCGTCCTGCTCACGGGCGTCGCGAGTGTTGTCGGAAGAGCCATACAAATTCCGCTAGAGTCGAGGGAGCCTTCCGTTGTGGTCAGCGACCCCCAGAAGACGGCGTCTGAGTGCCCCTCGTGCGGTCTACTTGACACTCCTGATCAGACACTCTGCCGCGAGTGTCGCACCACCCTTCAACCGTCAGCGGTACCCTGCCTTCTCTCTGGCAAGTACGAGCCACTCCAACGAATTGGAAGTGGGGGGATGGGCGTCGTGTTCAAGGCATTTGACAGAAGCCTGTCGCGTAACGTAGCGCTCAAGACGCTTCCGAGAGCCGCGCCGTTTGGTGCGGCACGCATGCGTCGGGAAGCCCGTGCGATGGCGGCTGTTTCACATCCGAATTTGGGGGCTATCTACGCCTCAGAATCGTGGAGAGGAACCCCAATGCTCATTGTGGAATTCCTCGCCGGAGGAACGCTCTCAGAGCGACTGCGTTCGTCTCCTCTAAGCGTAGACGAGGCCCTCGGGCTTGCCGAATGCATGGGATCGGCCCTGATACGACTTCATCGGGCCGGAATACTCCATCGCGACATAAAACCCGCAAATATCGGGTACGATTCGGATGGAACGCCAAAATTGCTCGACTTCGGCCTCGCGTGGATGCTCGAAGCGGCAGCCGTTGCACCACCTCTCGCCAACAGAATTGGCAGCGTTGAAGCTTTGAGCGAGCTGTCGTCGATTGCGTTGACAGCAACAGGGCAGATCGTGGGAACCCTGCCGTATCTCTCTCCCGAAAGTGTGAACGGTGAGCCGATTTCACCCTTGGTCGACTTGTGGGCCTTGAGTATGGTGATATACGAGTCCCTTGCAGGAACCCATCCATTGGCCCATGGAAACGCGGAGGGGATGCTCAAACGAATTCTCTGCGACGATGTGCAGGACATCCGCGCCTATGCGCCGTCTGTCCCCGAAACCTTCGCCGTTTTTCTGCGAGACTCATTGAGTCGCGAACTCGCTCGTCGCCCCCAATCCGCGCACGCTTGGCATAATCAATTCGTATTAGCAGTCCTCACGCGCTGATCTTCAAACTTCGCGTGGCCAGGCATGAGAGTCGGGCTTCGATGCTGTAGATTCAGCAATCGAAGCAAGCCTGCCCGCTCTGTCGCCCATAGCGCTCTCAACGGCCAATCGAGCGGAATGACATTCGACTACTTGAACGCGCTCAACCCTGTCACTGCCTGGCCGAGGATGAGCGAATGCACGTCGTGCGTACCTTCATACGTGTAGACGCTCTCCAGATTCGCCATGTGGCGCAGCGCGCCATACTCGGCGAGAATGCCATTCGCACCCAGCAGCCGACGCGCCTCGCGCGCGATGTCCGTCGCCATGTCGACGTTGTTCCGCTTGGCGAGCGATACCTGCTGCGGCGTCATCGTCCCCGCGTCCTTGAGACGGCCCAGGTGCAGCGAAACCAGCTGTGCCTTGACGATCTCCGTGAGCATGTCAGCGAGCCGTACCTGCTGGATCTGGAAGCCGCCGATCACCTTGTCGAACATCACTCGATTCTGCGCGTAGTCGAGCGCCTCCTCGAAGCACGCCATGGCCGCACCGATCGCACCCCACGAGATGCCGTAGCGCGCTTGCGTGAGGCACATCAAGGGGCTCTTCAGGCCACCCGACTTCGGTAGGAGGGCGGTGGCAGGGAGGTGCACATCCTGGAATACGAGCTCGCTCGTATCCGAGGCGCGAAGGGAGAGCTTGCCTTTCTGGTCCTTCGCTGAAAAGCCCGCGGAGTTGGTAGGCACAATGAAGCCGCGGATCGACTTGTCGCTGGGATCGCCATTGGTCTTGGCCCAGACCACCGCGATGTGCGCCGTCGAGCCATTGGTGATCCACATCTTCGAGCCGTTCAGGATCCAGGAGCCATCGGGCTGCTCCCTGGCCATCGTGATCATGCCACTTGGATTCGACCCGAAGTCGGGCTCGGTCAAGCCGAAGCAGCCGATGATTTCGCCGGTGGCCATCTTCGGCAGGTGCGCCTGCTTCTGCTCTTCAGAGCCGAACGCGTAGATCGGGTACATCGCCAGCGCGCCTTGCACGCTGGCGAAGGAGCGGACGCCGGAGTCGCCGCGCTCCAGCTCCTGCATGATGAGTCCATACTGGACATTGTTCAGTCCCGCGCACCCGTATTCCTCGGGAAGATTGGCGCCATAGACGCCGAGTTCTCCCATCTCGGGAATAAGCTCCTTCGGGAATCGGCCCTGGACGTACGCCTCGCCGATGATGGGCAGCACGCGCTCGTCCACGAAGTGGCGTACGCTATCACGCACAGCGCGCTCGTCTTCGTTCAGTACGCTATCAATGTTATAAAAATCCAGCATGTGTCGCGGAGAAAAGTGGAGTTTGAGAGGTTGGTTGAAAGGTAATCACTCGGGGAGACAGGCTTCCGTATCTGCATTCTTCACGTGCGACACGATGTCGCGATGCGATTCGCCGAGAGCGCGCGTATATTCGCCCGAAACCCGTGCCCCAGGTTCCATGCGCCGCACACTCTTCCTGCTCGTCACCGCCTTCACGGCGTCGGCTGTCGCCACCAGCTCCGCGCAGGCGCCGGCGAAGCGACCGCTGCGCGCGTCCGACCTCTACCACCTCAGGAACGTCAGCGACCCGCAAGTCTCGCCCGACGGCGCGTGGGTCGCGTACACCGTTTCCGCGATCGACTCCACGAAGGACAAGTCCGACAGCGACCTCTGGATGACGAGCTGGGACGGCACGCAGACCATTCGACTGACTTCCACACCGGAAGGAGAGAGCACGCCGCGCTGGAGCCCCGATGGCCGGTACCTCGCCTTTGTTTCGGGCCGCCAGGAAGGCAAGGGCGGACAGGTGTGGCTGCTCGACCGGCGCGGTGGCGAAGCGCAGCGACTCACGACGCTCAAGGGCGGCATCTCCGAGTTCGCGTGGTCGCCCGATGCGAAGCGGCTCGTCCTCGTGCTCGATGAAGAGACCGACTCCATCGCGCGCAAGGATACCGCGACGCACACCACGCCGAAGCCGATCGTCATCGACCGCTACAACTTCAAGCGCGACATCGCCGGCTACCTCGGCACCAAGCGAACGCACCTCGCGCTGTTCGACCTCGCGACGAAGAGGCTCGACTCCCTCACCAGCGCGGCATTCGACGACGACAATGCGAGCTGGTCACCGGACGGACAGCACATCGCGTTTGTCCGGACTCCAGTCGCCGAGCCAGGTAAGGGCCGTGAATCGGACGTGTTCGTCGTGGATGCACGAAAGGGAGCATTGCCGCGCCAACTTACTGACTACGTGGGGCCCGACGGCGGCCGCCTCGCCTGGTCGCCCGACGGAAAGTGGATCGCCTTCGTACGTGGCGATGAACCGAAATACAGCGCCTACTCGATCAGCAAGCTCGCCGTGGTGTCGAGCGACGGCAGCGCTCCGGCGCGCGTCGTCACGTCGTCGCTCGACCGGCCGGTTTCGGCACCGCGGTTCTCCGCGGACGGCAATTCTGTTCTCGCGACCATCGCCGACGATCGCACCGAACCGCTCGTCCGCATCTCGCTTGCGAATGGGAGCGTGGAACGCGTGCTCGACGGCAGGATGGTCGTCGCGGGGTTCAGCATGCTGCCGGACGGGCGCACCGCCGTCCTCCTCACGACACCCGACCGTGCACCCGAAGTCTTCGCACTCAACGGTGCGGTCCCTCGTCAACTCTCGCACCAGAACGACTCGCTGTTCGCGGAGCTGTCGCTCACGTCGCCCGAGCCGATGTCATCGAAGAGCAAGGACGGCGCTGAGGTCCACTCGCTGCTCTACCGGCCACTCGGCGTCACCGCCGGCGTCCGTTCACCGACGTTGCTGTACATCCACGGCGGCCCGAATGGGCAGGACGCCTATCGCTTCGACTTCGACCGGCAGCTCTTCGCCGCGAACGGCTACGCCGTGCTCGGCGTCAACTACCGCGGCTCGTCGGGCCGAGGGTCGGTGTACCAGCGCGCGATCTTCGCGGACTGGGGCAACAAGGAAGTGCAGGATCTCATCGGCGCCGTGGACGAAGCGATCCGCATCGGTGTCGCGGACCCACAGCGACTCGGCATCGGTGGCTGGAGCTACGGCGGCATCCTCACGGACTACACGATCGCGACCACGCAGCGATTCAAGGGCGCCGTGAGCGGCGCGGGCAGCGCCCTGCAGCTCTCGATGTACGGCACGGATCAGTATGTCACGCAGTATGACCAGGAGATCGGCCTGCCGTGGAAGGAACAGGATCGCTGGATCAAGATCTCGTATCCGTTCTTCCACGCGGACCGCATCACGACGCCGACGCTGTTCATGGGTGGTCAGAACGACTTCAACGTGCCGATCATCGGCGGCGAGCAGATGTACCAGGCGCTGCGCACGCTCAACGTCGACACGCGGCTCGTGGTGTATCCCAATTCATTCCACGGGATCACGGTGCCGAGCTATCGCGCGGATCGCTATGCGCGGTTCCTCGCGTGGTATGACAAGTACGTGAAGGGCGCAGGCACGACGGCGATGGTGCCGTAGGGATTGTCCGTAGCGCCATGCCGAATCGCAACGCCGGAACGTTGACGGCACCGGACGCTGGGCACCTCACGCCTCGATCTGCCGATGGTGTGACGTGGGAACCAGCGCCCGGCGCGCATGGGGCGCTATGCCGAGCTCGCGGCACTTCGCACGAAACCCCGAGCCGTGGTCGATGGGGCGCCCGGTTTCATCCTGCCATTGGTGCACCATCTCGTGCAGCAGCGTGTGCAGTGCTTCGGGCCACCCGTGCCGCCGAATGTGCGACCGGCTGATAGCGATCTCCGCACGCGTGCCTTCGCGACCCGGCGAATAATGCCCCAACCGGCTCTTCATCCGCCGCGATACGCGAATGGGAACCGTCTCGAGCTCACCGTTGAAGTGGCGCCCGTTGTAGCGGTGATGCCATGCGGCGAGCTGCTCGACCATGGCCACATCGTCCGCGTGCGTGCGCTCCCTGCGCTCGGCCGGCTTGGCGACGCGTGAGGCTATCGGAAAGGCGATGATTGCCCGTTGGGCCATCCGACGCTCCGCGCGCGTCCGTCCTTCCACGAACGCCACGATCGCGCGCAGCACAGTTTCGGGGGCTGCAAGGTAGCCTGCATTCGCCCGCAACTCAGCGCCCGCGTAGCTCACCATCACGGTGCGGTTATTGGTGAGTCGGACACGCGTGCTCCGCCGCAGCCCCAATTGCCGAAGCCGAGTAAGGAGCTCCTCGGCGTTGCGGGGAGAGACGGGCTCGATTGCCAACTCGAGTTGCGCCGCGTCCATACCACGGCGGAAAAAGCGCGTCAGCGCTTGAAGCACTTCGCTGGTCCGGGGACGAAGTCGTTGTCGGACTGTGACCAGACCAGCGTGGCGACGTCGATCTTGTCGTCCGACAGCCGGATGCTGTTCACCGACGACGGCCGCCCGCCGCGCATCCTGTTCGACACCGTGCCAGCCGTCGAGATCACCGTGCCCTTCTTCGTGTGCTCGATGTAGTGAATGGCGTCCTGATGATCGTGACCACATAGCACGAGATCCACGGACATGTCGGCAAATGCGCCCAGGATGCGCGCCGTGTGCTTCAGGCCGTGGCGGCGCGACAGCTCGCCCTTGATGGGATTGTGGTGCATCACCACCACGCGAATGTCGCCGGCGGGCGCCGCGGCAAACGTGCGCCGGAGTCGGTCGATCTGCTCCTTGCGGACGATGCCGATGATGGAGATGTCGCGCAGATTCCACGTCAACGACTGTCCGACGACACCGTGGGACGTGTTCAATCCCGCGAACGTGACGCCGGGAATGTGCACGACCGGTTCGATGTCGGTGTTGATGTACTTTCGGTAGTTCGCCAGCATGGACGCTTCGTCACCGAGGCTGAACGGCGACTTCCACCAGACCACGTCGTGGTTGCCGGGGATGCATACCACCTTGCTCGTCTCTTCGGCGTGCTTGATGAAGGCGCGTGCCCGCTGGAACTCCCCGGAGCGCGCCCGCTGCGACAGGTCACCGGAAATGACGACGACATCATAGCGATGCTCCGCGATCAGCCGCTCCATCGCCTCGTACTGCTCCGGCACGGCGGGATGGCCGAAGTGCAGGTCGGAGCAGTGAAAGACGGTCTTGACGTTCACAGCCGAGCGATGACGGCGTCGCTGAATTGATCGGTCGAGGCCTTGCCGCCAAGATCGCCGGTCACGTTCTCGCCATCGCGGATGACGCCTTCGAGCGCGGCACGGATGCGCGTGGCTCGCTCGCCGTCGTTCATGTATTCGAGCATCATGCAGGCGGCCAGGATGAGCGCACCCGGATTCGCGACGCCCTTGCCCGCGATGTCCGGCGCGGTGCCATGGACGGCCTCGAAGATGGCGCCCGTCTGTCCGATGTTCGCGCCCGGTGCGAGACCGAGTCCCCCCACGAGCCCCGAGATGAGGTCCGAGAGGATGTCGCCGAAGAGGTTCGTTGTCACGATGACGTCGAACTTCTCGGGATGCAGCACGAGGTTCATCGCCGCGGCGTCCACGATCATCTCGGTGAACTGGATGTTCGAGTACTCGCGCGCCACCATCCGTCCCACATCAAGGAACAGTCCCTGCGAATTCTTGAGGATGTTCGCCTTGTGGACGATCGTCACCTTTTTTCGTCCGTGCTTCATGGCATAGTCGAACGCATAGCGGACGATGCGCTCCGACCCGGCGCGCGTGATGATCGCGATCGATTCGGCCGCGGCGCGCGGGTCGTTGCCGATCTTGATGTAGTGCTCGATGCCGACGTACAGGCCCTCGGTATTCTCGCGGACGAGGACGATGTCGATGTCGTCGTAGCGACCCCCCTTCACGATGGTGTACGCGGGCCGCACGTTCGCATAGAGGTCGAAGGTCTTGCGCAACGCGACGTTGATCGATCGAAAGCCTTCGCCCACCGGCGTCTCGAGCGGCCCTTTCAGCGCAATGCGCGTGCGCCGGATGGAGTCGAGCGTGCTCTCGGGAATCGGGTCGCCGTAGCGAGCCACGCCGGCCATGCCCGCGACTTGCGTGTCGTACTCCAGGTCCGCACCCGCCGCCTCGAGAATGCGAACGGTTGCGCTGGCGATCGACGGCCCGATGCCGTCGCCCGGAATGAGTGTGATCGGCGTTGCCATGCTCTGAATCGTTCTAGGGACTGGTGATCAGGTCGGCCAGGTGTCCCGCAAGACTGGCGAGCATTGCCGGTGACGGCTTGTCGACGGGCTCGCTGCGCACGTTGCCCACCCAGCGGACGTCACCGATGCGCGCGTCGAGCAGGGCGACGCGAAGGACGGCGAAGCCCTGCCCCGTCTTCTCCTTCTCGAAGTGCAGCTCCACCGGCACGAGCACCGCGCGTGCGTCCTCCTGCAGCGCAATCATCGTACGCAGTTGCGTGGCGAGTGGATCGCCGAGCCGCGTGCCCGATACCACGGCGTGGCTGCGCAGCATGCCGGCGCCCAGCGCGTACGGGTCCACCGCATAGGTCGGGGAGCCCTTCATCGCCCGAACCAGGTCAGGCGGATAGATCCATTGCGACTTGAGCCCGCGTTCACTCAACACCGACTGGAGCGTGTCGTCGAGCTGGCGCAGGTACTCGCGCGACTTGGGCAACTGTGCCGACCATCCGAGCGGATCCGGCGCGACGAGGCTGAAAGCCGGCGTCAGGATCACGCGCTGTGCAGCCAAGGGAGCCAGCGGGCGCATCACCGGCTCGGGAGGCGCCGCCACATCGTCGCTCTTCGTCGCGCCGTGACATGCCGCAAGCAACATGGTGAGGATCGAGAGCTGGCGAAGGGAGCGGTGCACTGGGCGGGGGTTGAGGTGGTGCGCGAAAGCTAACCGCACGTGTGGATAGGAGCGACCGCAGACCGCCTGCATTGCGCGCGGGCCGCATTGACCCTCCCCGTTCCTGTCGGCACCTTGGCGGCCATGATTTCGTCATCGGATGCCGGGCTGCGCGGGGCCATGAAATGGATGGGTTGGATCCTCGTTGCTCTCGCCGGCGCGGGCGCATTGGCTGGGCTCGCCCTTTCGCGCGGTGAGCATGTGAGCGCCGTGTGGCTGCTCGTCGCCGCCATCTGCACCTACGTCGTCGCGTATCGCTTCTACAGCGCCTTCATCGCCGCGAAGATCTTTGCCCTCGACGACCGCCGGCAGACACCAGCCGAGCGACTGTCCGACGGCCGCGATTTCGTGCCGACGAATCGATGGATCGTGTTCGGTCATCACTTCGCGGCCATCGCCGGTCCGGGTCCACTCGTGGGACCAACGCTGGCGGCGCAGTTCGGCTATTTGCCCGGGATACTCTGGATCGTGGTGGGTGTGGTCGTGGGAGGAGCGGTGCAGGATTTCGTCATCCTCTGCGCGTCCATGCGGCGCGACGGCAAGACGCTCGGCCAGATGGCGAAGGAGGAGATCGGCCCGGTCGCCGGCTACACTGCGCTCGTGGCGGTGCTCGGCATCATGATCGTCCTCATTGCCGTGTTGGCGCTCGTGGTGGTGAATGCCCTCAAGGCGAGCCCCTGGGGCACGGTGACGATCGGCCTCACGATTCCCATCGCGATGTTCATGGGGATCTACATGCGATGGCTTCGTCCCGGTCGCGTGCTGGAGGCGAGCGCCATTGGCCTGGTGCTGCTCGCACTGTCGCTGTATGCGGGTCGCTGGGTTGCGGGACACCCGGACATCGCACCGCTTTTCACGCTGACGGGCCGAACCCTCGCCGTAATGCTCATGGTGTACGGATTCGCCGCGTCGGTGCTCCCCGTGTGGCTGCTGCTGGCGCCCCGTGACTACCTGTCGGCGTTCGTGAAGATCGGTGTGGTGCTGGCGCTCGCGGTCGGCATCCTCATCGTGCTTCCACCGCTCCAGATGGCGCCGCTCACGCGATTCATAGACGGCACCGGCCCTGTATTCGCCGGCGCCCTCTTTCCGTTTGCGTTCATCACCATCGCGTGCGGCAGCATCAGCGGGTTTCACGCCCTGATCGCCTCCGGCACCACGCCGCGACTCATCGAACGCGAGACCGACGCACGCATGATCGGATACGGGGCCATGCTCATCGAGTCATTCGTGGCGGTCATGGCCCTCATTGCCGCGTGTGCCTTGACGCCCGGCGTCTACTTCGCGATCAACGCTCCCGTCGCCGCGCTCGGCAGCACGACCGCGAGCGCCGCTGCGGCGGTCGCCAACTGGGGCTTCGTCGTGACGCCCGCGGAGCTCGAGGCGTTAGCGCGGCAGGTGGGTGAGACGTCGCTGCTGTCGCGGACCGGCGGCGCCCCGAGTCTTGCGGTTGGCATGGCGCACATCTTTTCCGGCGCGCTCGGTGGTCCGGGCGCGATGGCGCTCTGGTATCACTTCGCCATCATGTTCGAGGCGCTCTTCATCCTCACGACACTCGACGCCGGCACGCGGGTCGGGCGGTTCATGCTGCAGGATCTCGGCAAGCATGTGTGGGCGCCGTTCGGCAAGACATCGTGGACCCCCGCCGTTGTGCTTTCGAGCGCGATGTTCGTCGCCATGTGGGGCCATTTCCTGTGGCAGGGCGTCAATGATCCGCTGGGCGGCATCAACTCGCTCTGGCCGCTCTTCGGCATCTCGAACCAGTTGCTGGCCGCCGTGGCGCTCTGCGTGGGGACGACGGTCATCGTGCGCATGGGCAAGGCACGGTACGCCTTCACGACGCTGATACCGCTCGCGTGGCTCGTCATCATCACACTGACCGCCGGTTTTCAGAAGCTTTTCTCTCCACTCCCCAAGCTTGGCTTTCTCGCGCACGCGCGCGTGCTCGAGGCGGCGCGGGCAGCGGGCGCGCTACCCGCGGGCGTGAGGTCGGCGAGCGACCTGTCGCAGATGATCGCGAATGACTACCTCGACGCGGCGGTCGCTGCGTTCTTTCTCCTCGCCGTTATCGTGATCCTGGTCGAGAGTGCGCGTGTGTGGTGGCGCGTGATCGCAGGGCGCACCGTGGCGCAGTCCTCCGAGATTCCCTTCATACCCCGAGTTGCTTCCACATGAAGTCATCTGTAACAGTTGCCAGCCTGCTCGTCGTGTTGGTTGCAGGCAACGCGATTTCCGCGAAGGGGCAGGCGTCGTCCGTGGCGCGTGTCTCATCCGGAGAGGGGTTCGATTTCACCATCGCGAACATCATGCGTGGGCCAGAGCTCTATGGCCGCGCACCGACCAATGTCCGATGGAGCGCCGACGGCCGGTGGATTCACTTTCAGTGGAATGCGCCTGGCACGGATTGGCGTGAGCCCATGCGTCCGTATCGGGTGCGAGCGATGGCCGGCGCGACACCCGAACGGCTCACGCTCGCGCAGGCTGATTCCGCGTTGCCATTCGTGGCCGACGGGCCCGTGTCGCCCGACATGCGGTCTCGCATCGTGGAGGCGAACGGCGACATCTATCTGGTTTCGTTGAAGGACGGCACGGCCCGTCGGCTGACGCAGACCGTCGCGAACGAGACGCGTCCAACGTTCTCGAGTGACGGCCGGACCATCTATTTCCTGCGCGACAACAATGCGTTCGCCCTGTCACTGTCGGGTGGTGAGCTGCGCCAGTTGACCGACATTCGTCAGGGGCCGGCGCCGACGGACTCCGCGAAGGCCACGGGACAGCGGGGCCGTCTCGAGCAGCAACAGCGCGAGTTGTTCGATGTCGTGCGCGATCGCAGCGCCGCCGACAGCGCGGTGCGCGCCGATCGCAAGGCGCGTGAAGCCGCGGGACTTCAGCCCATCTATCTCAACGCCACCGAGCGTGTGATTGCGCTCGACGTATCGCCGAATGGAAAGGCGGCAGTGGCGATCGTCGGCAAGCCGGCAACCTTACAACGGCAGGCCGAGGTACCGCAGTTCATCACGTCCAATGGGTACGTGGAGAACCTGCGGGGCCGCACGAAGGTCGGCGATGCCACGGGGCGACAGCGCGTGCTGTGGATTTCGATTCCGTCCGGAAAGGCAACGACCCTGAGGCTTTTCGGCGACAGCACGACGTTGGGCGCCTACAACTTGGCCGGCTGGAATGAGGACGGCTCGCGCGCCGCGCTGTTCGCGTTCTCGGACAACCACAAGTTGCGATTGCTGCAAAGCGTGCGCAGCGACAGCGCGCTCAGCACCGTCGTCGAGACGCTTCGCGATTCGGCGTGGGTCACTGGATCGGGCGTTGGCGGTCCGTGCGGCACGTGCGCCGGTTTCTATGACCGTGGGCGACGCATCTGGTACGTCACGGAGGCGACTGGCTATGCGCAGCTGAATTCGGCGAGTGCGGCTGGCGGCGACGTCGTTCCGCTCACCTCAGGCAAGTGGGAGGTGCTCGACGTGAGCCTCTCGCCCGACCAGCGCGAGTTCTACCTCACCACGAGCGAGCCGTCACCCTTCGAGCAGCAAGTGTACCGAATGCCGGTTGCGGGCGGTGCTCGTACGCAGGTGACGTCGGCGTCCGGCGGACACACCGCGGTTGCTTCACCCGACGGACAATGGCTCGCCGACGTCTACTCCTTCACGAACCGGCCGCCCGACCTCTATCTCCAGGCGAATAGTGCGGGGGCTTCCTCACATCGCTTGACGACATCGCCGAGTGCGGAGTGGCTCAAGGGTCCCTGGATTGCGCCAGCGCTGGTCAGCATTCCCGCATCGGATGGAGTGCAGGTGCCTGGGCATATCTATCGCCCCGAAGACATGGGCGCGCGTCCCAACGGTGCGGCTGTGCTCTTCGTGCACGGCGCGGGCTACCTGCACAATGTAGGAAACTTCTGGTCGCAGTATCCTCGCGAATACATGTTCAACCAGTTCCTCGCGAAGAACGGTTACGTCGTGCTCGACATCGACTACCGCGCATCGGCGGGGTATGGCCGCGACTGGCGCACCGCCATTTATCGCTGGATGGGTGGGCGCGATCTCCAGGATGAAGTCGATGCGTCGAAGTGGCTGACGTCGACATATGGCATTCCCGCGAGCCGCGTGGGCATGTACGGCGGGAGTTACGGCGGCTTCATGACGCTGATGGCACTCTTTACCGCGCCAGACTACTTCGGGGCGGGTGCGGCGCTGCGCTCCGTGACGGATTGGGCGCATTACAACGACGGCTATACGTCGGCCATCCTCAACCGTCCGCAGGACGACACGCTCGCCTATCGCCGCTCGTCGCCCATCTATTTCGCGAGCGGGCTAAGGAGTCCGCTGCTCATGGCGCACGGGATGGTCGACCAGAACGTCATGTATCAGGACATCGTGCGACTCGAGCAGCGTCTCATCGAACTCGGCAAGACCAACTGGTCGCTGGCTTCGTATCCAGTAGAAGATCACGGATTTACGCGACCCTCCTCCTGGACCGATGAATACCGCCGCATCTTCGCGCTGTTCGAGTCGACGATCGCGCGGCCGACTGCCGCTCCGCAGAAGTAAGACCCATGCGATCTGGCTTTGTGGCCGAATCGAGTGCACGGCTCGCGGAAGTGGCGCGGGGGGTGCGGCGCATCATCGGTGTACCGGACTATGACGAGTACCTCGCGCATGTTCGCGCGTGTCACCCGGACGACGAGCCTGTCACGCGCGATGCGTTCGCCCGTGAGGCGCTGGACCATCGGTACCTTCGGCCAGGGAGCCGCTGCTGCTGAGCTTCAACGATAATGCGCGCCGAGTGTTCACGAGCGAGGCGATCGTAAGTGGCGTCAAGCCCACAACCCCAGAGAAACGGCGGACGCAGAAATGCGCAGGCTTCGCAAACGCAGAAACCACGCAGCAGAAGCTGCCACGAAAGTGCTTTGCGTGTTTTTCAAGGCTGTTGCAGCGTCATCTGCGTTTGCGCAGCCTGCGATACTCTGCGTCCGCCGTTGAGCCTGTAAGACGTCTTGTACCGCAACTTCAGCGTTGGAACAGAACGCTGTAGTTCAAGGTCCCCAGTGAGGAATACCGCGGGCCCGCCAGCGAGAACGGGATCGGAATGCACCGCGATGCTCCGTTAGGTTCGATCTCCGACGGCGTTTCATGGACGGACCGCCGACCAATCGAGTATCACGAGTGATACACCCTGCCGTGGCAGCGGAAAGTTCAGCACGACCGCACCGCTCGCAACAGCTGCGCGACTCACGGGCACAAGCTCCGCGAGTCCCCCCGCCGCCTTGAGCGCTGCATACTGTGCGTTATTCGGTGCGACGGGCGACCCCATGCGCTTCCATGCAGCGAAGGCATTGGAATGCTCGTCGTCAATGCGATAGTGCGTCACCGTTACCGACGCCACGATCGGCGGAAGCTTGTCGATCACGAGGTGGACGTTCGCGGTCGGTCCGGCGACGTCATCATCGTGGTAATGCCACGCGAGAACCGCAATTCGATTTTCACCGCGGCTGGCGGTTGCGGAAACATCCGCCTCGCCACGAACGCCGTGCGCGACAATCTCGTCGAGCGAAAGTGCGCCTGTGCTCTCGACCTGCAAGCGCCTGCCGGGCATGCGGCTCATCATGCGAAAGACGTTGAGCACCGGATGATCGATGCCGTTGCTCGCGAGCACGCGAAAGCCGGGAAAGTACGCGTGGTCCTCGAACTCGAAGGCCCACGTCAGCGCACCCTCGAGCGTGAGACCGTGCTTGATGGCGAGATCCTCGATGCGTGCCATGCTCGCCGCGGTGTAGCTCGAGTACATCGTGCCGTTGCGATACGCGAGCGCGGCGCCCTGACAGGCGGCACAGCCCTCCGGATCGGATTCGCCGAGTATGATGGGCAGCTTCTTCGCTTCCGGGTTGGAGGCAATCGTGGCGAAGTTGCGATCAGTCACCTGCAGCTGCGTGGCGATGCCCATGCGAACATGGCCATCCACCGTGGTGGGTGATCCTTTCGGATGAAAGGACAGAAAATTCGGCTTCTGTGGTGTGGGTTGGCCCGCCGCGGCGGAGCCGGAAAAGACGTGATCGAAATACGCCGTGAGCCACTTCGCGTCGGAGCCGGCCATGTGCGGACCCACCACGTGCGCGTCGGGAAGTGCGCGTCGGACGGCGGCGAGGGTAACGTCGTGCAGCTTGAAGAACTCCTCGCGGCTGCCCTTCCAGTATCCGATGTTCGGCTCGTTCCAGGTTTCCCAGTACCACCCCCGCACTTCAGCGATCCCATACTTGGCGATGCAATGCTTCGTGAGCTGGAAGACCAGTTCCCCCCACTTGCCGTAGTCGTTCGGCGGATAGGCCCATCCTGTGTACAGCTCACCCGACCCTGGTCGCCATTCGTGTTCGTACGGCTCCGGCCTGGTTGAAAGCGCCTTCGGCATGAAACCGATCTCGACGTATGGTCGAACGCCGCGGGCGAGATAGGTATCGAAGATCCGGTCGACGATCGTCCAATCGTAGATGGGATGGCCCGCTGCATCTTCGGTGTAGGCGTTCGTGCTGCCCCACTTGAGCGCCGGCGTGCCGTCGCCTGAGGTGAGGAGGTTGTGCGCGCGGAAGTAGACATCGTGCGGCCTCAGCTCGCCCAGTTCCGCGAGGAGCCGCCGACCATCCTTCATGTAGGCGTAGTTGGGCTCATCAGCGCCGAAGAAGCGCCAGACGGGGCGCAGCTCGCCGATGTCGCGCGAGGCATCGACGCGAATGGTGATGTCTCGCGGTGCCTGCGCATCGAGCGGGCGCAGGCAGACGGAGCCGATTGCGGCCAGCGTAAGAACCGCCCTGAGGAGTGGGAGAGTCATCCGGCGAATCTATCGAACGACGGGCGACTCGACACGCGTGCCGCACTGCGGCCAGGTGCTGACGGACGCAAGCACTCCAGCGGACAACGGCGCGCTGCCGTACTCTCACAGACCCGCTGGCCCGCCCCCTTCCCGAACGCACCTCATGCGCATCGCTCGCCATCTCGCTGTTGGCACCCTCCTGCTCGCGCCATGCGTCGCCCACGCCCAGAAAAAAGTCCTGACCCAGGCCGACTGGGACAAATGGAAGTCCATCCAGGGCGCCGCGATCTCGAACGACGGCAAATGGGCGCTCTACACCC
>JALYVY010000093.1 GCA_030852985.1 Gemmatimonadota bacterium | reverse complement strand
GTATATGGCCGTGCCTCGGGCGTCACGATCACGTCGTAGGTCTCGGCATTGGCGATGCGGAACTCGTCCGTCTCCACCGGCTGCACCCACTGGCCACTGACCTGGACAACCTTCATCGGGAGGCCGGGCAAGCGTACGTCGAAGGTGGTATCGGCGGCGGCGTTGATGAAGCGCAGGAGCACGCGCTCGCCGGGCGTGAAGAGCCCTGACCAGTTGGAGCCTGGTGCCATCCCGTTCATCAGGTAGGTGTACGTCGCCCCCGTGACATCGAGGATGTCCGTCGGATCCATGCGCATCTGGAGCCACATCAACCGCTCGCGGACGGTCGGCATGAAGCCGTCACGGCCGATGTCGCGGAAGAAATCGACGACCGTTCGACGCTGATAGTTGTAGTAGTTCCCCTGCTTCTTCAGGTGGTCGAGAACGCGATAGGGATCTTCGAAGGTCCAGTCCGACAACACGATGACGTATTCGCGATCGAACGTGTGCGAATACCCACCCGCCGGGTGAATGAGCATGGGACCGTAATGGCCCACCTGCTCCTGCAGCCCCGAGTGGCTGTGGTACCAGTAAGTTCCGCTCTGATGGAGGGGAAACCGGTATTCGAAGACTGTCCGGGCGGGAATGCCGGGGAAACTCACGCCGGGCACACCATCCATCGCCATGGGGACCAGCACTCCGTGCCAGTGAATGGAGGTGTCCTCGTCCAGACGATTGTCTACGCGGATGACGGCGTTCTGGCCCTCGTACAGGTGCAGCAGCGGTCCGGGCACGGTCCCATTGATCGTCACCGCAGAGGCGCGCCGCCCTGCAATGGCGATCCTCGTTCGGTCGACGACCAGATCGTAGACCGCGTCATCGCCCACCATGCGTGGCTGGAGCGATGCGCCGCCTGGGAGGGAGGCGGGAGCGGCCCAGGCATAGGCGGGTCGCAGCGCGTCCAGACCGGTGATGAGACCGGCGGCGCCTGCCGCGCGCATGAAGTCGCGCCGCGAGACCGCGGTGTGAAGTGGTGAAGCCTTCTTATCTGTCACGGGCGCTTTTCTGGCGTGTTGAGGGAACGTGCGGCGTGAACACTGCTCACGCGCTGAGCGTCATTCATGGCGCTGTCAGGATCTTCCGAACTCCACTGTCCCGCCAACGATCGCGGAGGACGCTATCGGACTGGATTCGTTGCCGCACCACCGGGTCCTCAAGCAGTCCCGCGACGAGACGTTGCAGCTTCACGGATGCCGAATCCGGCATTCTTGCCGTGCCGCTCATCCCGCTCATGCCGGCCATGCCACTCATTTCGTTGCCGTTCTCTGCGGACGAGCGGCCGCCGGTCGAGCCTTTCGCGGAGGATGGCATGTTCATCTTCATGTCTCCAGTCATGCCCGGCATCGATGGCATCCCCTTCGCTCCAGACATTCCTTTCATGCCAGACATGTCAACCCGCATCGGTCGCGCGACAGCAGGCCCCATCCCCGGCATGCTCTTCGCACTCGACGAGTTGCCTTTTGCCTTCGACATGCCCGGCATGGACCCCATTCCGGGCATGTCGGCCATTCCGCCACCAGTGGATGTCGCAGCCGCGACAGCGCCGCCACTTGTGCCGGTGTTTCGGCTGCCTGCAGGCGAACGGGAGGAGTCCATTCCGGCCATTCCCGGCATGCTCGCCATCGACTTGGCACTGTCGACCGCCGAAGCCTGACTCGGCGCAGTAGTCGACGATGGGATGACACCGGTGCGCTCCGCTCGCTGCGCATCGCTCGCCGAGCCCTGACTTCCCGAACAGGCAGCGATGAGCAGCAGAATCCCGAGGCCGGTCACGCTCTTCTCGATCGATGACGTCATGACGTTCCGCATGGTACCGGTCATGGATGTTTGTGCGTCGCCGAAGAGTCCGGGCGCGGCATCGGCATCGCCGGCATGGGCGCCCTGACCGAATCGCGCTTGCCCGCACCCGCCGCTGCTTGTTCGCGGCGCAGCTCGACCAGGCGCTTCTGCACGTCCGGATCCATCCAAAGCTTCTGGAGTGCAGGGTCCGAGTGAATCCGGCTCTCCACCGTGGGATCCGCAAGCATCCGCACGATGAACTCGGTGGCCTGCCTGCGATCTTCCGCATTCTCGGGCATCGGGTTCATGCTCGCGTTACCGGGCATGGCCATTCCCTTCATGCCGGGCATACTCTTTCCGCCGCGAGCAGTGCCCTGCCCCATCGTGCCAGACATCTTCATCCCCGGCATCGGCTGACCGGCGGTCATCTGCTTCATCATTTGCTGAAGCACCGGGTCGGTCATCATTCGTTCGCGGATGACCGGGTCCGCCATCATGCGTTCGTGCATCGCCATCATCGCTGATATCGTCATGCCGCTCATCGATGTGTCTCCCGGCATCGACATGCTCATCGCACCACGTGACGACCCAGGCATGTTCATCCCGGCCATGCCTGTGTCCGCGCGCGCCTGGTTGCCGGCCCCCATTCCCGGCATTCCCGCCATACCAGATCCCGACGTCGCACCATGCCCTGTCCCCGCCCCACCATGCTGCATTCCACTCATACCCACCATGCCGGCCATAGAGGCGCCCCGAGCGACCGTCGGTTGTGGGAGCGCCGCTGCGAAGTGCACAGCGGGCCCGCCCATGTTGTTCAGGCCCATGATCTCGCCCATCTGCAACCAGGTCTCGAACGGGATCGCGAACGCCGTGTCGCTGCGGAACGTGGCCGCGGCCTCGAGAATCTCCTTCCGCTTCGCACTCTGTGGGACCTCGGGCGACGTCAGGATATCGGAGAGGACGTCGTGCATCATGTGGAGATTGTCGAAGATCGCGCCTGCGTCCGGATACCGTCGGGCGAAGGTCGGCGCGATCGCCGGTGTCATCGGCATGAGGTAGGGCGTCGAGGTCGGCGCGTTAAGGAGCATTTGCCGAAGGCGACCAACGGTCGCGTCGACGAGCTCGGCGCGCTCGGCGTCGGTGCGGCCGGTGAGAAGCGGCTCGTACAGCCCGATCTGCATCCAGTGATAGGCCCAGATGAGCCCATTGAACTTCGGATATTGCTGGCGGAACGCGAGTGAGTAGAAATGCCCGTCCATCACATCCATGCTCTTCGGCCGAGCGCTGAACGCCAGATCCTTGCGGCTGCGGTAGTAGCGCACGAGCTCCGCGACCTTCAGATCCTTGTCGGCCACGGCGATCGAGGGATCGGCCCACACGTCGTAGATCTGCCGATGCAGGAGGTGCGCCCAGTCGAGCATCGCCTTCGCTTCCGGGGCCAGCTTGGCAAAGTTGGGCTCGATCGCGCTCTCGACCAGCGGCAGCCGAGGCGGGTTCGGCAACAAGCGGGTGGTGATGAAATCGAACTCGTTCGTTTCAAGCCGTGCGCCTGCTTGGCTGGGCGATGTCCACAGCGTTTCGTAGAGGATCGCGTGTCCGTAGTCGAACGCGTTGAAGAGGCGATCCGCGGCTGGATACCGCTCGCGGAATTGCCAGTTGAAGCTGCCCGGCAGATAGGTCGACTCGTACGTGCGCGACCATTGCGCGGACGCCGGGCGCGCCACGAGCGCACTCATCGTTCCGATGGCAGCGGCAATGACCGCGAGTCGAACTCCGGCCCGGCAACCGCCGATTCGCCCTAGTGCCCTCACGCAGTTCCTCCTTGGGTCTACTCTGCGCGCCAGCCCGCGAGGGGACCGGCGCACACGCTTGCGTTCGCGCGCATTTTATGTATCGTAAAGCGCCGAGGATGTTCCCGCAACGACGGCGCTGCAACGAGATCCGGTTCTCGCACTTCGACATCTGCGGGCCGCCCTGACCACACAGCTTCTGGAGTGGGCGGCGCAATTATCGAGCGCTTTACCTAGCATAAATCGGCCCACCCACCATTACCTGACCCCGATGCATTTGTATACCATGATCCGGAGCGGCGGCGCACTCGTGTTCCTCGTCGTGGTGTCGGGCGCGTGCGCGACCCAGGAGCACAACGCCGACTCGACGAACGCGACGGCAGGCGCGCGCGCGACGGCGGCGCTCGACGTGCCGAACGCGTCGCCAGTGCCGGCGATCGATACGGGTCGTGCAGTGCCTCCGCCTCCTGAAGCCCCGGCGCGGGACCCGGATCAACTGTTCCTTCGACGCCTGCTCGATGAACACGAAGGCCTGGCGGCGATCGTGCACGAACGCATGATGATGCGCCATGACGATCACGCGATGGCGCCGGGTATGCCGATGGACCCGGCACGCAACACAAGTGGGCTGGACACCGACTTCGACGCGGAGCGCCGAGCCATCACGGAGATGCTCCGGCGCGTATACGGCGATGCACACACGCCTCTGCCGGCCGCACCGGCGCAGCACATTGCTGATTCTCTGTCGAGAAACGCGCCGACGTCGGGCGACAGCGCCTATCGAGCTCAGCTCATCGGTGGGCTACACCGTCAGCAGGCGCTCGTCACCCGCGAATTGCCAAATCTGCACCGCCCGGAGGTGCGTCGCCTCGCGATCAGGATCTCGAAAGCCGCGAAGGACCGCGAAACGATGCTATCCACATCACATTGAGCGGCCGCGCCTTTCAGCTTCACCCACAGACTTTGACCCCTGTGCTCCGTCATCGTCCACTGGCGTGAGGACAGCGGTGGTACCTACCGCACCTGATTTCTCTAGGAAGAACGCCTCAGGAACTTTCGCTCGATCCGCCACGGCATCGCGGAGGTCGTGTCGGAATCGAGACCGACACGCTTCAACGACAGGGATCGGCGATCGCTACCGCCCCGCGTGTGGACAGGGCGCGCCACTCGGATGCGTATGGAAGCCGAGGCAGAATAGGTGAGTGATCGCGAGCCCTCCGGGATGCCGGCAGTGCGACACCGATGCATGCATCTGTGGCAGCGCCTCGGCCGTAAGCGGATGCGCCATCATTATCCCGGAGACCCACACCGCGATGAGCACCGCAGCCGCCGCGGCTAGTGAGCGACGCGTGACGTGCGTGCCGACCAGCGTCGGTTCGCCCGCAAGGCGGCGAATGCGTCGCTCCAGCAGGTCGACGCGCTGCAATGGACGGAAAGGTTGGAACCCGACGATCGTCGCGAACGTTATCGGCAGTTTCGTTGTCGATGTCGCGCGCCAACGCGTGCCCCACTCGGCGAGCGTGAGAATCGCCGAAGCGAGGACGAGCGCGGTGCCGCTCGAGGCTGCGGCGTCGTCGGCGTCAATTTCCGCTTCGTCAGCAAGATCGTCCGCCAACCGACGGAGCGCCGGAATGTAGAAGAGCGTGCAAGCGAGGAACCGGAGGAGCGAAAGCCGCAGCGGATCTCGGCGTTCCACGTGAGCCGCTTCGTGTGCCAGGGCCGCATGAAGCTGCGCGTCGTCGAGTACGTCCTGAAGTTCCTGCGCGATGAAAATGCGCGGACGCCAGAGCCCGGCGGTGAATGCGGGATTGGGCAGGCCCTCGACGACGCTGATACGATCCTGCGCAACACCGGCGCGCGCGGCTGCCAGTCCGATCCGCTCCTCGGACGATGGCGTACGCGACGCGAGCGCGCCAAGTGTCAAGCGGAGATTGCGCCACGCGCGAATGCGGTCCCAGACCGCGTAAACGGCGCCGGCAACCAGCAGCAGATGAAAGACACGGTGCACCGGTGCGAGCAGTAGATGCAAGGCAATGAGGCAGACGCCGCCCAAATGGTCGCGACCGGCAAGCAGTGTGTCCGCCTTCGCAACCAGATGATGCCCGAAAATCGGACTCGCGCTGAGGATGATGAGAGCGCCTACGGCCAGCAGCAGGGACCGCCTGTGCGACTGCTCACGCGCACGCATTGCTGGCTCGATGTACATCGTCGGCCCTCTACTTCTCATCGCCTGTACGTTTCCGTCTCGGCTCGCTCCGTGGCGACCCGGTTCATCGTCCGTGGCTTTCGGTCACTTCTCGCTGTCCTTCGCTGCCTCACGCAGTTTCCGACGTACAAGGCGTCCGAGCTCTGCGAGTTGCTCCGGATCGCGCTCGGCCAGCACCTCGACGAGGGATGCTGACACCGCCGTTGAGCCCAGGTCGACGATCCGCTGCACCACGTGTCGAGACGCCCGTTCACTGAACTCGTCGCGCGAGAGTGTCGCGGTATAGTGATAGAGGTCTTCGTACTTTGCGCGCCGCAGGATGCCCTTCTCGACGAGACGGTTGGCCACAGTGACGCTCGTGATGTAGACCACGTCGTGTGTGCGGGCGACACGATCATGGAGCTCGCGCGCCGATGCCGGGCGGTTGAGACTCCACGCAGCCTTGAGAATCCGGTGCTCGAGGTCGCCGAGTAGCATGCCGGCGCCGGCCGCTGACAGGCGAACGGTATCCTGCAACCGGAGCGTGTCGCCGTTGACGATTCCCTTCTTGCGCGATTTCGTCACTTGTCTCTTCCGGAAATGGCAACGAATGAATTCAACCAGGTACACTCGGAAGGTAGCAGGCAGTTTACGCTCCGTAAACAGGGCCTTTTCGCCGACGTGGGTCAGCGCAACGGGCGTCACATGGAGCACCGCGGGGATGACGCTTCTGCCACCCGCCATAAGTTGCCTCCTGACTTCCAGATCAGACTTTCCATCCAGGATGGCAGAGGCTCCACTCGCCCTCGCACTCGGGACGTCTGGCATCACTGGACTGCCGCGTCACTGCTCAGCTGGAGCCGATGGCGTGGCGGATCGCTCGCCTGACGTTTTCGTTCGCCAAGCGGGCGTGGCGGTCCGTTCGCCCGGCGATGCAGCGGGGACCATCTCGCGAGTCAGCATCAACCAGTTGGCGTGGTGCTCTGATCACCTCGCGTGATCCTGCGGACATATGGTGTGTCAAGGGCGTCGCGGGGCAGCACATGATGCGCGAGCGATGTAGTGGTCCGCTCGCGCCGCTTGCCTCGTCGCTCGCCTGATGTTGCACGACGGTCGGCCGAGGCTGCACGGCGTGACATCGAGCATGGCTCGGAGGCATGGACCGCGTGCCACGTGCAGTGAGGAGCAGCACACCCTGCTCCACGCGCCTTGCACGCCGCGCCAGGCGATCGAACACGATGCGCACGTGATATGTCTCATCGCATGAGAAGGAAGCACTCGGCTCCATGTGGCATTCCTGCGGTCGCGTCGAGCATGGCTCACGCATCCACCGCACTTGCACAGCCGCGCGTGGCATTCGCACACGCGCCGGCCTCGTCGTTCCGCTGCGTCGACACGCACGACATCCCCGGTCATGCCGGACGCACCCGCGCGCGCCCCGTTCGCACCATTTTCGCTTTCTCCCAAACTCGACATCATGCAGACAAAACAAGGCAACATGCTGCAATCATTGCGGAACGTGCAGGCGTTCCTCGATGACAACACGTCGGCCCTCGATGCCGTCGTCCAGACCGGCGCGCGTCGCCGCCTGGGCGATGCGATCACCCAGTTGGCCACGCATGCATCCGATCAGGACGCGAGTCACAACGCGTCGCAAGGGTCCACCAGCAGCAGGGTGCGTTGCGCACCCCCCTGCTGAGCGATCACATGTCTCACGTTGCTCGCGTCGCCAAGGCGGATCTGCCGAACACGCCAGCGATCGAGCCGCTGCGCATGCCCAAGGGGCGTCTCACTACGGAGCGCCTGTCCACGGCGGCAAACGGCATGGCCAAGGCGGCCGTGCCCTTCGCACCGGTGTTCGTCGATGCCGGCCTTCCGTCGGACTTCGTCGCCCAGCTCAACGCGGCGGCCAATGCGCGATGTGATGTGCCCTGGAGCTCGGTGGCCCCACTACTAAGCCGAGGGCTCGAGGACTCTCGCATTCCATAGCGCGATCACCCGCACCGTGGGGTGTCGCGGTTGGTGGCCGAGAATACCGAGCGATCCAGCGCCGAGCGCAAAATGCTGCCCCGTGATCGCGTGCACGTCGATCCATCGCGCGGCCAGGACACGCCCGAACTGGCCGTGCGAAAAGAGCGCGACGTTGCCGTCCATCTCGGCGAGACGTGCGATGAGCCGATCGGCGCGGTCGGAGACCTGCGCCGGCATCTCACCCCCAGGGCAGCCGTCCCGAAAAACATTCCAGTCCGGTCGTTCCTTGCGTATGTCGACCGAGCGCCGGCCTTCGTACTCGCCGTAATCCCATTCCGAAAGGTCGGGCTCGATCTCGGCGGCCGCTCCCAGTCCGGCCAACTCGCACGTGCGCCACGCGCGCTGCTGCGGGCTCGTCAGCACACGCGTGAACGAGACCGCCCGGAGGCGCGGTGCGAGTGCGCGCGCCTCATCCTCGCCGTGCCTGGTCAACGGAAGGTCCGTGCGACCCGTGTGCTGGCCGGTAATGGACCATGCCGTCTCACCGTGTCGAATGAAGTAGAGCTGCAGCAGGCCGGCCTCACGTGCGCTCACTTGCCTGGCCCCGCGACAACGTCCAGATCCGTCTCCATCGCAGCGTTGTATTCGCCGCGAACCGCCGCGCGGTTGCACTGCGCTCGATGGAGCAACGCTCGCTGCGCGGGCGCTCGTTGCGCGTCGTCACGTGCCCAGATTCCAAGTGCGGGTTCCTGGAGCGCGCGGCCAAACGAGAACGTCAGCGCCCAAGGCAGGGCTGATGTCCCTTCCTTGAACCTCACGTGCATGGCGTTCAGGCGGGCAGAGGCAAGTTCACTGGATTGGCCTCCTGACAGGAATGCAATACCGGGAACCGCCGCAGGCACGACTCGCCTTAGACAGCGCACGGTGGCATCGGCCACTTCGTCCACGCCCTCCTGCGTGGGACAGGTCAATCCGGGCAGCACCATGTTGGGCTTCAGGATCATCGCCTCGAGCACAACTTTCTGGATGACGAGCTGTTCGAATACCCGCCGCAGGACATCCTCCGTGACCACGCCGGATCGCTCCAGCGTATGGTCGCCCGTCATGAGCACCTCGGGCTCGACGATGGGGACGAGTCCGGCCTCCTGGCTCAACGCCGCGTAGCGCGCCAGCGCGTGCGCATTGGCGTCGATGCAGCCCACGCTGGGGATACCGTTGCCGATGGACAACACCGCACGCCACTTGGCGAAGCGGAGACCCATCCGCGCGTACTCCTCGAAGCGGGCCCGCAATCCATCGAGACCTTCAGTGATGGTCTCTCCGGGATGACCCGCGAGGGGCTTGGCGCCAAGGTCGACCTTGATGCCGGGCATGATGCCCGCGTTGGCGAGGACCGTGATGAAGGACGTGCCGTCGGTCGTCACTTGGCGCACGGTTTCATCAAACAGGATCGCGGCGCTGATGCTCTTTCCCAGATCCGGCGTAGTCACGAGCATCTCACGATACGCGCGCCGGGCTTCTTCGGTCTGCGGAATGCCCACTTCGGCAAAGCGCTTATCAGCGGTTCCCGTACTCTCGTCCATGGCGAGCAGGCCCTTGTCTCCAGCGACCATCGCGCTCGCGGTCGCCCTCAGCGCGTCCTCATTCACGCGACGCCGCCTCTATCCGCGCGCGCTGCCAGCGATCGCCTCGCATACGACGCGCACTCATGATCGCTCGGCACGCTGGACCGCTTCCGTGCGTCCAAGCGTGGTCTCGATCAGGGAGACGAGGCTGCTGGCTGCTCCATGCACCGCGAGCGGAATCGTGCCGCCGTGATGCGTCACCGCAATCGGCTGGCGACCTGCGAGGCGGGCCTCCAGCGTGCAGCGGATGTCGTCATCACCCCCCTTGGGGCCGTTCTCGTCAGCGAGGTGCAATTCCACGCGCGTGATGTGAGCGCTGAAGTGTCGCAACGCATGCGCCACGATTTCGGTGGTCGCAGCCACCATGGTCTCGTTTCCATCGATGTTGTGGCCAGTATTGATCTGGATCTGCATGTGTTTCTCCTGTTGCCGTGATCGGACGCCGACGCGAGGTGCGCCGCGTTGCTGCGTGTGCGTTACTCGGCCAATGCCATGCGAGCGGCTGCCAATTCCCGCCGGCGCTTCGCCGTCGGCTTGGGGTAGCTCATCTTCAGCCCGCCGAGCGCGTCGAGAACGATCTGCGATACGATCAATCGCGCATTGTCCTTGTCGTCGGCGGGCACCGCGTACCAAGGCGCGTGATGGGTGCTCGTCGCCACCAGGCACTCCTCGTACGCCTTCATGTATTCATCCCAGTGCGCGCGTTCGTGGATGTCGGCGAGACTGAATTTCCAATGCTTGTCCGGCTCGTCCAGCCGCTCGAGAAAACGACGCCGCTGTTCCTCCCTCGACAGGTGGAGAAAGATCTTCACGATGCGCGTGCCGTTGCGATGGAGATGCTTTTCCATGTCGACGATGGACTGATAGCGATGCTTCCAGAAGTGTTCGTCGTCGTGCTTTCGATGGGGCAGTCTTTCGTCCTTCAGCAACTCTGGATGGACCCGCACAACGAGCACTTCCTCGTAATAAGAACGATCGAAGATCCCGATGCGCCCCCGCTCCGGAAGCCGGCGGGTTGTACGCCACAGGAAGTCATGCTCCAACTCCTCCGCGCTTGGCTGCTTGAACGAGTACACCTCGCAGCCCTGGGGATTGACGCCGGACATGACGTGGCGAATGGCGCCGTCCTTCCCGGCCGCATCCATTCCCTGGAAGACGAGCAGTAATGCGTAGCGATCGGATGCGTAGTGCAGGCGTTGCAGGTCGCTCAACCGGTCAACGTTTTCCGCCAAGAGTTCCTTGTACTCTTCCTTCGAGCTGCAGAAGGGCGCCACGCTGGTTGGCCACTTGTCGAGCTTGACCTTCGCTCCGGGCTTCACCCGGAAGTCGTGCGAATCGATTGTACTCACGGTTTAGATCCCTCGAGTGCTTCGAAGCCCGACACCACGTCGAACAATTCCTCGTCGATGCCACCTTGCCGCAAACGATGAAACGTGTCGTGCAGGGTCTTGAGCAAATCCTCGATATTCTTGTCGGCCCGCGTCATGGCGGCCAGACGACTCGCGTTCTCGCTCGCGAGGGACTCGGCGCATGCACGGAAGAGAGACACGAACAGGTACTCGCGAATGAGCGCGCGCAGGGTCGATGCGTAAACACCCATGACCTGGGGGATCTGCTTCGTCGGCCACGGGCGGTGACTGAGCTCGCGGCTCCAGCCTTCGTCGAGCGGCAGCAGCCGCTCACTGACCGGTGCATACGAGCCCCCCGACAAGTGCCGGTTGTATATGAGATACAGTTCCTGGATCTCATGACGCGTCTCGGTCTCGGCAAGGATCTGCCCGACGAGCGCGGTGATCGCGGACACTTCCCCGGGCACGGCGAACAGCCCGACGGGCAGCGTTCCGGCATCCGTGAGGCGGGCGTGCACGCGGTCTCCAACAGCCCACACCTGCACCACACCTTTCAGCTTGCCGAGCACATTGACGGCGTAGTCGGCCACCACATCGTTGAACTGGCCCACCAGCCCCTGGTCCGACCCGAACACCACGGCGCCGATCGCGTGCCCGCCGCTCCGGTCTTTCCGCGGATCGACGCCGGCATGGGTGGCACGTGCGCGAAAGCACGCGCCCAATCCCATTTCAACGGTCCGCGCATAGTCAGCCAGCGCGCCTACAGATCGTTCGTATTGCCCGACGCTGCTGGCGGCCACGGCCTTCATCGCGCGCACCACGGATTGGAGCTCTCCGGCGCGACCGATCTTGCCGCGAAGACTTGCCGTGGACTCGCTCATATCGACGCGGGCTTCGCCGTCGGAGTCTCAGCGGGCTTGGGCAGGAAGGGCAACAGTGCTTGACGTGCAAGCTCGGTGATCGCGGCGCGATCCGCGTCGCTGAGCGTGTCGGCGGTCACGAGGCGGGCCGACACGTCCGCGGGCACGTTCGCGGCCGCCTGCATGACCGCGCCCTGTGCGTCTGTCATTCGCTCGAGCGGCACGGGATCGAACAGCTTCGCCGTCAATGCCAGCAGAATGGTGATCTGGGCCGGCATGGAGACTGGGGCAAGGGCCGCCTGCTTCAGGCAGGCGCGAATGCGCTCGCCATGCGCGATGATCACGCGGGTATTGTCATCGACGCGCGCACCGAACCGCGCAAACGTCTCAAGTTCCTCGAACTGAGCATACGCGAGCTTGAGGTCGCCCGCGACCGCGCGATAGGCGCCGCGCTGCGCCTTGCCCCCCACGCGCGAAACAGACTTGGCGACGTCGACCGCGGGCAGCACGCCGAGCTCGAACAACGACGGCGACAGGTAGATCTGGCCGTCTGTAATCGAGATCAGGTTCGTCGGAATGTATGCGGAGATGTCCTCCGCTTCGGTTTCGATGATGGGGAGTGCCGTCAATGACCCGCCGCCCAGCTCCTCGCGCAAGTGCGTGGCGCGCTCGAGCATCCGCGAGTGGAGATAGAAGATGTCGCCGGGAAACGCCTCGCGACCGGGCGGGCGGCGGAGCAACAGCGAGATCTCGCGATACGCGCGCGCGTGATGCGTGAGGTCGTCATACACGATGAGCACATCGCGGCCGGCTTCCATGAAGTGCTCTGCGATGCTCGTGGCCGCGTATGGCGCGATGTACAACAATCCGGGAGCATCGTTGCCTTCCGCGACCATCACGATGGTGTACGCCATCGCGCCTCGCTCGCCGAAACTGGCCACGACCTTCGCGACCGCCGACGCACGCTGGCCGATGGCGCAGTAGACGCACACGACGTTCTGTCCGCGCTGGTTGATGATCGTGTCAATCGCGATCGCGCTCTTGCCGGTCTGCCGATCGCCGAGGATCAGCTCGCGCTGGCCGCGACCGATGGGAATCAGCGCATCGACGACCTTCAGGCCGGACGCGAGCGGCATCGTGACGGGCGCGCGGTCCATGATCGGTGGGGCCGGACGTTCGATGGGCAGCCGCGCGGTCGAGCGCACCGGTCCCTTGTCGTCGAGCGGCTTGCCGAGCGGATCGATCACGCGTCCGAGCAGCGCATCGCCGACGGCGACGTCGAGCACGCGGCCGGTGCGCGCAACCTCATCGCCCGCGTGGAGATGCGAGTAGTCCCCCAGCAACACGACGCCGACCTCCTGCGCGTCCACGTTGAACGCGATGCCGAACACGCCGCCGGGAAAGGCGACCAACTCGTCCGATCCCACGTTGGGCAGGCCGGCAATTCTGGCGATGCCGGTGGACACACTCGTGATCACGCCAATTTCACGTCCGGCCAGGCGTGGCGTGAAGTCCGTCAGCGCGTCGCGGATGTCGGCGAACGTGCTATCGAAGGCATGCTCCAGACTCTCCGGCGCGATGCTCATGCGGCCTTCGGCGCCGGCGGTGTGGATGCAGGCGATGGCTGCGTGGGTGCGGGCGGTGGCTGTGTGGTGCCCGCCTTGCCTTGCGCCGCGAGGAGCTCGTCGACGCCCTTCTCCACCGACGTCAGGTAATCAGAGATACTCCACGCCACCTTCTGACCGTTCGTCGTCAACTCGATGCCGCTCACCAGGTCCGGCGACGTCTCGAATTCTGGGTGAGAGTCGATGGAGAACGTTTCGTTGATCGCATTCTGGATCGCTGTGCGTTGCGCCGGCGGCAATTCGAACGCGCTGCGCACGACCGCGGGTGCGGTGGCGGTCTTGAGCGCGGCGCCGAGACTGGCTTTCGGTGCCTCATCCATCTTTCGCAGACGGCGAGTGAACACTTCGCCGAGACGCTCTTCCAGGCTGACGGTCGCCAGGTCGGCCAACGTTTTGCGCGCGATGGCGAACACCTCGTGCTGCGTCCGCTGACTGATCGCCTGACGCAGCGATTTCGCCTCACTCCGCATCGCGTCGAGGTTTTTCTCGCGCACTGCGTCCGCCGCCTTTCGCGCGGCGTCGAGCAACCGTTCGCGCTCAGCGTTGGCCTCGTCCGTCGCCTTGGACAGCAGTACCGCGCGCTGCTGGTCGAACTCCTCGTTCTTGTGCTGGAATTCGTCGCGGTCCTTGCTCGCCTCTGCCTTCTTCGCGGCCGCATCCGCTAGCTCGGCGGCAATCTTCTTCTCCCGTGCGTCGATGGCGCTGAGGATGGGCGTGTACAGGAACCGCTTCAACAACCAGACGAGGATCAGGAAGTTGAGCGCCTGCGCGCCGACGGTGAACCAGTCGATGAGCATTGCTACTTGACGTGATTCCAGAGCGGATTGGCGAAGAGCAGGATCATCGACACGACAAAGGAGTAGATGGCCGTCGATTCGATCATCGCGAGGCCGACGAACAGCGTTCGCGTGATCGTTGCCGAGGCGTCGGGTTGCTGCGCGAGCGCCGTGAGTGCGCTCGCGACCGACTTACCTTCGCTCAACGCGGGCATCATGCAGCCAATGGCCGTGGTGAGACCGGCGATGATGATCGATGTGATCGCAACGAGCGTCTTGCTGTCCATGGCGTATCCCTGGGGTGTGTGATTTCGTGCACTACGCGGCGACGGCCGCCGGCTTCGGCCGACGCGCGCGCGTGGCGGCCGCGATGTACACCGCGGCCAGGATGCTGAAGATGTACGCCTGCACCATCCCGACGAGCAGGCCGAGCGCGGTCATGACGACGGGGAAGACGAACGGCGTGATCGTCAGCAGGATGCCGACGATCATGGCCCCGCTCATCATGTTGCCGAAGAGGCGAACCGCCAGCGCGAGTGTGCGCGACAGCTCGCTGATGATGTTGAACGGGAGCATGAGCGGCGTCGGTTTCATGTACGAGCCGAGGTAACCACGGATCCCGTCGGCCTCGATGCCGAACAGCGGCACCGCCACGAACACGCTCAACGCAAGCGCGACGGTCGTCGAGAGCGAGGCCGTCGGCGGCTCGTAGCCGGGAAGAATCATGGCCAGCGCAGCCGCGGCGACGAAGATGAACAGCGTGCCGAGGAATGGGAGATACGGCTTCGGATCCTTCAATCCGACCTCGGCGATCTCCGTGTTGATGCCGGTGACGACGATTTCCAGGAGATTCTGCCAGCGCGAGCGGTCCAGCCCCTGGGACAGCTGGCGCGTGATAAGCATCGATCCGGCGGACAGCACCAGCATCAACAACCATGTGAACACGATCGTGGCGTTGAGCTTGAACAACCCGTGTTGCCAGAAGATCGTCTGGTCCGGGCTAAGGTGCATGCTGCGCTCCACGGACAGCAGCGCGATCGAGTGCGCCCGACGAAAGGACAATCCGTGTCATGGCCATCCGCGCCGCAAAGAAACCCACGAGGCATACCACAAGGCGCTTCCAGTCACCGCCCGACACGAAGTACAGTCCGCTCAGGACGAGGCCCGTGCGCACAATCAGGCTGCCCGCGAACCAGAGCGCCGGTACTCGAGACGAGACAGCCTTTCGCACCGTCCACCACAAGCCGCCGAAGAAGACAGCGCCCAGGCCGGCACCCACGACGAACACACCGGCGAACGCCAGCAGGTCACGCATCGCCGCTCTCCTGTCCGGCATGCATGTCGGCGTCTTCGTTCGCGACCCAGCGCCAGGCATTGAGGCAGCCAAGCGCGAGTCCCGCCACGAGGAGTGCCAGCGTCCACGAGTGTGTCCCGGCATGGCGCTTGTCCAGCCAGAGGCCGAGTGCGGCGCCGAGGAGCGTCGGGACGACCACCGACCACCCGATGAGTCCCATCATGCCAAGGCCGAAGAAGACACCCGGTGCGGGGTGCCGTCTCGCGTTCAACTTTCGCGCCGCCTTCTGCCCGACTTCTTCGGCGAATGCAGACGCTTCCTTCGGCGCCGTGTCCCCCGGCTCGCGCGTCACGTCGAGAGACTGGCGAGGCGGCGCACGAAGCCCGCTTCCAGCTTCGTCATGGCGGCGCGCATGTCCTGCTCGCTCTTGTCCAGGGTCATGAACTCGCGCTTCACCGCATCGTGCAGCTGGCCGAGGTCGGTTCCACCGAGTGCGCGTCGCACCGACACCAGGACGTCCGGTCCTGTCTTCACCAACACGCCTTCGTCGATCGCGACGAATGCTTCGCCGGCGGCGGTCTCGTACGTCAGGATTCCCGGAGCCAACGCCGCCACGCAATCGAGCCGGTGCGGCAGGAGCCCGAACGATCCCTCGCGGGTTTCGGCGACGATGCGCGACACATCGGTCTTGTCGGCGAAGACCTGAAACGGAAGCAGCACCTTGAGGCGCATGAGCGCAGCTGTCATGCTGCCGACGCGCGCGGCGCCGGCTTCTTCGCCTCGTCGATCGACCCAATCATGTACAGCGCGCGTTCTGGATAATCCTTGAATTCGTCGTGCAGGATGCGCTCGCAGCCGTTGAGCGCGTCCTCGAGGCTCACGAGCTTACCCTTGAGGCCGGTGAACTGCTCGGTCGTGAAGAAGGGCTGTGTGAGAAAGCGTTCCAGCCGGCGCGCGCGAGCAACGACCTTCCGATCCTCCGGTGCGAGCTGCTCGAGGCCGAGCATCGCGATCACGTCCTTGAGCTCCGCGTACTTGGCGAGCGTGCGGCGGATCTCCTGCGCCAGGTCGTAGTGCCGTTGCCCGACGATACCGGGCGTCGCCATCTTGGAGCTCGACTGCAGCGGGTCGATCGCGGGAAACAGTCCTTCGCCGG
>JALYVY010000092.1 GCA_030852985.1 Gemmatimonadota bacterium | reverse complement strand
CTCGGCGTGCAGACCAATCAGGACTACGAACTTGCGCTGATGGAGCTCCTGAGTGGCGCTGGGGGCTACCTGGTGGTCGATGGCAAGATGAGCGATGTGCTGAGCGCGGAGCGCAAGGCAGCAAGCCCGAACACCACACGCATTCGCGACTTCGCATCGTCGCATGTGGCGCTGGCGCCCGAGGCGCTCCAGCAACTGAGCGGCGCATCGGGCGGACAGGATACCGTCACAGCCGCGAGACCGTCGCACTCGACGAGTGCGCCCGCGGTGCGCACGCCGTCGCCCCCACCATTACCTCCCACTCCACCCCGCGCGTCCGAGGCTGCTACGGTTCCTGCGGTGACAACTGCCACCGGCGACAGCTCCCGACGAGCGCCCAAGCCGTTCAAGGTCGCTGACGCCGGCGAGGATTGCGCGTACTGCAAGGGTCCGCTTCCGGGCGGGCGCGAGATCAGCTTCTGTCCGCATTGCGGCCAGGATCTCACCCTCGTGCATTGCCCCGCGTGCGGAAGCGAACTGGAACGCGGGTGGAAATTCTGCGTCACCTGCGGCCGAGGCTCCACCGAAGTGTGATGTCCCGGCGCGCCGCTTGCCCGTACTGGACGGACACGGTTGTCCGATCCCCTTCCCCGTCGCGACATGCATACACCTCGAACACCATCGCTCCGGCTCGTTACAGGCGTGCCGCTTCGAGCCCTCCTCATCGTTCTCATCACGGCATGTGCTGGGGCGACGCCGAGTTCCGACCCAGCGCCCGTGGCGGCTCGCACGCCGGGCGGTGGAGCGACCGCACCCAATGGTGCGCCACCGCTGATCCAGAGTGTGTGGCCGGTGCGAACGCAGGAGCATCTCGACCTGTGGCTGCACGGATATGCGATGATCAACCCTGACACCACGCTTGTCCCGTATTTTCGGCGGGGGTATCGCGAGCGAGTGGGTGCTATTCGTCGCCAGCGCGGTGTATCGACGCTACTGGATTCCAATCGCGACCGATTGCTTGCGTGCATCGCGATTCAGCCCTCGCTCGCCACGAGCGGCCAATTCCTGCCGCTGTACTTCACCTCGTGGGAGCAGATGCATCAGGTGATTGATCAGTTCCTGGGCGGCGACGGCAGCCCGGCCTCGGCGCGCGATCAGGCGACCGCGTCCTATTTCGCCATTCTGGGTAGCTCCTTTCAATCGCCGGAAGATCGCGAGTGGCTTCGGCTGTTCACCGCCTCGGTCGACGATGAGGGCAAGCGCTTTTACCACGACTACTGGACCACCGAGCTACGCGCACGCGCCACCGTGGTGTCGCATGTCGACTCGCTGTGGCAGCGGCAGTGGCGGCCGGCCTTGCAGCGTTTCCTCAACAACACGCAGCAACAGAATGGACAGTTGTTCCTCTCGCTGCCGCTGGGCGGGGAAGGTCGCACCGTGCAACTCGCGCGCAACGAGTACGCAATTGCCGGCGCGATGCCGGAGTCGATCGCCGAGTCGGAGGTCGCGCTGTATGTGCTCGCGCACGAAGCCACGGGCAGCATCGCCAGTGCAGCAATTGCCGACAACACGACGCCGGCCGATCGCCGCGCCGGCATAGGGTCGCGCTTCGATCAGGCCGCCGCGGTTCGTGCCGGTGCACTCCTCCTCGAGAAGACGATCCCCTCAGCGCTGCCGGGCTACATGCGCTTTTACCTGCAGTCGGCTGGCCGGTCAGCGCCTACCGACGCGCGGGCAGCCTTCGTCGCGGCGTTCAGCATCCCCGATGCGCTCAGGAACGCAATATCCAGGCAGATTGACGTGGTGCTCGGCGGGATTTGATGTAGACAGTCAGCTCGACGCGCCGTCGAGCTGACTGATCCTGCTCAGGTCGACGTTCCCCCCGCTCACGATTGCGACAACGCTGTCGGAGTGCTTGACGGTGATCCTGCCCGTCAGGAGCGCCGCGGTGGCAGCAGCCCCCGCGCCTTCAGCGAGTAGTTTGCAGCGCGACAAGAGGAACAACATCGCCTGACCGATCTCCTCATCGTTCACGAGGATGACGTCGTCGACGTAGCGACTCACGATCTCGAAGGTGTGCTCGCCGGCCATTGGCGCCGCGAGCCCGTCCGCGATCGAGCTCGGCGCGTCGATGTGGAGCGCCTTTCCAGCATCGAGGCTCTGTCGCATGCCGCAGGCGCCCGTAGGCTCTACGCCGATGATCCTCGTGTGCGGGCTGAGCGCCCGCATCGCGATGGCCGCTCCGGAAATCAACCCGCCGCCACCGACAGGAATCACGAGCACGTCCACACGGTCCGCCTGTTCGAGGATCTCGAGGGTGGCGGTTCCTCCACCCGCGATGATCGCGTCATCGTCGAATGGGTGGACGAACGTGAACCCTTCAGACTCGGTGAGCTCTCGCGCTCGTGTAAATGCGAGCGCGCTGTTCGGCACCTGCACGACCGTCGCGCCGTAGCCGCGGCTCGCGTCAACCTTTGATTGCGGCGCCGTCTCCGGCATTACCACGGTGCAGTGCACGCCGGCGGCGCGAGCGCCCCACGCCAGTGCCTGCGCATGATTCCCCGCTGAAACGCCGATCACGCCGCGAGCGCACTCCGCGGCATCGAGGTGACTCAGCTTGTTCAACACACCGCGCACCTTGAAGGAACCCGTCTTCTGAAGATTCTCGCACTTGAGCCACACGCGGCTCGCGCCCACGCGCGTCGCGAGGGTCTCGGAGCCGAGGAGTGGCGTGCGATGCACGCGGTCACGAATGCGTGCTTCGGCGGCGCGGATGTCGTCGAGTGTGATCACGCGGAGAGCCTACCGCGCGGAAACCGCGACCACAATGGACACGGCCGCAGTAGAGATTCCAATTATCTTTCGGCATGCCGGAAGCGCCGCGACCGCCCGTTCCCTCCCCGTCGATCGACCGCTCGTCGGTCGACCGCATCCTTGCGCGTGCACTGGAGCTTCAGGCGAGTACCAGCGCGGACCCTGACGGTCGCCTTACAGAAGCGCAACTGGAGTCCTTGGCGAAGGAGGTCGGACTCGACCCGCTCAACCTTCGGCAGGCCCTCGCGGAGGAGCGCACGAGGGTTGAAGCGCCGGCGATGGAGCGTGGCCTGCTGGCCAGCCTGTACGGCAGCTCCGGCGTCTCGGCGCAGCGCACGGTACGAGGGACCCTCGCACCCGTGCTCAAGGCGCTCGACGACTGGATGCAGCGCGAGGAGCTGCTCATCCCCCAGCGTTACTTCACCGAGCGCATCGTGTGGGAAGCCCGCACTGATTTCGCGAGTCGGATGAAGCGCGCCACGAGCGGGCGCGGTCATGCCCTCGCGCGAGCGACGACGGTTGGCGCCACCGTCGTGACGGTCGATACCGATCGCGTACTCGTGCGCCTCGATGCGCACCTCGGCGGTTACCGCTCCCTCATGGTCAACCAGAACGCGGCCGCGGCAACCGTTGGTGTCGTCTCCGCGGCGGCGCTGACGGTCATTATCCCGGTCATCTTCGCTGCGGCGCCTGCCGTATTGCTCGTCGGCGGCGGTTTCGCGCTGGCGCGAGGCTCGCATCTCAAGAGCGTCACGCGCGCACAGCTCGCGCTCGAGCAGGTGCTCGACCGATTGGAGCGCGGTGAGGCGGGCCGCGCGACATCATTGCTTGGCGCGCTGGCTTCTGCGGTCGTTGGGCGCCCGCGCTAGCGCACGCCGCCCAACACGAAAGGTCGGCGCATCACGCGATCGGCGAGTCGAGCCAGACCGCGGTTGCTGAGGATGACGAGAAAGCCCATCAACGTGAGCGACTTCACTTCGCGGCGCGAGATCTTCACGACGTCACCCAATACGAGCGCCTGTGGCGTGCGGGTGAGATCACGGAGCGTCGCGTACGCGAATAGCAGCGGCATCATGCAGAACAGCCTGATCGAGACCGCTCGGCGGGGAATCAGCAGGAGATAGCTCCGCGCCCCATCGAGGTCGCGCCACGCGAGCTGCACCAGGGTCGCCAACGCTTCTCGCGTGCCGTCGACGCGGTCTGGCTCGAGCAGGGTCGCGTGGCTGCTGCCGTGCACCCGCAACAAATCCTCGGGCACGTAGATGGAGTTCTCCTTTACCGCGTCCGTGGCGACGTCCTTCAGGATGTTGACCGTCTGCAACGCCTCGGCGAATTCGCGGCACCGGTCGCGCAGCACGCGATAGCGTTCGTCGCTGATGCTGGGGGCGTGCTCGTGCCAGAGGTCGGTGAGCAGGTAGCCGACGGTACCCGCCACGTAGTAGCAGTACTCCTTGTACTCCTCGAGGCTCTGGATCCGGATGCCGAATGGATACAGGAGCACGAACTTCTGCATGCCGACGATCATTTCCGTCACCCAGCGGCGGACGTGCTCGCGTGTGCCTGCCGGGAGCGAGCGATACAGCACGAAGACGAGATCCGTGTTGCGCGTGAGTCGCACGTGCGCGGCCTCACCCGTGATGGTTGCGACGCGTGCGGGAAACGCGTCGGCGGCGACGTCATCCGCGAAGCACCGTTCCAGTTCATCGAGGAGCCCGGCCTTGGCTTCCGCTGGTAACGCCGGCTCGTCTTCGAGCGTGTCGGCAATGCGGCACAGCAGGTACGACGTCAGCACGGCTCGTCCAAGCTCGCCTGGCAGCACCTTGATGCTCAACGCAAACGTTCGCGATACGGCGGGCAGCACCTCACGCGCAAACTGTTCAGCGGCCGTAAGGCGCGCCGAGTCCGCGATGGCGGTCGGCACCGCGGCGCCGCTTGCGTTTGGCAATGGACTTCTCGTCACGCGCTGAAGATACTTCGCGGATGCCCTGCCGTCCCCCCTCTGATTTCCGCGGCGTCTATCGTGATGACGACGACGCACGCGCTGTTTACAGCGAGGCGGCCGGCATCGGACAGATCATCCCGACCGGCGTGGCAGTTCCCGTCGACGCCGATGATGTCGTCACGCTGGTTCGCTGGGCCGCGAGTGAAGGGGTAGCGCTCATTCCGCGGGGGTCAGGGAGCAGCATGGCAGGCGGGGCGATCGGCGATGGTCTCGTCGTGGACCTCGGCCGACTGATCTGGAGCGACGCGCCCGACATCACCACCAACACCATCCGCTGCGGGGCGGGCACGCTTCGCGACAGCGTGGACGCGGCAGCACGCGCGGCGGGAAGAATCTTTCCAGTCGATCCATCGAGCGGTGCGTACTGCACCGTCGGCGGAATGGCGTCGACCAACTCTGCCGGCTCGCACACGCTCCGCTACGGTGCAATGCGCACGTGGGTCGAGGCGCTCGACTGCGTCTTCGCCGACGGGTCGCGCGGTGAAATACGCCGAGGCGCGCCGCCGCCGGACGTTGCGCCGGTGCGCCGCTTCCTCGGCATGGCTGATGATCTTCGCGACGCGGAGCTCGTCGCGCCGTCCATCCACGCCGGCGTACGGAAGGATTCGTCAGGGTACGGCATCGCAGCGTGGGCGGGGAGTGGAGAGCTGGTCGACGTCCTCGTCGGCAGCGAGGGTACGCTGGCGCTCATCGTCGGGCTCGAGCTCCGGCTCGCACCGCTTCTGCCACATACGGCAAGCATACTCGGCGCATTCGATTCCCTCGAGGCGGCCGTCGTAGCTACCGCAGCAGCGCGCGAAAGCGGCGCGAGCGCCTGTGAACTGATCGATCGCACCTTTCTCGACGTTGCGCGTGGCGGCGGGTTTCCGGTGCCCGCCCCGGAGACAGCGGAGTCCGTCCTCCTGGTAGAGGTCGAGGGTGAATCTGAGCATTTCTGCACGCGTGCTATCAACGCGATCGCCGCAAGCTTCCGCGCCGCCGGTGCGATTACCGTGACGCTCGCGCTCGACGACGCCACACAGCACGCGTTATGGGAACTGCGCCATGCGGCGAGTCCCATCCTGAGCCGGCTCGATCCATCGCTCAAGTCCATGCAGTTCATCGAGGACGGCTGCGTTCCTCCCGCGCGCCTGGGCGACTACGTGCGTGGCGTCCGCGCGGCGCTCGCCGCACACGACACGCGTGGCGTCATTTTCGGGCACGCTGGTGATGCGCATGTCCACGTGAATCCGCTCGTGGACGTTCGACGCCCCGATTGGCGAGAACGGGTCGACGGTCTCCTCGACGATGTCACGGCGCTCGTGGCCGAGTTGGGCGGCACCGTCACGGGAGAGCACGGCGACGGAAGACTCAGGGCGCCGCTGCTGTCTCGGGTGTGGCCGGCCGGATCGCTCGAGCGGTTTGCGGCGGTGAAGCACGCCTTCGACCCCGCCGGTATTCTCAATCCCGGTGCAAAGCTCGCGGTCCACGGCGCTCTGCCGATCAGCGGCGTAAAGTACGACCCGGCTCGTGCGCCACTTCCGACCCGCGCCCGGGCCGCGCTGGCAACCGTCGAGCGGACACGTGGCTACGCACGCGCGCGGCTCGATCTGCTGGCGGAATCGTCGGCGGCACCAGAGCCCCGCCCCGCTATCGATCTGGATTAGTTTTACCCACGTTCGCTCCCGCCCGTCCGACCGTCGCCCACTCCCGCCCATGACTGCAGCCGCACCAGCCGTCCAGCGTATCTACCACGAGCCCCGGGTCACCGTGCTCGCTCGTCCGTCGTTCAGCACGCCGGACCACCTGCCCGTCCAATGGCAGGGCGAAAGCACCGACGGTGAGCAACTCGCCGAATTCGCGGGACGGCTCTGCTACATGAGCCAGCACAATCCGGCCAATCGCTCCACGCGCGACTACCTGGAGAACATCAAGAAGCAGGGACACGGCAGCGTCCTGGAGCATGCGAACTACTCGCTGCTCATCGAAGGCGTGAGTCGCTCGCTCACCCATGAGCTGGTCCGCCATCGCGCCGGGTTCGCGTACTCGCAGCTCTCGCAGCGCTACGTCGACGAGAGCGACGCGTGCTTCGTCGTACCTCCGGCCATCGTCGGCGACGAACCGCTCGAAGCCGGCTGGCGCGCGCAAATCGACAGCGCACAGGCGGCGTACGTCTCGCTCGTCGCCCAGCTGATGGAGCGCTATGGCTGGGTCGCCGACAAGGTGCACCGCCGGAAAATGGCGCGCGAAGCGGCCCGCGGCGTTCTTCCCAATTCCACCGAGACCAAGATCGTCGTCACGGGCAACGCGCGCGCTTGGCGCACGATGCTCGAGCTGCGGTCGAGCGAAGGGGCCGAGCTGGAGATTCGCCGCATGGCGGTGATGGTGCTGCGCGTGCTTCAGGTGGAAGCGCCGGCGTTCTTCTCTGACTTCGAGATCTACGACGCCGCCGATCGCCGAGAGGCGGCGCGCGTCGGCTACCACAAAGTCTGAGACGTTCGACAATTTTTCATTGCGCGAAAAATTCGTTACTTGTATCTTCGGCGTCGTTGATGGATGGCGTGCGTCTTGCCCCCATTCTCAACCACGAAGGTACGGTTGAGCTGCCGCGCACAGGCGCATCGCCACGATCGACTTCGTAACGCACTGCAGCCATACCAGTCCGGGATGGGATGACGCGCATCGGTTTCGCGTACAATCAGAAGCCCCACCCCGTCGCCGCGGAAAACGCGGCCGAGCTGGCGCGCGCCGACGAGGAGCCGCCCAGTAGCGGCGCCGCGACGGCGACCCTTGTCGCCTCCGCCCCAGCCGCCGACGACGAATACGCCGAGTGGGATTCGCCGGCCACGATCAACGCGGTGTTCCACGCGCTCTCCTGCTTCGGAGAAGTCATCCGCCTCGAAGCAACAGACGACTTCCCCGTCCGTCTCCGCGACACTCGCCCCGACATCGTCTTCAACATCGCCGAAGGTCTCCGCGGTCCGAACCGCGAGGCGCACATCCCGGCGTTCTGTGAGTTCTACGGCATTCCCTACTCCGGCAGCGACCCCTTCACCCTCGCGCTCTGCCTCGACAAGGCGCGCACGAAGGAGGTCCTGCGCGCGCACGGCGTTCCGACAGCCGACTGGACCCTCATCCGCTCGACACACGAAATCGAGCGCTTCGTAGCCAGCGTGCCGCGACTTCCACTCTTTGCGAAGCCGGTCCACGAGGGCTCGTCCAAGGGCATCACCGAGCGCAACTACGTCGCGACGAACGATTCCATCGCGTCGGTCGTCAACAATCTCCTCGAGCGCTATCAGCAGCCCGTCATCGTCGAGACGTTTCTTTCCGGCGCGGAGTTTACCTGCGGCGTGCTCGGCAACGGTACATCCGCACGCGTGCTCCCCATCGTCGGCATGAACTTCGGTGCGCTTCCCCACGGAGCGCTGCCGATCTACGGCTTCGAAGCCAAGTGGCTCTGGGACACGCCAGACGATCCGCTCGCGATATTCGAGTGCCCGGCAGCGATCCCCGAGATCCTCCGCGTCGAGGTAGAGTCGGTGGTGCTCCGCGCTTATCACGCACTCGGTTGCCGCGACTGGTCGCGCATCGATGTGCGACTCGACGCCGACGGAAACGCGAACATCGTCGAGGTCAATCCGCTCCCCGGCATCCTGCCGGACCCGCGCGACAACTCCTGCCTGCCGAAGGCGGCGCGCGCGGCTGGACTCGACTACGACGCCCTCATTGCTGCAGCGCTCCAGGCCGCGGCCGCACGACAGGGCATCGCCCTCACGCGGAACCGCACGTGAGGATCGCGATCATCTTTGACGGCGCCAGCGCCGACGTCGCCGTCTCTGCCGACCTCGCGATCCTCGGGACCGTCGCCGCCGTCGAAGCCTCGCTCGCTTCAGAAGGGAACACGATCGTCCGCATCCCGGTACACCCGGACGCAAAGTGGGTCGACCGCCTGCGTCGCGCGCATGTCGACCTCGTATTCAACCTGTGCGAGTCGATCGACGGCGTCGCCGCACTCGAGCCGGCCGTCATCTCGGTTCTCGAGCTCCTCGCCATTCCGTACACCGGGAGCTCCAGCTGGACGACGTCGCTCTGCCTCCGCAAGCACATCGTGAACGCCGCGCTCGAACGCGCCGGCCTTCCGGTGCCGAAGTTCGCCGTGCTCCGTCGCGGCAATGCCATTCCCTCGGTCGGGTTTCCGACGATCTGCAAGCCGGCCGCGGAGGATGCATCCGTCGGCATCGAGCAGCGCTCAGTCGTGCGAACCACTCGGGCGCTCACCGAGCGTGCCGGCGCAATGCTCGAGCGCTGGGATGAAGTGCTCGTGCAGCGGTTCGTCGAAGGACGCGAAGTGAACGTCGGCATCCTTGGTGACGCGGTGCTCCCAATTGCCGAGATCGATTTCGGCAACATGCCGAAAGGCATGTGGCGCATCGTGACCTATCGCTCCAAATGGGAGGAAGGCTGCGACGAGGATCTCGGCTCCGCGCCCCGGTGTCCCGCTCGCCTCCCGGCGAGTGTCGCCGCGCAGCTCCGCCGCATCGCCGTTGCCGCATGGCGGATTGCGGGTGGCACGGGGTACGGACGTGTGGACCTGCGCATCGACGAGCGCGGTCGCCCGTGGATCCTCGAAGTGAATGCGAATCCGGACATCGCGCCCGACGCAGGTCTCGCCCGCATGGGCCGCGTCGCCGGCATCGACTACGGCTCAATGATTCGTCGCGTATGTGAGCTCGGCCTGCAGCGCGGCCGCTCGGTGGAAACCACGGCCGAGCGCTGGGCGCTGGCCCAGCGGCTCTCGGGCGTTGACGCGTCAGTCAGCGAGCCGGACCTGTTCGCAGCCGGCGGAGCCTGACACAATGCACTTCGAACCGCTCCGCGCCAGCGACCGTCAGCGGGTCAGCGACATCCTCATCGCGACGGACGCGTTTGCGGAGGACGAAATCGCAGTGGCGCTCGAGTTGTTCGACGAAGTCCACGCTCGCGTCACCGATCCGCACGCCGAAGGAACTGCTTTTGCAATTTCCGCGAGCCACAAGGCGGACTATGAGCTCGTCGGCGCGTACGATGACGAAGGACTGCTGCTCGGCTACGCGTGCTTCGGCCCCACGCCGTCCACGAACGGCACGTACGACCTGTACTGGCTGGCCGTTCATCCGGAAGCACAGGGGCGCGGAGCGGGCCGACAGCTGGTTCGCTGGGTCGAGCAGCACCTCGCACGTCGCGGCGCGCGACTCCTCGTCGTCGAGACGTCGTCGCGCACGAGCTACACACGCACGAGAGAGTTTTACACCCGCGCAGGATACGCCGAGACGGCTCGCGTGCGCGATTTCTACGCTCCGGCGGATGACCGGATCATCTTCACGACACGCCTTGCGGCCCGAGCGGTTGGAGCAGCCACGCCATGAGTGATTGGCAGAAATCCCTGCGTGACGACAGCATCAGCACGCTCGAGCAACTTCACGCATACGTCGCCGAGCGCTTCGGAGAGGAAGCGGCGCAGCGCGAGATCGACGTCGAGGCACTGCGCCCCGCCTTCGACAATTTCCAGATGCGCATCACGCGGGACTCGCTCGACCAGATCAAGGAGGTCGGCGACCCGAACTGGCAGCAGTTCATCCCGTCCGTGCAGGAGCTCGAGGTCATTGACGGGGTGATCGACTCGCTCGACGAAGACGGCGACTCGCCGGTCCCGAACATCACGCACCGCTATCCGGACCGCGCGCTGTTTCTCGTCAGCCCGGTCTGCGCGAGCTATTGCCGCTTCTGCACCCGACGCCGCAAGGTCGGAGATCCAGAGAAGATCTCGCTGAAGGAGTACGAGTCGGCGTTCCAGTATCTCGCTGCACATACCGAGATTCGCGACGTCATCCTCTCGGGCGGCGACCCCATGATGTTGAGCGATCAGCGCCTGGAGTTCATCTTCCAGCGCCTCCGCGCCATTCCCCATATCGAGATCATCCGGCTAGGCAGCCGCATCACGTCGCACCTGCCGGAGCGCATTACTCCGGAGTTCTGCGACATGGTGCAGAGGTACCATCCGATCTTCATGAATACGCACTTCAACCACCCGGACGAGCTGACGCCCGCGGCGGTGAAGGCGCTCGACATGCTGAGCAGGGCCGGCGTCTCGCTCGGCTGCCAGACGGTGCTGCTCAAGGGCGTCAACGACGACGCACGCGTCATGATGAAGCTGATGCACGAGCTGCTGAAGGCCCGCGTTCGGCCGTACTACATCTACATGGCGGACCAGGTGGCCGGCGGCGAGCATTTCCGCACGACCGTCCAGAAGGGACTCGAGATCATCCAGGCGCTTCGCGGATGGACATCAGGCCTCGCGGTACCGCAGTTCGTCATCGACGCGCCCGGCGGCGGTGGCAAGGTGCCGCTGCTTCCCGAATACGTCGAGGAGATCACCGACGACGAGGTGGTCTTTCGCAACTACCAGGGAAAGCGGTTCACCTACAAGCAGCCGCGGCAGGCGGTTCCGCTGGTAGTCCCGGGTATCGCCGCGGAGAGCGACGTCGTGCCGATCGAAGCCGGGAAGGCGGCCAAGAAGAAGCGCGTGGCCCGCAACCGGAAATCGGCGAACGGCTGACGTCTAGGTCGTCGTCTCGAGGCACCGCACAACTTCCGCGAGTGCCTCGGCCGTGATCGGATACGTGTGCTCCACGGCCGGATAGCTGCGGGTTCGCACGTCCGCCGCCCATGCCGCGACCGCACGGCTCAGGTCCTCACGCGCCGACGCATACGTCCGAACGAACCGCGCCGATCGGCCCTCGCTGAACCCGAGCAGGTCGTGGTACACGATCACCTGGCCACCGGTCTCCACGCCGGCACCAATCCCGATGACCGGAATGTGGGCCCGGCTCGTGATGATCCTGGTAACGGCAGCCGGAACCGCCTCCACCACCAGCGCAACACAACCAGCGCCGGCGAGCGCGTCCGCGTCCGCAATGATGCCGAGCGCCTGCTCCGGATCCCTGCCGCGGGCACGGTAGCCCTCGCGAGTGCGAACAGATTGCGGCAGCAGTCCCACGTGCCCGACCACTGGTACACCGGCCTCGATGATCGCGCGCACTCTCGGAATCATCTCGCCCCCGCCCTCCAGCTTCACCGCGTCGCAACCCGCTTCATTCGCGAAGCGCAGGGCTGACGCGACCGCAAGCTCATCGCTCGTCTCATAGCTTCCGAATGGCAGGTCGCCGATAACGGGGATTTCCGTCGCGGCGCGCCGCACCGCCGACGTCAGCATCAGCAACTCGTCGATCGAGATATCGCGAGTTGACGAGTACCCGAGCACGGTCATCGCCGCGGAGTCGCCCACGAGGATGACGTCCACGCCACCACCGACCGCCACGCGTGCCGATGGAAAGTCGTACGCGGTGAGCATCACGATGGGAACGCCGAGCGAATACAACTCAACGAGGCGATCGAGTGGGCTGCTCACGAATTCACTCGAGGTCCGATGATGACATTGTCAATAAGGCGCACAGCGCCGAATCGCGCGGCAATGGCGATCAGGGTCTCACCCTTCAGGTGCGTCACCGGTATCAGCGAGTTTGCATCCACCGCAGCAAGGTACTCCGGCGTAACCTGCTCGGCGTCGAGAATCGCGCGTCCGTGCGTGAGTGCGATCTCCGCGCGCGTCTCGCCGTCCCGCGCCGCGCGTTCGACCGCGAACAGGGCACGCGAGAGTGCGCTTGCCCGCGCTCGTGAGGGCGCATCGAGCAACTCGTTACGGCTCGACATCGCCAGTCCGTCAGGTTCTCGAACCGTCGGACATATCTCGATGCGCACTGGCAGGTCGAGGTCGCGCACGAGACGCCGAATGATTAACGCCTGCTGCGCATCCTTCTGGCCAAAGTACGCGGCGTCGGGCTGAGCCATGTTGAGGAGCTTGGTCACTACGGTGGCAACGCCACGAAAATGCTGCGTCCCGCGGACGACACCCTCGAGTGGTTCCGCCAACCCCTGCACCTCGACCGAAGTGGCGAAGCCCGCGGGATACACCTCATCCGCGGAAGGCGCAAATAACACATCCACGCCCTCGGCAGCAGCCATCAAGGCGTCGCGTTGCTCGTCTCGCGGATACCGATCGAGATCACGGGCATCGTTGAACTGCGAGGGATTCACGAAGAGCGACACTACGACGAACCCCGACGTCGCCCTTGCTCGGCGCATCAGGCTCAGATGCCCTTCGTGAAACGCACCCATCGTGGGGACGAGCCGCACTCGCGCATCGTTACGGCGCGCGGCGGCTACCGCGGCACGAAGCTCCGCGGTCGTTCGAATGACGATCATGACTTGGGCGCGCGCGCGAGCTCGCGAGTGGCGGCCGTGAGTGCATCCCAGAGCGGCAAGAGCTCCGGAGCGGCGTCACTGACGGCCGCGCGCTGCCTGGCCACGGTCTCTTCGTCGCCGCGCGCGATCGGACCCGTCAGCGCAACGCGTGCGCCACCGTCGCGCCAATGCGCGACCGCACTGTTGACAAGGGGCATGAGGTCTCCGCGATCCAGCCCCACCAACGCGCCGAGGCGCTCCGCCATTCCCTCGACGGTCGTGAGGTAGTTCGACGCTGCCGATGCCGCCGCGTGATACAGCGCTCGCTGCTCCGGCAGGATGACGCGCGGGCGCATGGCGAGCCGGCTGGCGAGCGCACGCGCGACGGCCAATGCGCGAGCGCTGCTTCCATCGACCGCACACGCGACGCCTTCGAACGACGCATCCGAACCGATCACGCTCAGCAATGGATGCAGCAAGAAACGCTCGTGCGGCGCGAGTAGCGTGAGGTCGGCGGATGCACTGACATGGCCGACGATGGCGCCAGGTCGTAACTTCGCACTCGCCTGTCCGATCGCTCGATCGGGGACACAGAGAAGCACAATCGCTGCTCCCTCCGCATCGGCGCCCCGGCCGAGCGGACCGCGCACGGGCACATGGGCGCGCTGCAGCGCTGCTGCCATGGCGATGCCCATGCGTCCGCCACCGACCACATCGCACCACCCCTGCGGAAGTTCGCCGATCGTCGCCTCGGCCTGCGCATTTTCGAACAACATCATCGCATCGTGCAGGTCGTGTAGTTCAGCAGTAATCGCGCGCTCGGAATGCAGCGCGCGCGCGTGCTGCACGTGGCACCAAGGCACGTTCCCTACCCTGGGGCGTGTCGCCGACGACGCAGTTGGCGTAACAGTCTAACAGGCCGATGGGCGACACGCCGATAGGCAGGGTGGGCCGCCGATCGACGCCAAGCGCCCTTCTCGCGTCGTCAGTGCGCCGCGGAGTGGACGTGTGCACGCGTCGCTTCCTCTACCACGCGTTGAGCGGCGTCGTTCGGCACTTCCTCGTATCCGCGGAAGCGCCTTCGAAGGCTCGCTCGCCCGTGCGTCATGGACTGGAGGGCACTCGCATACAGGTACAATTCCGACTGCGGGACAATCGCGTGCACGCGCGTGCCCACACTGTTCTCGGGCGCTTCTGTCCCGAGGATGTGGCCGCGCCGCGCCGAAAGATCACCCAGCACATCGCCGAGTGAGTCCTCCGGTATCACGATCTCGATGTCATCGAGAGGCTCGAGGAGCACAGGCCGGCACTTCGGCGCCACCGAATTGAATGCCTGGATACCCGCCATCCTGAACGACATCTCGTTGGAGTCGACGCTGTGGTACGAGCCGTCGTACAGCTCCACCTGGAAGTCCACCAGCGGAAATCCGGCCAGCACACCGCGTTCGGCCGCCTCGTGGATGCCGCGCTCCACCGCGGGAATGAACTTGCTCGGTATCGCGCCGCCCACGATGCGATCCTCGAAGCGAAAGCCCTCGCCTCGCGGCGTCGGCATGATGCGCACCCAGCAATCGCCGAACTGGCCCCGTCCGCCGGATTGCTTCTTGTGCTTGCCCTGCCCTTCCGCACCGGCCCGGATCGTTTCCCTGTAGGCGATCTTCGGTTTCGAGAACTCGGCGACGACACCGAACTTTCGCTTCAGCTTCGCCAGCTCGACTTCGAGGTGACGCTCACCCATACCAGCCACGAGCGTCTCGTGTGTTTCGGGATTCCAGTGTGTTTCGAAGGTTGGATCCTCATCGTGGAGCCGATGGAGTCCGAGCTGCAGCTTCTCCTCGTCCGCCCGGTTCGTCGGGTGAATCGCCAGCTCCACGAGCGGCTCGGGGTACGCGATCTGCGCGAGTCGCACCGGATGTGCGCGCGTGGATAGCGTGTCATTGGTGTGCGTGTTGCGAAGCTTCGCCACACAGCCGATGTCCCCGGCATGGAGCCGAGGCACTTCCGCACGTTCGCGTCCCTGCGGGATCGCGAGATGATTCAGCTTCTCCGTCACATCGCGCGTGGCGTTGTACACCTCGTCGCCACTCGTCACCGAGCCTGAAAGTATCCTGAAGATGCTCACGTCACCGACGTGTGGCTCGCTCTGCGTCTTGAATACGAGGGCCGCGAACGGCGCCTCGTCCTGCGCATGGATCTCGACGGTATGATCGCCTTCGGCTCCGGTGAACGCGTGCAGCTCTTCCATCTCGTAGGCGTTCGGCATCAGCTCGACGATGGTCGTCAGCACGGCGCGTGTGCCGTAGTTGAGCGTCGATGATACGCAGAACAACGGAAACAGGTCGCCGCGTTTCATCGCGGCCTTCATCGCGGCGACGGCGTCGTCACGAGAGATCTCGTCGCCATTGAGGTAGCGCTCCAGCAGCGTATCGTCCGTAGATGCGATTGTCTCGATGAGCTCGGAGTAGTACCGGTCGAACTGTGCCTGCAGCTCTGCGGGGACGTCGGTCTCCTCGTACGCGCCGCTCTTGCCGCCGCGCGCGTAGACATGCGCCTTCCGGTCGAAGAGGTTCACCACGCCATGGAAGTCCGCCCCTTCACCGATGGGCACCTCGATCGGAATCACGTTGGGCGTCAGCCGCGACTTGATCTGGCGGTAGATCGCATCGAAGTCCGCGTGCTCCTTGTCCATCATCGTGACAACGAAGAGCACCGGATCGCGGCGGTCGACGGCCTCGCGAAACATGCGCTCTGTGCCGACCTCGACTCCGCCCGCGGCGCCGATCACGCAGAGGGCACCATCGGCGGCCGCGAGGCCTGCGATGGCGTCGCCGTGAAAGTCCAGGAATCCTGGCGTGTCGAGCAGGTTGATCTTGCTGTTCATCCATTCGGCGTGGGCACAGCCGAGGTTGATGGAATAGCCCCGTTCCGTCTCTTCTGGTGCGGTGTCGGTCAGCGCGGTTCCATCAGCGACGCTGCCGTGCCGTTTACTGGATCCGGACACGAAGGCGAGCGCGTCGACCAGGCTGGTCTTGCCACTGCCTCCGTGTCCGACCACCGCGATGTTGCGGATCTCCGATCCTTGATACTCTCGCATGCGTGTACCTCATGACGATGAGAGTTGCCGACGGTGGGATGATCCGAAACTGTGCGGCGCGTTCGTGGCATCGCGGAGAGAGAGCGGATTCACTCGAATCGAAACACAAAGGACGCCTGCTGGAGAAGCGCGGATCGCGCCACGCTCCAGAGACGTCCCTGTTGTCTTCGGTGAGCACTCGCTTGCTCCCTGATTGCCGGAACGACGCTTGGCGTATGAAGTCTTCGGCATTTCCCATCCTACTGACCTTCTGTGTCTGTAGGATTGACTGCGGTTCGCGACGATGTCAAGTATGGAACAGGCCCCGGGGCGGGGCACCAACTGAAGCGGG
>JALYVY010000256.1 GCA_030852985.1 Gemmatimonadota bacterium | reverse complement strand
CTCTACACCCTGAGCCCACTGGTGGGCGATGGCGAGATGATCGTCCGTGCCACACAGGCCGGCAACGAATACCACGTGCCCCGCGGATACCTTGGACGGCCGAACAACGTTCCCGGCGGACTGCGCCCGCGACCGACCGGCACTCCCGAGGACGATCCCACAACCGCCACCTCGGCGCCCGGACAGTTCACTTCGGACAGTCGCCACGCGGTGGTACTCACCTACCCCGTACAGGCGGAGTTCGAACGCTCGGCGCGTAATCGCCGCGCGCTCGCCGCGCTGCAGGCTCGCGCCGATCTCGCCATCGTCGACTTGGCCGACGGCAAGGTCACCACGGTGCCGCGGGTGCGGTCATTTCGCCTTCCGGTCAACAGCGGCGCGTGGCTCGCGTTCGTGCCGGAGGATTCCGCTTCCGCAACCGACTCGATCGCAGGAGGACGCGGGCGCGGTGCCGGCGCGGGTGCTCCGCCCGATTCGTCCGCGCGTGTCGCACGCAGGCCCTACGGCAACACCTTGGTGCTGCGCAACCTCTCCACCGGAGCCGACGAGCGTATCGCCGACGTCCAGGCGTTCTCCTTCGACGACAGCGCCAAGGTATTGGCCTACACCGTCGCCTCACGCACGGCTGGCCGCGATGGCGCCTACGTCCGCCACCTGAACACCGGCGCGACGACCACGCTCCTCGCCGGCAGCGGTGACTACAAGAGTCTGGTGCTCGACCGCGCTTCTTCACAGGCGGCGTTCCTCACGAATCGCGAGGAGTTCGGCAAGCCGAAGGCTGGCTACTCACTGTACTACGCCTCCCTCAAGGGGAACGGCGCGGCGACAGCCGCCGTCATGCCCGCCGCATTGGCGAAGGGTGTGCGCGTCTCCGACAACGCGAACGTCGCGTTCACCCGGAACGGCAACGCGATCAGCTTTGGCGTTGCGCCCATCGCTCCTGACTCCGTTCCGTCGGACTCACTCGCCGGCAAGGCCGTGTTCGACCTTTGGCATTACAAGGACGCGCAATTGCAGCCTACCCAGCGGCTGAACGCCGGTCGCGATCGTAATCGCTCGCATCAGAGCCTCTACTTCATCGCGCAGAAAAAGATGGTCACGCTCGCCGTCGACTCGCTCCCCACAGTGAATCTCGGCGACGATGGTCGCGTCGTGCTCGGGACCTCGCGCGAGCGGTACAACATCGAGAACATGTGGGGTGATGGTGCAACCGACGTCTATCTCATCGATGGCCTCACAGGCGCCGCGAAGATCATCAAGGAGCACATCAGCGGAACCGCGCATCTCTCGCCCGGCGACAAGTACGTCCTCTACTTCGACAAGGGACATTGGTATACGTACGGTGTGGGCAACGGAAAAACGACGGACATCACCACGCCGGTCAAGGGCGTGAGCTTCGCGCAGGAGACGGCGGATACACCCGCAATCCCCGGAGCGTGGGGCCTCGCCGGTTGGACCAAGGGCGACAACTCGGTGCTGCTCTACGACCGCTACGACATCTGGCAGGTCGATCCGACCGCCGCGAAGCCAGCCATCAACGTGACTGACTCCGTCGGCCGCAAGAACAACACGGTACTTCGGCTGGTCTCGCTGGTTGCCGGCCGAGTTGGTCGCGGAGGTGGTGGCGGAGGTGCTGCGGGCAACGATACGTCCAACGTGTTCGATCCCAGGGCGCCGCTGTTCCTGCACGCCCTGAACGAGGAGACGAAGGCCGCAGGCTTCTATCGCGACCAGCTTGGCGCTGTGCGCGCGCCGGAATCGGCAGTCATGGCTGACGTCGCGTGGGGAACACCGATGAAGGCAAAGGACGCCGAGGAGTATCTCGTCACGAAGGGCACGTACGTCGATTTCCCGAATCTTTACACCGGTTCATCGCTCACGAACCTCACGAAGATCTCCGACGCGAATCCGCAGCAGAAGGACTTCAACTGGGCCACCGTCGAGTTGGTAAAGTGGATCAGCACGGACGGCTTCGAGCAGAAGGGAATGCTCTACAAGCCGGAAAACTTAGATCCGTCGAAGAAGTATCCGATGATCTCGTACTTCTACGAACAACTTTCGAACAACCTGAACACCTACGTCCCACCCAACGGCCGCAACGTCATCAATCCGACGCACTATGCGTCCAATGGCTATCTCGTCTTCGAGCCGGATATCCACTACGAGGTTGGGTATCCCGGCCCGAGTGCGATGAAGTCGGTCGTGCCGGGCGTCCAGATGTTGCTCCAGCGCGGTTACGTCGACGCGAAGCATCTCGGACTGCAGGGGCAGTCGTGGGGCGGATACCAGACGCTCTACATGATCACGCAGACCCAGATGTTCGCTGCGGCCATGGCGGGAGCGCCCGTCGTGAACATGACGAGTGCATATGGCGGCATCCGCTGGGGCACGGGCATCGCCCGCTCCGGCCAGTACGAGAACGGACAGAGCCGCATTGGCGGCAGCCTCTGGCAGAGCCCCATGCGCTACATCGAGAACTCGCCGCTGTTCTGGCTCGACAAGGTCACGACGCCCCTCTTCATCATGAGCAATGATGCAGACGATGCGGTGCCGTGGTATCAGGGCATCGAGACGTTCGTTGGCATGCGCCGACTAGGCAAGGAAGTGTATTTCATCGACTACAACAACGACGTCCACAACCCGTCCAGTCGCGCGAACCAGAAGGACATCGCCATGCGCATGCAGCAGTTCTTCGACAACAAGCTCAAGGGCGCACCCGCGCCCGACTGGATGGTGCACGGCATTCCGTATCGGGACAAGGGCCGCGATCAGTTGGTCAACGTTCCAGCGCAGCCTTAGCGCTCAGGGTTGTTGCGACGCGGCGGGCATCACGATCATGAGTCCCGCCGCGGCCAGCGCCGCAAAAGTCGCCCCCATCAGGAACGCCGCGCTCGCGCCGGTGTGATCCCACACGAAGCCGAACAGAATCGATGCGGGGAGCGCTCCAAGCCCAATGGCCAGGTTGTACCAGCCAAACGCGGTCCCCCGTCGGTCTGCTACGACCAGATCCGCAACGAGCGCTCGCTCACTTCCCTCGGTAAGACCGAAGAAGAGGCCGTAGATGCCAAACAGCGCCCACGCTTGCCACGAGGCGCCGGCGCGCGCAAAACCGACATAAACCGCAGCGTAGAGCAACCATCCCGCGATGAGCGTCGGTCGTCGGCCGATACGATCCGACAACGCGCCGCCCGGCACACTCGACGCTGACTTCACGACATGCAGCGCCGCCCAGAGGATGGGCGCCAGCGCGACCGGCACGCCAAGCTGGTTGGCGCGAAGCAGCAGAAACGCATCCGTCGAGTTGCCGAGCGTAAAGACGAAGATCACGACGAGCACGCGCCAGAACTGTGCGTCGAGGGTCGCCGTGAGATCGGGTGCGTGGCCCGGCGTGACTCCCTGGGCACTTGCCTGCGCGCGCGCCGCCGGGTCGAGAGGCATCTCCTCTTTGCCCGCCGCGCGTGGAATCTCACGAACGAAAAGGATCACCACGATCACCGAGAGCACGCCGGGGATCGCCGCGAGCCAGAACACCGTGCGCATCTCCGCGAGATGGCGGCTCAACAGCGTGAACGCGATCAGCGGCCCGAGCACACCGCCGATGTGGTCGCCCGTCCGCTGCACCCCGAACGCCCGGCCTCGTATGCTCGGATGCACCGACTCCGCGAGCAGGGCGTCGCGCGGCGCATTCCGGATGCCCTTCCCCACACGGTCCGCGAGTCGAATGACGAGCACCTGCGTCGCCGATTGCGCGATCGCCACGAGTGGACGCATGAGCGACGCGATGCCGTAGCCAAGCACGACGAGCGGCTTTCTTTTGCGCACACGATCTGACCACCATCCGCTCGCCAGCTTGAGCAACGCCGCCGTCGTCTCGGCCGCTCCCTCGATGAGTCCGATGAAGCTCGCGTTCGCCCCCAGCACGCTCGTGAGGAAGATCGGGAGGAGCGGATAGATCATCTCGCTCGACACGTCGGTGAGCAGGCTCACAGCCGAGAGGGCGAATACGTTCCGTCCGAGACGAGGGGGCGCCGGCTCTGTCATCGTCACCTCGCTCACAACGCGTTCGATAGCCTTGCGCCTCCCACTGTCACTCGGCGATAGATAACGTATGCGCGCCGACCTTCCGCCGTCAGACCGCGATCACGCGACGCTCCTCCGCCAACTCGCCCCCGCGCTCGCTCGACTGGCCGCGGCGGACGAGTCCTTGCTGACGACACAGATCGCGGTGTCGGAAATCGCAGCGCCCACCGGGGGCGAACAGGCGCGTGGAGCGTTCGTCGCCAATCGCTTCCGCACGCTCGGTCTCGATGACGTGCACGTCGACGACGCCGGGAACGTGCTTGGCACACGCCGCGGCGCTGAAACGGAAGGCTGCATCGTGATCTGCGCACACCTCGACACCATCTTCCCTCACGGCACGGCGGTCGCGGTGACGCGCGAAGGACAGCGCCTCAGCGGCCCCGGTATCGTCGACAACTCGCGTGGTGTGGCCGCGATGCTTGCGCTGGCCGAGTCCATCGACGGCCGACAGGTACGAACGCAGCGGCCCATCGTTTTTGCGGCCACCGTCGGCGAGGAAGGCGAAGGCGACCTCCGGGGCGCCAAGCATCTCTTTTCCACGATTCATCGCCCGGTCGACGCATGCATCGCGCTCGACGGTGCCGGCGACGACCGCATCGTGAACCGCGCACTCGGGTCGCGGCGCTTTCATGTCGTCTTTCGCGGCGACGGTGGGCACAGTTGGTCGTCCTTCGGCATCGCGAATCCTGTGCATGCGGCGGGCGCCGCGGCTTCAAAGCTCGCGTCGCTGCCCTTGCCTCGCTCGCCGCGCACCACGTTGTCGGTCTGCCGCATCGGTGGAGGCCTCAGCGTCAACGCAATTCCCGCCGAAGCGTGGATCGACATCGACCTCCGCTCCACGAGCATGAGCGTGCTCGACGCATGCGTGCGGGATATCCACGAAGTCATGCGCGCGGCGGTACGCGAGGAGAACTATCGCCGCGCTCCCGCCACTCCGCCGCTCGAGTACGAAATCTCGACTATTGGCGATCGGCCCAGTGGCGCAACGGAAGACGATCATCCGCTGGTGCGCGCTGCCATGCAGGCGACCGTCGGCATCGGGCGCCGCCCGGAGCTCGCCACGGCCTCGACCGACGCGAACGTTCCGATCAGCCTCGGCATCCCATCCATCGCGATCGGTGCTGGCGGCCGAGGTGGCGGAATACACACCTCGGCGGAGTGGTACGACAACACCGAAGGCCATCACGGCGTTGCTCGTGCGCTGATGGTGCTCGTCGGCGCCGCTGGACTGGCCGGCGCCGACTAACCTCAGTGCGTCCCGCGGATCTCCGAGTCGTCGGAAACCGTGAGCTCGCCCTTCAGCTCTTCAATGGTCACGTTGTCGCCGATCAGCGAATTGTTGAGGGTGGAATGCTTCACCTTCCCCTTCTTGCCGATGATGGTGTGCGTGAGCGTCGAGCTTTCGATGACACTGCCCGCTCCGATGGAGACGTTTGGCCCAATCACCGAGTTCGACATGGTGACGTCGTCCTCGATGTACACGGGATCGTGGATGGTGACGCTCTGCTCGATGTTCTTCGGCCGGCGCGCCGCGCCTTTCGACAGCACGGTCTGGTTCGTCTCGAGCAGCGTGTCGAGCTTGCCCGCGTCGTACCATCCCTCGACATCGATGACCTTGATCTTCGCACCCTTGTCGATCATGTACTGGAACGCATCGGTGAGATAGTACTCACCCTTGTGCTTCGGCTGCGTGAGGACGTGATCGATGCCCTCGTAGAGCAGCTTCCAGTTCTTGATGTAGTAGAGGCCGATATTGGCGCGCTTCGAGATGGGCGTGCTCGGCTTCTCGATGATCTGGGTCATGTTACCGCTCTTGTCGGTGACGACCACGCCGAAGCGCTGGTAGTCCTCAACCTCCTTCACCCAGATGATCCCGTCGGCATCCGTGTTCTTGATGACGGCGAGATCGGTCTCGAAGATCGTGTCGACGAAGATGATCAGGACATCCTGGTCAACCCACGGCTGCGCGAGCTTGACCGCACCGGCGGTGCCGTCCTGCACGGTCTGTTCAACGAACGCGGAGGGAAGTGACGCGAACTCCTTCCGCGTGTATTCCTCGACTTTCTCCTTCAGGTGGCCGGTGATGTAGACCACCTGCTCCACGTTGCCGAGCTTCTGCAGGTCCTCGAGGATGTACGCCATCACCGGCTTGCCGGCAATCTTGAGCATCGGCTTCGGAACCAGGTGC